>CALXCU010000181.1 GCA_944386885.1 uncultured Oscillospiraceae bacterium | reverse complement strand
TGAATATGGGGGCGTTTATGTCCGAGTCCATCCGGGCGGCCCTGCTGTCGGTGGACATCGGCCAGCACGAGGCGGCCATGTCCCTGGGCATGAATAATTTCCAGCTCACCACCCGCATCGTGGTGCCCCAGGCCTTCCGGGTGGCTCTGCCGCCCCTGTTCAACGATCTCATCAACCTCTTTAAAATGTCCTCCCTAGCCTATCTGATTGGCCTGCGGGATGTGATGGGCGAGGCCAAGATCCAGTCCACATCTACTTTTAAATTTTTCGAGAGCTACGCCTGCGTGATGCTCATCTACTGGGTCATTACCCTGTGCATGACCTTTGTCCAGAAACGCCTGGAGAAGCGGTGTAATGCCGCCTATTAAACGGTCTTGTTCTGCCGTACTGCGGCGGATGAGAAAGAAAACCACTTTTTTGCCAATGACTGTATGGAGGAACCAAACCATGAAAAAGAAACTGATCGCTGTGACTGCGGCCTCTGCTCTGGCCCTGACCATGCTCTCCGCCTGCGGCGGCGGAAGCGCATCTACTACTCCCGTGCCCGACGCCGGGGAGGACAGCGGCCAGGTTGCTGAGGAGACCCGCACCGTCATTGTGGGCACCGTAGGCAACGGCCTGCCCTATTCCCTTATTGACGCCGACGGTACCTGGACGGGGATTGAGGCCGACTTGTGGGCCGAGGTGGGGGAGCGCACCGGCTGGACCATTGAGGTCAAGCAGCTGGGCGACCTGGCCTCCGTGTTCGGAGAGATGGAGTCTGGCCGCACCGACGTGGCTGCCAACTGCTATGCCATCACCGAGGCCCGGCTGGAGAGCTATGTGGCCTCCGACCCCATCTATGCCGATGCCCAGGTCATCATCGTCAAGCCCGACAGTCCTTATCAGACGCTGGAGGACCTGCGGGGCTGCAGCATCGGCGTGACCTCTGGACAGGCCTGCCAGACCACCATTGAGGAGATGGCCCCTGACTACGACTGGACTGTGGTTACCTATGAGGATAGCTCCGCCGGCTTCCAGGACTGCGACCTGGGCCGTGTGGACGCCTACGCCAACACCGTCTCCAACATCCTCCAGGCCCAGGAGGCCCAGGGTCTGGAGTTCCGGCAGCTGGACGAGCAGCTCTTCGGCAACAACGTGGGCTGGTGGTTCGCGGATACCGAGGAGGGCATTGCCCTGCGGGACGAGATCAATGAGGTCCTGGCTGAGATGCAGGCCGACGGCACCGTCTCCGAGATTGTCACCAAGTATATGGGCGAGGACATGACCACCCTCATCAGCGACCAGTGGCTCACCGCCACCCACTAACAGAGTGTGAACGAGCAAGCTTCCGCGCCGGCAAAGGCCGGCGCGGAAGCTGCAACCAAATAGAAGGAGGCGCCTTGATGGTCGAAGTCAAAAATCTGTCCAAAACCTTCGGCAGCGACACGGAAGTTTTGAAGGATATCAATCTCCACATCCACAAAAACGAGGTGGTGGCCATCCTGGGTCCCTCCGGTACGGGCAAGTCTACCCTGCTGCGCTGTTTAAACTACCTGTGCGTGCCCACAAAGGGGACCATCCGCATTGGCGATACCACGGTGGATGCCAATCACTATACCCGGAAGGAAGTCCGGGACCTGCGCCGGCACTCGGCTATGGTGTTCCAGAACTATAATCTCTTTAAAAACATGACGGCCAAGGAGAACGTGATGGAGGCCATGGTCACCGTTCAGAAGCGCCCTAAGGCTGAGGCGGAGGCCCGGGCCCTGGAGCTGCTGGACAAAGTGGGTATGCTGGACCGGAAGGACTTCTATCCCTCCAAGATGTCCGGCGGCCAGCAGCAGCGGGTAGGCATTGCCCGGGCTATGGCGGTGGAGCCCGACGTGCTCCTCTTTGACGAGCCCACCTCGGCCCTGGACCCGGAGCTGGTGGGTGAGGTGCTCAACACCATCAAGCGCCTGGCCGAGGAGGAGAAGACCATGATTCTGGTGACCCATGAGATCCGCTTTGCCCGGAACGTGGCCACCCGGGTGCTCTTTATGGACGAGGGACGCATTGCCGCCGACGGCACGCCGGAAGAGATCATTGACCATCCGGAGAATCCCCGCCTGCAGCAGTTTCTCAATTTCATCGCCAAGTAGGCCTGTTCCAATGGGTGCGGCCGGGGAGAGTAGGATGCTCTCTCCGGCTGTTTTGTATAGTTATCGCACAAAGAGAGGGTAAAAAGAGCAGTAAATAAAAGAAACTATAATCATTATTAAATAAAAAATTTGGTATAAAAAATGTCCAAAAAGGTATTTACAAAAGTTAAACTGCGAGTTATAATAAACAAAACTGGAAGAATGAAAGGAGTGTTTATCCATGAAGAATGCAATTATCACGGGAGGGTCCCGGGGCATTGGCGAGGCTATGACCATGAAGCTGGGCGAGATGGGCTACAATGTGGTCATCAATTACCACTCTGACCGCTCCAAAGCCCTGACGGAGGCCCTCATCGGCAAGCTGAAGGACCAGTACGGCGTGAACGGCTGGGCGGTCCAGGCGGATGTCTCCAAGTATGAGGACTGCGAAAAGCTGGTCCAAACGGCCGCCGGCTACTTCGGGGACCAGATCGATGTGCTGGTGAACAATGCCGGCATCACCAATAACTCGCCCTGGTGTGAGCTGCCCCGGGAGAAGTACATGGCGGTGCTGGAGACCAACCTTATCAGCGCCTTCCATATGTGCCACTTCGTGGTGCCCTACATGGTCAAGGCGGGCAGTGGCTGCGTGGTGAGCACTTCCTCCATCGGCGGCCTGATGGGCGTGGTCAACCAGGCGGATTACTGCGCCTCGAAGGCTGGCCTGCTTGGCATGACCCGGGCCCTGGCCATGGAGTTCGGCAAGCAGGGCATCCGCTTCAACTGCATCTGCCCGGGCATGATCTGGACCGATATGCTCCGCGGCGTCAACCAGGACGAGGTGGCTGCGCTGAAGATGGGGATTCCTCTGGGCGAGATCGGCGACGTGCAGGACATCGCCATGGCGCTGGAGTTCCTCATCAAGGACAAGTACATGACCGGCCAGTATATCTCGCCCAACGGCGGCATTTACATGCCCTGATTTCCCGTACCAGAGATCAATAAGCGAAAAAGCGTGCCGCGCAAGCCTGCGCGGCACGCTTTTTTTATTCAAACTGGCTGTAGTACAGGGCGGCGTAGGCTCCGTTTTTGGCCAGGAGGCTCTTGTGGTCCCCCTGCTCGATGATGTTGCCGTGCTCCATAAAGAGGATGATGTCCGCATCCCGGATGGTGGAGAGGCGGTGGGCGATGACGAAGCTGGTACGGCCTTCCATGAGCTGCTTCATGGCTTTGCCGATTTCGGCCTCAGTGCGGGTGTCCACACTGGAGGTGGCCTCATCCAGGATGATGATAGGCGGGTCGCACAGGAAGACCCGGGCGATGGTCAGCAGCTGCCGCTGTCCGGCGGAGAGGTTGGCCGCCTCGTTGTCCAGCATGGTGTCGTAGCCGTTGGGCATGGTGCGGATGAAGTAATCGACCTTCGCGGCCTTCGCGGCGGCGACGATCTCCTCGCGGGTGGAATCCGGTTTGCCGTAGGCGATGTTTTCCGCCACGGTACCGCCGAAGAGCCAGGTGTCCTGAAGGACCATGCCAAAATTCCGGCGCAGGCCGGAGCGGGTCATCTCCGCAGTGGGTACGCCGTCCACCGTGATGCGGCCGCCGTTGACCTCATAAAAACGCATGAGCAGATTGATGAGGGTGGTCT
Source organism: uncultured Oscillospiraceae bacterium (assembly GCA_944386885.1). Taxonomy (GTDB): domain Bacteria; phylum Bacillota; class Clostridia; order Oscillospirales; family Oscillospiraceae; genus Pseudoflavonifractor_A. The sequence continues at coordinate 18,410 of CALXCU010000181.1, read as the reverse complement.
TGCCCGCGCCGGTGGAGCCCACCACGGCGATCTTCTGCCCCGGCTGGGCGGTGAAGCTGATGTCTTTCATGAGGATGCGCCCGGGCTCGTAGCCGAAGCATACATGCTCGAAGGCAATGCGGCCCTTGGCCCGCTCCACCAGACTGGGATGGACGGGGTCGGGGATTTCCTCCTCCTCGTCCAGCAGCTCGAAGGTACGCTCGGCGGAGGCCAGGGCAGCCTGAAGGGAATTGATCATGTAGGATGCCTCGGTGAGGGGCTCGGCGGTCTGGTTCACATACTGGAAGAAAGCCTGGGCCACGCCCACCGACATGGTCCCGCTGAGCATGGCCCGGCCGGAGATAACCGCGATGACCACCTGGGCCAGGCGGGTGAGAAGACGGATGAGGGGGTTGACACAGTTCGTGAGGAAGTCGGCTTTCTGGTTGGCGGACCGGTTAGCCTCCGCCGCCTCGGAAACCCTGCGGATGGACTCATTCTCGTGGTTATAGGCCTTGATGACGTTGCGGCCGTTGTAATACTCCTCCACGATACCGGTGAGAACAGCGATGGTCTCCTGACGCTCGGTTGCACAGGTCAGATTTTTCCGAGCTACCACATTAGTGATACACATGCCAATGACCATAAAGACCAGGAAGAGGCCTGTCAGGGGTACGCTATAATGGAACATAACGATCAGAGAGCCGATGATGGTGCCAATGGCCACAATGAGCTTCAAAAGGCCGGTCTGGAGCACTTCGGAGATCTTATCCAGATCGCTGGTGACCCGGCTGAGGATCTCACCGGCCAAATTCTGGTCGAAAAAGCGCAGGGGAAGCCGGTTGAGCTTCCGGGCAATCTGGCTGCGCAGCTCCAGCACCAGGCTCTCGGCTACACTGGCCATCAGGTAGGACTGCAGGTAGTAAAACAGCCAGGTGAGCAGGTATTGAGCAGTGAGCTGGATGAGCTGAGGGGCCATGCTGATGGGAGAAAAGGGGACGCCGTCTCGCCAGGCGGCCTGAATGCTCTGCCAGAGGTGGTCGATGACGATGGCGCTGTACATGGGGTTCCAGATGCTCAGCGCTACATAGATGACGATGGATACCGCCACGACAGTCAGGCGGACGCGCTGGCCGTGGAGCTGGCCGAAGAGCCGGGCGGCGGTATTCCGGGCGTTTTGGGGCACCTCCCGCTCGATGCCAGCAATTTTCTTTTTGGCGCTCATGCTTCTTGTGCCTCCTTTGTCTGGGATTCGTAGATTTCCTGATAGACTTTGCAGGTCTCCATCAGCTCCTCGTGGGTTCCGATGCCCGCCGTGCGGCCCTCATGGAGGACAATGATCTGATTGGCGTGGCGGATAGAGCTGACCCGCTGGGCAATGATGAGGACTGCCGCGTCCTTTGTCTCGGCGGCCAAGGCGTGGCGAAGGGCCGCGTCGGTCTTAAAGTCCAGAGCGGAGAAGCTGTCGTCAAAGATGTAGAGCTCCGGCTTCTTGACCAGGGCCCGGGCGATGGACAAGCGCTGCTTCTGGCCGCCGGAGAAGTTGGCGCCGCCCTGGGCCACAAAGGAGTCCAGTCCCTCGGGCAGGGAGCGGATGAACTCGCCCGCCTGAGCCACGGCGGCGGCGTGCATCAGTTCCTCCTCGGTGGCGTCCGGCCGACTGTAGCGCAGGTTCTCAGCGATGGTGCCGGAGAAGAGCCAGGCCTTCTGCTGTACATAGGCCAGGTGGTCCCGGAGACAGGCCTGAGTCATATCCCGGATGTCGGTTCCGTTGAGCTGGATCGAGCCGCCGGTGACATCATGGAAGCGGAGGATCAGAGAGGCCACGGTGGACTTACCGCTGCCGGTGCCGCCGATAATGGCGGTGGTTTCCCCCCGGCGGCAGACAAAGTTCAGATGGCCCAGGGTGTCCTCCTCCGCATCCTTAAAGCGGAAGGACACCTTCCATAAGGCCAGGACCTCCGGGGTAGCGGGATTCTCTTCCGGGTCTTTGTCCACCAGATCCACGATCTCCGGGCTGTGGTCCAACACGAGGCGGACGCGCTCGCAGCATTCCAGAGCGCGGGGCAGGGTGAGAATGACCATCTGGGCCATCATCAGGAAAAACATAACCAGGAAAGCGTACTCAATAACAGCTGTGATGTCTCCGATCTGGTAGATACCGGCACTAATGCGCCCGCCGCTGAGCCAGTAGACAATGATTACAAAGAAATTGATGCAGAAGAAGGATAAGCCGTCCAGGTTGGCAAAGAGGCGGTTGGCCTTGATGGAGGTGGCGGCGTAGTCGGAGAAAGCGGAGATCATTCGGCCCTGCTCGCGGACTTCGTTATGGAAGGCGCGAACTACCCGCACGCCAGTTAGGTTCTCCAGCAGTATGGTACTCATCCGGTCGAGCAGTTTCTGAAGCTTCCGGAAAAGAGGGGCGGCACTGCGCATGATACACCAGGCCAGCAGCAGTATAACTGCTGTGACGGCCAAGAGAATGAGGCCCATTTCCACATCGAGCCCGAAGGTCAGGAGAATCGCCAGGATACAGATAAAGGGAACGGGGAGAACCATCTGACGGGTGCTGGTGCGGGCAAACTGGATGGTGGTCACATCGGAGATGGTACGGGTGGTGATGGAGGCGGTGCCGAAGTGCCGGAAGTCGTAGATTGACAGCTTCAGGGACTTGGCATAAATGGCCTCCCGCATGTCCTTGCCCACCTTGGCAGACAGAGTTGCGCAGGCATAGCCGCCTAAAATGGCGCACACGCCCGCCAGGACCGAGATGACCGCCATCTGGATACCGGTCGTCAGAATCGCGTCAAAGGATGCGCCGGAGGTACCCTGGTTGAGCATTTCTGCCACCAGGGTGGGGATAAACAGGGCGCCGGCCACGTCCAGAATCAACAGAGTGATGGTAAGCAGGCACAGCTTCCGGTGGGGTTTGAGGAAACGTAAGATCAGATTCATCGTTTGTTCAGCTCCTTTTCTGATTTCTAAAAGAGTAAAAAAGTGCGCCCGGTTTTCTTGAAACCGAGCGCACTCGACATCTTCTCCGGCCCGTGTGATTGCGATCACAGGCCCTCCGATGAGCGGTCATACAATTTTAGGTTCCCTCTTCCAGAGACAGCGGGCCCATTATAACATATGAAATCAGAAAGTCAAGGGGGAGTTTTCCGGAAAATCAGGGCCGTTTTTTCAGCACCCTGCCGCCTGCCGCTCCAGCTCGGCGATCTGCCGGAGACGGGGATAGGCATAGGCGAAAAAGCCCTTCAGGGCGGGGCAGAGGTAGTTGTGTTCCTCCCCCACCCAGTCCCGCTGGCAGCCTCCCCGGCACAGGGGCAGCCAGGGGCAGCCCGCGCACTGGGCGGGATGGCCCCGGCCCCGGAGGCAGAAGTCCCGGGCCAGAGGGGACTGGGCGAGCTCGGAGAGAGTCTGCTCCCCCAACTTCCCCATCCGCAGCCGGTCCAGCACAAAAAAGTCGCAGGGGTAGACGCTTCCATCCCCTTCAACCACGAAATACTGCCCGCAGCAGCCGTTGGTGGCGCAGGTACCGGCGCTCTGCCCGGCCAGGAGGTGGACGTAGTCGTCGAAGAGCCGCACGCTCACATACTGCCCCGCCGCCCAATCCTGATACCACAGGTCAAAGACGGTCTTTAGAAAGCTCTCGTACCGCTGGGGGGAGAGGGAGAAGGGATAGCCCCCCCGGGGTCCCTCCAGGGGGTCCAGGCAGGGAATGAACTGAAGGAAGGGGACCCCCAGCTTTTTCAGGTTCTGATAGACCGCCTGGCCCCGGCGGGCCACCGCCCCCGTGACCACGCACAGGAGATTGACCGCCACTCCCCGCCTTTGAAGCAGCTCCAGCCCCCGCACCACGGCGTTCCAGGTGCCTTTGCCTCTGGCATCCACCCGGTTGCCGTCGTGGAGCTCCCGGGTGCCGTCCAGGGAGACGCCCACTAGGAAGTTGTTTTGGCGGAAGAAATCGGCCCACTCCTCGTTGACCAGGGTGCCGTTGGTCTGGATGGCGTGAGAGAGGCGGAGGCCGCGCTTCCGATACTGCTCTTCGAACCGGATGAGGGAGCGGTAGAAGGGCAGCCCCCGCAGCATGGGCTCGCCCCCCTGAAAGGTAAAGCTCACCCCCACCTCGGCCAGGTCCATGGCCTCCCGCACCAGCCGTTCCAGCGTCTCCTCCGGCATCAGACCCAGGTCGTGCTCCTCCCGCAGCTCGGACACGTCCTCATAGAAGCAGTATTTACACCGCAGATTGCACCGGCCTGAGGCCGGCTTGACCAAAAGGGATACGTATTTCATAGCTTCACCTGCGCCCTGTTTTTTGATGTTTGCGTTTCTATTATAGCAGACCGGGTCAACCGAGAGAAGAGGGGCGGAATCCCCTTGCGCCCTGGGGCAAAGTACCGTATAATAAACTTAAACTCTGCCGTCCGGCGCGGAGAGGAGGGGACGCCCATGGACGCATTTGAACCGGCGCTGGCCCGGTTTTTTGAAGAGCTGGGCGGGCGCCAGGCTATGGTGCTGGCCACCGCGGCGGAAGGCCGTGTGAGCGCCCGGATGATGAGCGTGGTCATCTTGGAGAGAAGGTTCTATTTCCAGACAGACCGGACCTTTCGGAAGTATCTGCAGCTGTGCCAAAATCCCAACGCCGCCCTGTGCGCCGGGAATGTCCAGGTGGAGGGGACCTGCCGGGAACTGGGAGCGCCCGGGGTGTGTCCGGCCTTCTGCGCGGCGTTTGAGCGCGCTTTTCCAAACTCCTATAGCCGGTACACCCGCCTGCCTGAGGAGCGCCTGTTTGTCCTGGAACCGGCCTTCCTGAAGCGGTGGATCTATGAGGATGGAGCCCCGTTTCAGGAGGAGTGGGACCTGCGCTGCCGGCAGTATGAAAAACGCCCCTACCGGACGGTGTAGAAAATCCAGGGAACGGGACGATTCTGCTAAAAAATGAACTAATCGTACTATCGCTTTGTGCCAGAGCAGGTAAAATAATAGCAGCGGAAGTCCAAGGGCCGCCGAATGGAACGGGACAGGCCCTGGCAAATAAGTTGTGCAAAATGGGAATTTTGCACAAAAGAATTGAAAAGAATTGGGGGACGCTTTTATGAATGAACCAGTGTTAGTCGTCATGGCCGCTGGCATGGGCAGCCGCTTCGGCGGACTCAAGCAGATCACGCCGGTGGACGATCAGGGCCACAAGATCATCGACTTCTCCCTGTACGATGCCCGCCGGGCGGGTTTCAAAAAGGTTGTGTTCATCATCAAGCACGCCATTGAGGCCGACTTTAAGGAGCAGGTGGGCGACCGGATGGAGCCCTTCTTTGAGGTGCGCTACGCCTTCCAGGAGCTGGACCGCCTGCCGGAGGGCTATTCCGTCCCCGAGGGCCGGGAGAAGCCCTGGGGCACGGCCCACGCCATCGCCTGCGCCGCCGATGTGATCGACGGGCCCTTCGCCGTCATCAACGCCGACGACTTCTACGGCCGCACCGCCTTCCAGACCATTTATGACTTTCTGAAGGACCAGCCCGCCCCCAACGAGCAGGCCATGGTGGGTTATCTGCTCAAGAACACCGTCACCGAGAACGGCCATGTGGCCCGGGGCATCTGCGAGACCAAGGACGGCTACCTGACCAACGTGGTGGAGCGCACCCACATTGAGAAGCGCCCCGACGGCATCGCCTATACCGAGGACGGCACCACGTTCTACCCCCTGGCGGACGACACCATCGTGTCCATGAACCTGTGGGGCTTCAGCCGGGAGATGCTGGAGCAGTTTACCAGCCGCTTTGCAGCCTTCCTGGACGCCAACCTGCCCGTCAACCCCATTAAGTGCGAGTACTTCCTCCCCTCCGTGGCCAACGCCCAGATTCAGGAGGGGCTGGGCCGCATCCGGGTGCTCCACACCGACGAGACCTGGTACGGCGTGACCTACCGGGAGGACCTGGAGTCGGTCTGGAACGCCATTGTGAAGATGAAAGAAGAGGGTATTTACCCGGAAAGGCTGTGGAACTGAATGAACGAGACCGTCCTGAAGCATTTTGCCCTGAAGGGCAATGCGGAGCTGTGTGAGCGCTATGGCTGCGGCCACATCAACGAGACCTACCGGGTGGTTACCGACGAGAAGGCCGAGTATATTCTCCAGAAGATCAACCATCACGTCTTTACCGATGTGCCCGCCCTGATGGAGAACATCTCCGCTGTGACCAGCTTCCTGGCCCAGCGGGTCAGCGACCCCCGGGGGGCCATGCATCTGGTCCCCGCCACTGACGGCAAGCCCTACTACATGGACGAGGCGGGCGAGTACTGGCGGGTGTACGACTTTATCCTGGACAGCATCTGCCTGCAGAAGGCCGAGACCCCGGAGGACTTCTATGAGAGCGCCATTGCCTTTGGTACGTTCCAGCAGCAGATGGCAGAGTTCCCCGCCGCAACGCTCCACGAGACCATCCCCAACTTCCACAACACCGTGGACCGCTATGCCAAGTTCAAGGCCGCCATTGCTGCGGACAAGCTGGGCCGGGCCGCCTCGGTGCAGAAGGAGATCGACTTCCTCCTCTCCCGGGAAGAGGAGATGGGTACCCTGCACAACCTGCGCCTGAGCGGCGAGCTGCCCCTGCGGGTGACCCATAACGACACCAAGCTCAACAACGTCATGCTGGATGCCAAGACCCGCAAGGGCCTGTGCGTCATTGACCTGGACACCGTCATGCCCGGCCTCTCCCTGTACGACTACGGCGACTCCATCCGCTTCGGCGCCGCCACTGCCGCTGAGGATGAGAAGGACCTGAGCCGGATGACCATGTCCCTGGACCTGTTCCGGGTGTACACCAAGGGCTTCTTGACCGCCTGCCCGGGCCTGACCGACCTGGAGGTGGAGCTGCTGCCCCTGGGCGCCAAGACCATGACGCTGGAGTGCGGCATGCGCTTTTTGACCGACTACCTGGAGGGCGACACCTATTTCGCCACCCACTATGAGGGACACAACCTGGACCGCTGCCGGACCCAGCTCAAGCTGGTCTCCGACATGGAGCAGAAATGGGATACGATGAAACAGATCGTGAAGGAGGAGCACCAGAAATGAAAGTTTTAGTGACCGGCGGCAGCGGCTATATCGGCAGCCACACCTGTGTGGAGCTTCTGAACCAGGGCTATGAGGTCGTGGTGGTGGATAACCTGTGCAACAGCAGCCCGGTTTCCCTCAAGCGGGTGGAGGAGCTCACCGGCAAGACCATCCCCTTCTATGAGGCCGACGTGCGGGACGCCGAGAAGCTCTCCGCCATCTTTGACGAGCACAAGATCGACTGCGTCATCCACTTCGCCGGCCTGAAAGCCGTGGGCGAGTCGGTGGCCAAACCCCTGGAGTACTATGCCAACAACTTGAACTCCACCCTGGTCCTCTGCGACGTGATGCGCCAGCACGGCGTCAAGCGCATCATCTTCTCCTCCTCCGCCACGGTTTACTCCGGGGACAACGAGATGCCCCTGAGCGAGAGCTCCAAGACCGGCAACTGCACCAACCCCTATGGCTGGACCAAGTATATGGGCGAGCAGATCCTCCGGGATCTGGCCAAGGCCGACCCCGAGTGGTCCGTAGTGCTCCTGCGCTACTTTAACCCCGTGGGCGCTCACGAGAGCGGCATGATCGGCGAGGACCCCAAGGACATCCCCAACAACCTGATGCCCTATATCTCCCAGACCGCCATCGGCCGCCGGGATCACCTCTCGGTTTTTGGCAACGACTACCCCACTCCCGACGGCACCGGCGTGCGGGACTATATCCATGTGGTGGACCTGGCTCGGGGCCATGTGGCCGCCATCAACTACCTGATGGAGCACACCGGCGAGGGCGTGTTCAACCTGGGCACCGGCCACGGCTACAGCGTGCTGGACATGGTCCACGCCTTCGAGAAGGCCAACGGCGTGAAGGTTCCCTATGAGATCACGCCCCGCCGCCCCGGCGACCTGCCCACCTGCTATGCCGACCCCACCAAGAGCCGGGAGGTCCTCCACTGGGAGGCCACCCACAACCTAGAGGATATGTGCCGGGACAGCTGGAACTGGCAGAGCAAGAATCCCAAGGGTTACGAGGGCTGATCCTGCTCTTCCGCCATATCCTGTGGGTCCCTTTCGGCAGATAGAGATCCTTTGGCTTCGCCCCGGGTCACGGGGCGAAGCCAAATCCTTATTCCCGCCCGGCAGAGAGGAGTCTTTTCATGCAATATATCCTGTATTTTCTCATCGCACTGGGGGCTACTACCGCCGGCTCCATGACAGGTATGGGGGGCGGCGTCATTATCAAGCCCCTGATGGATGTGCTCCAGACCTACGACGTGGCCACCATCGGCGTGATCTCCTGCATCACGGTCTTCTCGATGTCGGTGGTCTCCATTGGCAAGCAGATGGCTGCCAAGACCCCCATTCCCTTTCAAATTGCTATCCCCCTGGCGGTGGGCTCCGTAGTGGGCGGCTACCTGGGGCAGTGGATGCTGGACGCGATCGTGGCCGCTCTGGGGGCGGAGCGGCTGGTGACGGTGGTGCAGAACGTGGTGCTGGGCGCGCTGATCCTTTGCGTCTACCTGTATATGCGCAACAAGGCCCACATCCAGGGGCACACCCTCTCCGGAGTCCCCGTCTCGCTGGCGGTGGGCTGCTTTTTGGGCATGTGCTCCTCGTTTCTGGGAATCGGCGGCGGGCCCATCAATGTGGCGCTTATCATCTACCTCTACTCAGTGCCCACCAAGACCGCCACGGTGTGCTCCATTATCACGATTCTCTTCGCCCAGATCTCCAAGCTGGTCACCCTGGCCCTGACTACGGGCTTCGCGGTCTACGACCTGTCGGTGGCCCCAGTGATGGTGGTGGGCGCGATCGCCGGCGGCTTTTTGGGCGCGGTGTTCAATAAGCGCTGCTCGGACGAGACGGTGGACAAGGCGTTCAATGCGGTCCAGCTGGTCGTGTTGGCCATCGCTGTATTCAACATTGTGCGCAATCTGATCGCCTGAGCGCGTGCGGCAGGCATAGATAAACGCGGGACTGGATGAGTAAAATCCAGTCCCGCGTTCCTTTTTGCGCATGGAAAGGAGAGCGGTTACGCTTCGTCCACGATTTGGGGGCGGTAACCCTCCGCCCGCTCGATCCAGTCCAGAAGCTGGGTGCGCAGGTCGTCCCGAACGGCGTCATAGCTGTGGTCACCCGCCAGGTTATGCAGCTCGTCCGGGTCCTTCTTTAGGTCGTAGAGGAAGTCGTCGGCGTAGAGCTGGGCGCTGGGGGCGTCGTTGCCGTCCACGCCGGGGGCGTACACCGAGTAGAGGTAGTCAGGGGTACGGATGCAACGGCCCACCCGGCTCTCGGAGATCTGGGCAAACACCCGGTTCGGCCGGTTGGGGTCCTTGTGTTCCGCCACATTGGCCAGGTCCTCACCCACCATCTGGTCGCCCACGTCCACGCCGGCCAGGGCCAGGATGGTCTTGGGCACGCTCTCGGTGCTCACCAGCTCCTTGATATGGCCGGCGCCCCGGAAGGGCCCGCCGGCCATGACCAGGGGAACCCGCAGGGCAGCGTCGTGGGGGGTGCGTTTGTAGTCGTCGGCGCCGGTCAGGTGGGCGTCCTTGTTACGGGTCTTGAAGTGGCAGCCGTGGTCGGAGAGGTAGATGATGACCGTGTTGTCATAGAGCCCCTTCTCCTTGAGCTTGGCCACCACCTTGCCCAGGTTCTCGTCCAGGCTGGCGCAGGCCCCCAGGTAGTCTGGGTACTCGGCGGCGTAGTCGCCCTCCTGGGCGGCCAAGTCAGAGGGGATGGGCGGATTTTTAAACCGCTCCTTGGAGCCCTCGGGCCCCTCGTAGTGCTTGCGGTCGTTCTGGTGATGGGGCTCAATGTGGGAGATGGTCATGAAGAAGGGCTTGCTCGCATCCCGCTGCTCGAAGAAGTCCAGGGCCATGTCGGTCAGGCAGTCCACCCGGTAGCCCTTGAAGTCGATGCGGTTGTTGTTCTCGTCAAAGACGTAGCCGTCATACCCGTGGGAGGTGAACTCCAGAATATCGGTGGCTCGCCAGAAGCCGTTGTAGCCGCCCCGCAGCTCCTTGGGCACAGGGGTCGTGAAGAAGTCCAGGCGCTGGTTGTAATTCTTGTCGCCGTCGCTGGCCAAGTGCCATTTGCCCACATAGGCGGTCTCATATCCGGCTTCATTGAGGTACTGGGCGACGGTCTTGACGTCGGTGGGCAGCATGATGTTGTTGCGGAAGCAGCCGGTATCCGTGCCGTAGCGGCCGGTCTGGAGCATGGCGCGGAAGGGACCGCACACCGGCTGGGGCGTAAAGGCGTTGTCAAAGGCCGCGCCCTCTCGGGCCAGCTGGTCCAGGTTGGGGGTAATGTCAAGGGGCTGCCCAAAGCAGCCGCAGGTATCTGCACGCTGCTGATCGGAGAAATAGACTAAGATATTGGGTTTCATAATTACACTCCTCTTACGTTCCGGCCTGCCGCCCCAGGGGCGGACAGGGGAGCGGCGCCCTGCCCGGATTTGCGGTAGCTGCTGGGGGAGACGCCGGTACCTGTCCGAAACACGCGGGAAAAATAGTTGTAGTCGGAGACGCCCACCAGCTCGGCGACCTGGGCCACCGGCAGATCGGTGGTGCGCAGCAGCTTCTGCGCTGCGGCAATGCGCCGCTCCTGCATGAGCTCCAGCACCGTGGTGCCGTGCTCCTTGGCGGCGGCGCACAGGCGGGTACGGCTCACTCCCAGGTCATCGGCGATCTGCTGAAGGGTCAGGTGCTCGGCATAGTGGGCGCCCACATAGGCCACCAGGCGCTGGTAGACAGTGGAGGCGGCCGACTGCACCAGCCCCTCCAGCCAGATATAGGGGGTACAGCACTGGAGAATATGGGCAAAAGCCTTAAGCTCCTGGATGGTATAGCGCTTGAGAAGCTGGAAGGTGGGGTAGAGGCTGTCCGGGTCTGGATGCCATTCCAGGGCGCGCCGGGTGGTGGCCCATTGACGCTCCAGGGGGCGGGAGGCATCCAGCACCTGTCCGAAGAACAGGTATGCCGTCACCTCGCCGCCCTCGGTCACGGGGATAACTGCGTCCAGCAACCCCGCGTGGCACGTCTGGATGTTCACTGCTGAGCCTCCCGCCACCCCCCGGGCCAGCTCTGCGTCGCAGGCCTGGCAGCGGCACAGGCCTTCCTCGCAGCCGCAGACGGCCTGGCAGAAGGCGGTGGGGTTTACGCTGGCATAGACGACCCGAAAGGAGGGGTCCAGGATGGAGAAGCGCATCCCGGAGACCTGGCTGAAGCTGCTGAGCAGGCGGTCAAACTCCTCAAAATTAATGGTGGTTTTCATGTGCGCTCCTCATGAGCCGGAAGGAGCTTACTTTTCTGTGATCTCGAAGGTCCGCATCTCGTTTGCGGCCAGGTCCAGCTGGAAGCTCTTGCCGTCGCCGGTGTAGACGGTGGTGCTCTGGGGCTCGTAGGTGTTGTTGACCACACAGTACTTCCCGTTCTTCACATAGGCGTGGACTTCCACATTGAAGTTGGAGCTGAACCAGTGGTGGAGCATCTCTTCGCCGTGGGAGGACCAGAGGATGGCGCGGTAGAGGATACGGCTGTTCTCAAAGCTGTAGGGCAGGCCGCTGATGTACACGCACCGGCCGGAGCCGTACGCGTGGACCGCCATCTGGACCTCCTTGTCCCGCTGGGCCAGGATCTCGGTGCCCTCCAGGGCATACATATTCTTCTTGCCCTCGCCGAAGTTGACCGGACCGGTGCAGTCGGCCAGGATGAAGTGGCCGGGGTGCTCCTCCCAGTTGTACTTGTCGTAGCCCAGGGTGAAGCCGGTCTCCTTCTCCACGCCCAGTGCGGCGGCCAGCTGGATATAGCGGCCCTGGTACTGGTGGCCGGAGGGTTCGCCCACGCCGATGAAGCCGCCGCCCCGGTGGATGAAGCCCTTGATGGCCGCGGAGATCTCCGCATCCTCCCAGACGGAGCCGCCGGTGTGGGCGGTGTCGCCGTCGCCCACGTTCAGAAGCACGTCCACCCCGTCCAGGACGGAGGGATCGGCCTTTACATCGTCAAAGCTGAGGAACTTGACGTCGAAGGGCGCGCCGGAGAGGGACTCGATAACGCCGGCGTAGGAGTAGTTCTGCTTCTGGTACAGGGCGTGGTGGACCATGTGGCAGCCCCAGGAGCGGGCCTTGCCCCAAGAGTTGAGGACAGCCACCGTCTTGAAGCAGTAGGGGGTGGTGCCGCGGACAGTGTCGTAGATGCCCCGGAACTCGTCGCAGACGCGCTTGATGTAGTCCATGAAGCCGGGGGCCTCCAGGGCCAGCTTCAGGTAGCCGCCGTAGCCGATGCGGTCAATGGGCTTGCGCATGATGGCCCGCCGGGCGGTAACCCAGTTCTCCTTGGCCTCCCGGATGGGGTCGCCCCCCTCATGGAAGGTGTCGGGGAAGAAGTAGGGCAGGAAACGGCCCTCGGTATCCTTCACGCCGGGGATGTCGGAGATCAGGCGCAGGGTGGAACCGTTGCCCACGCTGCCCACCACCGCGTCCAGGCCGATGGACTTGAACTCGTCCAGGTAGGGCTCGGTGCCGATCCAGTGGTCGCCCAGGAACATCATGGCCTCCCGGCCCAGCTCATGGGTGATGTCCACCATTTCTTTGGCCAGCTTGGCCACCTCACGGCGCTGGAAGGCCATGAAGTCTTTATACTCCTTGCTGGGCACCCGGTACTGGTTGTTGTAATAACCCTGGTCGATGATGTACTCAGGGCGGAATTTATAGCCTACCTCTTTCTCGAACTGCTCCAGGATATAGGGGCTCACGCTGGCGGAATAGCCGTACCAGTCCACGTATTTTTCCCGCTGGAGCTCGTCAAAGACCAGAGTGAACTGGTGGAAGAAGGTGGTGTAGCGGATGACGTTCACATAGGGGTGCTCGGCAATGAATTTGCGCAGGCGCTCCATGGTGTACTTGTGGGTCTTGGGCTGGCGCACATCGAAGGTGATCTGGTGCTCCACATTCTGCCAGCCGTTGACCACTGCGTTGTACATATGCACCGGGTCCCAGATGAGGTAGGCCAGGAAGCTGACCGTATACTCGTGATAGGGCACGGGCTGGGGGAGGACCACGCAGCCGGAGGCGGCGTCATAACTCCACGCCTCCGTGGGGACTACCTCTCCGGTGGAGCGGTCCACCACTTCCCACCAGCGCTTGATGTCGTCCACGTCGTTGACTTTCATCAATTCCTTGCTGATGCCCTTCATAAGGGGGATGGTCAGCGCGCCCTCCGAGGCGGTGTAAAAACCGGTCATGATGTAGCACTGCTGCACCTCGTCCGGGTTGGCCTTGGCCCAGGCATTGTCCTTCCGGGTGGTGTAGTAGGTGGAGTAGATCTTTGCACCTACGTTCTGCAATTCGCTGGGGAATTCGGTACCGTCACAGTCCCGGATGGCGTCGGCGCCCAAGAGCTTCAGCACATCCAGAGTCTCAGGCACTACATCCAGATCGGTGGGGATAGTTACGCGCCCCCGGCTCACATGGTTCTCTTCCATAAATAACACACTCCAGTTCTCGGTGATAGTAGTACGGGGAAAAGGATTAGCCCTTCACGCCGCCGGCAGTCACGCCGTTGATGATCTTGTCGGACAGGAACAGGTACAGGATGAAGGTGGGCAGGAACACAATGATAACCGCCGCAAACAGTCCGCCGTAGTCGCCGGAGTAGGTCATGGAGTTGACGATGTTCATCAGGCCGACGCCGACCGCGGTCTTGGCATCTCCACTGACAAAAATCATGGCGATGAAGTACTCGTTCCAGATCGAGAGGAAGTTGAACACGGTCACAGTGATCAGCGCGGGCTGTACCAAGGGCAGCATGATTTTCCAGAAGGTCTTCATAGGAGTGCAGCCGTCGATAGCGGCGGCTTCCTCATAAGCACGGGACAGGTTCTGGAAAAAGTTCATCAGATAGATGACCGAGAAGGGCACGCGCAGACAGATGACCAGGATGATGTAGAGGATACGGTTGTTGGTGAGGTTCAAGCCGGATGCCAGGGAGAACAAGGGAAGGATGACCATGACGGCAGGGACGCTCATGGCGACGATAAAGCTCAGATGAATGGTCTTGTTCAGGAAAAAACGGAACCGGCTCATCACATAGGCAGCGGGGGCAGAGATGAGGATGGTGCCCACACAGCCTACAATCGAATAGAGCAGGGAGTTGGCGAAGTAAACGGAAACATTGTTGGACATCCACGCGGAGACATAGTTCTCAAAATGGAAGTCGCCGGAGAAGACGTTCTGCCAGACCTCGCCGCGCATAATGTCGTTGGTTTCGCTCAGACTGGCGGCAATGATCCACAGAAGGATAAACGCCGTAAAGGCTACCCAGGCGACCAGCAGGATATAGCCGGGCAGGAGGCGGGCTTCCTTTTTCCAGTTAATGCGTTCATGGGTACGTTTTGACATAATCTCCCCTCCTCCTTAGAATTCCAGATCGTCGTCTTTGATAAGACGATTCATAATGGCATAAATCAGGATCATACATACGGCCAGCGTGACACCGATCGCAGCACCGCGGCCGGCATCTACCTGTGTAACGCCCTTGGATCCAAACACAACGTTGTAAAGGTAGACGACCGGGACAACTGTGGTGTTCTCAGTCTCCGTGGGAGAGAACATCCGAGTCCAGACGAAGAAGGTGAGAGTGGACACACTCCAGAAGGTCAGATTGGTCTTGAATACGCCCCGCAGCAGAGGCAGGGTGATGTAGCGGAACTTCTGGAAGCTGTTGGTGCCGTCAATCATAGCAGCTTCATAGATATCAGAAGGAATGCGCTCGATGCCGCTGAGGAAAATCAGCATAAAGTAACCAACCGAGCCGAAGCAGTAAGCCACCAGCATAGAGCCGAAGATATGTCCGGTGTCCAGCCAGTTGACGGCATCCAGACCAAAGAGCTCCAGGAAGCTGTTCAAGAAACCGAATCGGGCGTTGAATACATAATAACGCCACATGGCGGCCATAGCTACGGCGCTGATGACGTTGGGCAGATAGATGGCTGCCCGGAAGAAATTCTTGAAGCGCACGCCGCTGGTCAGGATCACTGCAAAGAGCAGGGCGAAGAACATAGTGATGATACCGCCGATAAGCCAGATCTTCAGGATGTTGATCATGGAAGTGCGGAAGATACTGGTAGCGTACAGGTCGATGTAGTTCTTCAGGCCCGCAAGGCTCCAAGTCGATGTGGAGGCCGTGACGCTCTCCACATTGAAGAAGCTCATGATGATTGTGCGGATGATGGGGTAGACATACATGAACAGCAGGGTAATGACGGCCGCTGTCATGAAACAGACGATCATGGATTTACTTTTTCTCATACAAACCTCCATTTCTCGCCGGCGCCCGGCAAAAACAATTGGGTAGAAGAGGCGCCGCAAACGCTTCTCGCCATTGGCGGAGGAAGCGCCGCGAAAACAGAGGAAGCCGGCTGCCGCATACGATTTGCCGCCGACCTTCTCCGACTTTCCCTTTCTCCAAATCGCGCAGAGCGGGGAATTATGCCGCCCATAGATGGACAGCGGGCCGCAGTGGCACGCCACTGCGGCCCGCTGCGAGTCCAATACTCACTGGGTCTTTAGGGGGCTGAGAGCCTCACAAAATTAATACCGGGCGTCACAAGCGGCCAGGAACTCGTCAGCCGTGGCATAGCCACCCTCGAACAGAGTCTGGACCTCGGTGTTCAGGCGGATGTCGGGGTTCTCGTTGGTACCGCACTGATAATCATAATAACCGGTCAGAGCAGAGATGGATTCCTGGATCTGGGCCACCAGGCCGGTAGCGGTGTTGCTCACATCGCAGGGAGCGTGGAGGGAGACCTCGGCCAGCTTCTGATCCCACTCGCCGGTGGTCAGCCACTCGATGAGCTGGAAGGCTTCTTCACTGTGCTCGGTGTAAGCGGGGATGCCGAAGCCCTGAGCGCCCACATTGGCGTAAGTCTCATCCTCGGGACCGCCCAGGTTGGGGAAGGGGATGAAGCCCCAAGTGATCTCGGTGCCGGTGCCGGCAATGACCTCGCTGATGACATAATCAGGCAGGACGATCATCGCGGTCTCGTCATAGCCCAGAGTGTACTCGCCCTCGGGATAGGTGCCGATGGGGTCGAGCACATAGTCGTTATCCCGCAGCTGGATAATGTACTCAGCGGCCTGGCGGGCGCCCTCATTCTGGGACCAACCGCCATTCAAAGACAACTCCTTGACAGCATCCTGACCGATCAGGCGGGCCAGGATATAGCTGTACATATAGCGGGGGGAACCGCCGCCGTCCAGGGCGAAGGGAGTGTAACCGGCCTCCTTCAGAGCCTCACAGGCGGCGATCAGGCCGTCCCAGCTGTCGATGGTGGAAGCGTCCACGCCGGCGGCATCAAAGGCATCCTGGCTGTAGACGATACCGGAGGTATAAATCTGGTAGGGAATGGTGTACAGGGCGCCCTCGCTGTAATCGCGGGCGATCTGCATGAACAGAGGCTGAACCTTGTCCTCGTAGCCGGTGCTGGAGGCCAGGTCAGTCAGGTCCAGCAGGTGGTCGTTGTACTGCTCGGCCACGCGCTGGAAGTCGTCATCGAAGAGGTCGATCTGGGTCTCGCTCTCCAGGGCGGCGGTGATCTGGGTGGTGATGTCACGGCCGCGCCACTCGATGTTGACGCCGATGCCGGTCTCGGCGGTGAAGGCGTCCACCGCCTCCTGGATGACCTGGGCCTGGGCCTCGTTGGAGTTCCACATGGACCAATAGGTCAGAGTCACACCCGTGGAAGGAGCTGCGCTCTGCTCGGTCTCGGTGCTGCCGGAGTCGCTGGGGGCGGTGCTGGCAGTGGTACCTCCGTCCCCGCCACAGGCGGCCAGTGAGACCGTCATGGCCGCGGCCATCAGCAAGCTGATCATTTTTTTCCGCTTCATTGTCGTTCCTCCTGTTTTTTGGTCTGATTTGCCCCTCCCATCTGCCAGATGGCGAGATGGGATATACTATGCTCAGTATATGCCTAAGTTCTGCTAATAGCAATCGCATAAATTGCGCCTTATTTTATATATATTGTGAAAAATATCGTAAATTTATCTAATATCTTTGCGGATAAAATTGGCTCGGGATGGTAAGTTTGAACAAAATAAATCCATTAAAATGTCAGATATCGCGAAATGTGAAGAGTCAGGAATGTCAATTTAAACATTTTTCTTGACATTTTTGTAGGGCACTGTTAACATTATCGTAAATCATGCGGAAGTATTTGGGAAAAGCTGAGATATGTTGCTTTTCAGAAATGCATTTGTCAGCGCAATATCTATCAAATATCCGCCGGTGTATGGGGAAAGAGGTACGATATGAGTACGCAACGGTACGATTTTCCACAGCGGGATGGAGAAGAAGAAGTCCGGCTGCTGTATGTTTCACGCAGCCGGTATGAGAGCGACTGGCATAGCCTGCCCCACACCCACTACTGTGTAGAACTCTTTTATATCGTCAAGGGCAGCGGTTTTTTCCTGGTGGAATCCCAACATTTCCCCATTCGGGCGGGTGAGCTGGTGGTGGTGAATCCCTATGTGAGCCACACAGAGCTCTCCTTTGCGGAGAATCCTCTGGAGTATATTGTTCTGGGGATTGACGGTATCCGATTTCGCATGCCAGGTGGAGAAGAACAGCACTATTTTCACCTGGCGGCTACCCCGGAACAGGAGGGCTACTCTTTTTATCTGCGCACCATCTTTCGGGAGATGGCGGACCAGCAGGATCATTATCTGGAAATTTGTCAGAGCTTGGGAAAGAGCCTCCTGTTTCAGCTCCAGCGCAGGCTTTCTCAACTGCTTTTATCCTCCAGCCGGACGGGCCGGGCCAGGGGAAATTCGGAATGCGCCCGGGTCAAGCAGTACATGGATGATCACTTTACGGAAGAGATCAGCCTGGATTTGCTGGCCAAATTGGCCCATATGAACAAGCACTATCTGGTACATACCTTTACAAAAGAGGTTGGATGCAGCCCTATCAGCTACTTGCAGGCCCGGCGGATTACGGAGAGCAAGCATCTCCTGGAAAACAGCAACCACTCGGTGAGCCAGATCAGCCGCTGCCTTGGCTTTTCCAGCCCGAGTTATTTTAGTCAAAGATTCAAGAAGGTAGTAGGGATGGCCCCGCTGGAGTACCGTAAGGCGGTGCAGGCCCAACCCCTTCTGGTGCCGGCTGCGGCAGATGAGAAAGAAATGCCGCCCACAACCCCATAGCCATATTTGTGGAAGAGAAAAAGCGCGCCGCTGATTGCGGCGCGCCTTATTTTTATTGTTTAAGCCTGATGCTGGGTGCAGAAAGCCATGAGGATCTGTGCGACCTCAGCGCGGGTGGCAGTGCCGAGGGGGTCAAGGACACCGGCGCCCTTGCCGCTGATCAAGCCGGAGCCCACAG
>CALXCU010000180.1 GCA_944386885.1 uncultured Oscillospiraceae bacterium | reverse complement strand
ACGCCGATGTCCACAAAGGCCCCGAAGTCGATGACATTGCGCACGGTGCCCTGGAGTTCCATGCCGGGCTTGAGGTCTTTCATCTCCATCACGTCGGTGCGGAGCAGGGGGGGCGGCAGCTCGTCCCGGGGGTCCCGGCCGGGCTTGAGCAGCTCCTTCACCACATCCCGGAGGGTGGGCACGCCCACGCCGCACTCCGCCGCGGCCCGCGCCTCGCCATAGGCCGCCAGGCGCTCCTCCAAACCGGCCAGCCTGCCCGCCGCCACGTCGGCCAGGGTATAGCCGGTCCGCGCCAGCAGCGCCTCCGCCGCGGCGTAGCTCTCCGGGTGGACGCCGGTGTGGTCCAGTACGCTCTTGCTCTCGGGCACCCGCAGGAAGCCCGCGCACTGCTCGAAGGCCTTTGGGCCCACCTTGGGCACCTTTAAAATCTGCTTCCGGGCGGTGAAGGGGCCGTTCTCCTCCCGGAATTTGACGATGTTCTTGGCAGTGGTCTGGTTCAGCCCCGCCACCCGGGTGAGCAGGGGGGCCGAGGCCGTATTCACATCCACCCCAACGGCGTTGACGCAGTCCTCCACCACCCCCGAGAGGGCCTCATCCAGCCGGGCCTGGGGCATGTCATGCTGATACTGGCCCACGCCGATGGCCTTGGGGTCGATCTTCACCAGCTCGGCCAGGGGGTCCTGGAGCCGCCGGGCGATGGAGACGGCGCTGCGCAGGTTCACATCGTAGTCGGGGAACTCCTCGGCGGCCAGCTTGGAGGCCGAGTAGACGCTGGCTCCCGCCTCGCTGACCACCATGTAGCTGACGCTGCCGGCAGGGAGCTCCTTGAGGAGATCGGCGGTCATCTGCTCGGTCTCCCGGCCGGCGGTGCCGTTGCCGATGGCGATGCACGCCACCCCGTGCCTCTGGATCAGGCTTTTGAGGGTATCCATGGCCTCCCGCCGCCTCTTTTCGCCGAAGGTGGGGTAGACCACCGCCGTGTCCAGCACCTTGCCGGTGCCGTCCACCACCGCCACCTTACAGCCGTTGCGGTAGCCCGGGTCCAGGCCCATGGTCACCTTTCCCTTCACCGGAGGCTGCATGAGCAGGGGCTTCAGGTTCACCGCAAACATGTGGATGGCCCCCTCGTCGGCCTGCTCGGTGAGGAGATTGCGCACCTCCCGCTCCAGGGAGGGATAGATCAGGCGGTCATAGGCGTCCTCAGCGGCGGCCTTTACAAATTCCATGGCGGGCGTTCCGGGGCGCACCACCCTGCGGCAGAGCATGGGCAGGGCCAGCTCCCGGCCGGTGACCACCGCGGCCTTCAGGAAGCCCTCCCGCTCCCCACGGTTGATGGCCAGCACCTGGTAACCCTGGAGGTGGGACAGGGGCTGGGCAAAGTCGTAGTAGAGCCGGTAAACCGAGTCCTCCTCCCCAGTGGCCTTGGAGACCAGCCGTCCCCTCTTCAGCGTCAGTTCCCGCAGAGCCTTGCGGATGCCCGCGTCGTCAGAGAGATCCTCGGCAAGGATGTCGTTGGCCCCCTGGAGGGCGTCGGCCAGGGTCTCCACTCCTTTTTCCGGGTTGATATAGGCCCGGGCGGCCTCCTCCGGGGCGGGGCCCCCGGGGTCCTGGGCAAAGAGGAGGGCCGCCAGGGGCTCCAGACCCTTCTCCCGGGCCACGGTGGCCCGGGTGCGGCGCTTGGGCTTGTAGGGCCGGTACAGGTCCTCCACCTCTGCCAGGGTGGCGGCGGCGTCCAGCGCCTGGGAGAGCTCTTCGGTCAGCTTGCCCTGGCCCTCGATGGCGGCGCGGACCTCCTCCCGGCGTTTGTCCAGGTTGCGCAGGTATTGCAGCCGCTCGGCAAGGGTACGCAGGGCGGTGTCGTCCATGGCCCCGTGGAGCTCCTTGCGGTAGCGGGCAATGAAGGGGATGGTGTTGCCCTCGTCGATGAGCCGGACCACGTTCTCCACATGTTCCGGGCTCCGGCCCAGCTCCCGGGCCAGGGCGGAAATAATCTTGTCCATAGCGCGCTCCTTTTCTGAATTCTTGCCCTCATTGTACCGCAAAACCGCCCGCCCGTCCAGACGGGTGGAGCTGCGCGCCTCATCGGTCTGGACAAGGGTGCGGGCCCGTCGTATACTGGTGTGGGGGATCCCCCGCGGAATCTGTGCGTCGCGCGAAAGGAGTGTCGCATTTTGGAAGGCAGACTTGATGCACTCAACCAGGAGATTCAAGCCCTCAGCCGCGCCCTGGCCCGCTCGGAGCAGCTGGAGCGGCAGTTCTCGGACCTGGACCGGCAGCGGGATGAGCGCCGCCTGCGGGAGCGGCAGACCGCCCAGCTGGCCGCCAAGGAGCAGGAAGACGTGGACAAGCTGGAGAGCGGCGGGCTGCGCGCCCTGCTTCTCAGCCTCGCCGGCGATAAGGAGGTCCGCCTCTCCCAGGAGCGGCGGGAGGCCCTGGCCGCCCGGCTTCAGCACGAGCAGGCCCAGCGGGACCTGGAGGACATCCAGGCGCGCATCCGCGCTCTGCGGGAAGAGCAGCGGCAGCTCCGGACCGACCGGGAACGCCTCTCCGCCCTGCTGGAGGAGAAGGCCGCCCTTCTCAAGGCGCTGGGCGGGGCGGCCGGGGAGGCGCTCTCCGCTCTGGACCAGGAGCTGGAGGCCCTGGAGCACCAGCGCCGGGAGGTCCAGGAGGCCCTCTCCGCCGGGCGGGGTGCCCGGACCGCCCTGGACAGGGTGATCGGCAGTCTAAAAAGCGCCGGGAATTGGGGCTCCTGGGACATGCTGGGCGGCGGCATGCTCGCCACCATGGCCAAGCACGAGCGCCTGGACGACGCCCGCTCCGGCATCAGCTGCGCCCAGCGGGCCCTCTCCCAGTTCCGCACGGAGCTGGCCGACGTGGACCTGGGCGGCATACATGTCCCCCAGGTGCAGATCGGGGAATTTGCCACCTTCGCGGACTACTTCCTGGACAATTTCTTTTCCGACTGGTATGTGCAGCAGCGTATTTACGACGCCCAGGAGGGCGTCGGCCAGGTCCTCCGGCAGGTGCAGAGGGCCATTGACGGATTGGAGCAGCTGGACCGGGAGCTGGAGAGGCAGCAGGCCGCGCTGGAGGAACGCCGGGCGGCGCTGATCGGGGCGCCTGCGGAGCTTTGATGGCTCCGCCCCCTGGAACAAAGTGGTTTGCCTTTTCGTCTAAAGATGGTAGAATACCATTGTATCCCGTCTCCGCCCCGGTGTAAGAAATCCCGCCGCCGGAGGGATAAGGAGATGAGAGCTTCCCGCCCCCATGGGGCGGAAGGGACGGAGGTTGTTATGGCAGATATCTTATACATTGTCATCCCCTGTTATAAGGAAGAAGAGGTCCTGCCGGAGACCGCCCGGCGTCTGGGGGAAAAACTGGACCAGCTGCAGCGCGCCGGGCGCATCTCCCCGGAGAGCCGGGTGCTCTTTGTCAATGACGGCTCCACGGACCGGACCTGGAGCATCATCCAGAAGCTCCACACCGCGGACAAGCGCTTCTCCGGCGTGGACCTGAGCCGCAACCGGGGCCATCAGAACGCCCTGCTGGCCGGGCTCATGACCGCCAAAGACCGCTGCGACATGGCCATCTCCATGGACGCCGACCTGCAGGACGACATCGGCGCGGTGGACGCCATGGTGGAGCAGTACTACGCCGGGTGCGACATCGTCTACGGCGTGCGCTCTTCCCGGAAGAAGGACACCTTCTTCAAACGCTTCACCGCCGAGGGGTTCTACCGCCTGATGAACTTTTTGGGGGCGGAGACGGTGTTCAACCACGCCGACTACCGCCTCATGTCCCGGCGGGCTCTGGAGGGCCTGGCCCAGTTCAAGGAGGTCAACCTCTTCCTGCGGGGCATCGTGCCCATGATCGGCTATCCCACCGGCACGGTGGAGTACGAGCGGGGGGAGCGTTTTGCCGGGGAGAGCAAGTACCCCCTCAAGAAGATGCTCTCCTTCGCCATGGAGGGCATCACCAGCCTGTCCACCAAGCCCATCCGCTACATCACCCTGCTGGGGTTCCTGGTGTTCCTGGTGAGCCTTGTGATGCTGGTCTACTCCATCGTCCGCTGGGCCCACGGGGACACCGTCATCGGCTGGGCCAGCGTGATCTGTTCGGTGTGGGCCATCGGGGGGCTCATCCTCCTCGCCCTGGGGGTCATCGGGGAGTATATCGGCAAAATCTACCTGGAGACCAAGGGGCGGCTCCGCTACCTCTTCAATGAGATGCTGGATGAGCATGAAGGGCGGTAAATTCCTGGACGCCTCCCTGTGGAAGTTCC
>CALXCU010000179.1 GCA_944386885.1 uncultured Oscillospiraceae bacterium | reverse complement strand
GCCTGCTCTCCGATGGCCTGGAGACCCTCGGGCAGGACCACGGCGGTCACGTCGGTCCGGTTCCGGAAGGCCCCGTTGCGCCACTGTACAGAGGTGGACCAGCGGCTCTCCAGGGTGATGGTCCCCTGTCCGGCCAGCTCTGTTACCGGATGGCCCTGGAGCTCCGACGGGATGGTCACCGCGCCTCCGGGGCCCACATAGCGCACCAGGGTGACAGAGCCGTCCTCCTGCACCTCATAGAGCCAGTCCTGGGTGCGGCCCTTGTTCCAGCACCGCTCGAAGTCCGCGTCCCAGGCGTCGGCGTTATCGTCCTCCCCGTCCGCTTCGGCATCCGCTCCATCCTCGTCCTCTTCGTCCTCGTAGTCCTCCTCGTCCTCGTCCCAATCCTCGTCTTCCTCGTCCCAGTCCTCGTCCTCGCCCTCTCTGGAGAAGTAATCCACATAGATCTTATAGTATCCGTCCTCCTGCCGGCGGCGGATCAGGTCTTTGCGTGCCTGGTCCGGCACGGACTCCAGCTTGAGCTCCGCCCCGTCGCTGGAGAGAAGGAGCCAGTCGCTCTCGCCGGTGTACTCGAAGTCGTACTCGTTTTCCTCCTGAAAATAGAGAAAGACCGACAGATTCCCCTCCGCCATCCGGCGGATGAGCTCCTGATGGACCTGCGGGTCCTGATTCTTGGCGTACTGGTAGAACCAGTCGTTCCACGTGGCCCGGAGCGCGATGCCGGGGAGGCCGTTGGGGGTGCCGGAGATGGGGACCGTCCGCTCTTTCAGGGAAAATTCGCCCATCTCCAGCTGCGCAAAGCCGTAGCCGTCCTGGATGGAGGCCCAGACGCTGCCAGCCCGGTTCAGCGCGTCGATGTCCTCCTGGGTCCAATGTCCTACCAGAGTGGCGGTGCCGCTGAGTTCACAAGTGCATTGCATAAAGAAACCCTCCTTCTTTATATGATTTTCTAAAGGCATTGTAGCATAATCTTTTGTGAAAAAAATATGCTGGCTGCATAGTGCTGGGGAAAATTTGTGAAAAACATATCAATTCTTGCAAGATGACGGGGAACGTGGGATAATGAATTTGTCAAATCTGCCATAAGGAGGCCCGTACATGAAGCCAAGAAAGACCTACAGCAAGCAGGACCTGCACTACCTGAAAATGTTAGCCCGTCAGTATCCCACCGTCCAGGCGGCCAGCACGGAGATCATCAATCTCCAGGCGATCCTGAACCTGCCCAAGGGCACGGAGCACTTTCTCTCGGACGTGCATGGGGAGTACGAGGCGTTTCTTCACATTCTGAACTCCGCCTCCGGCGTGGTGCGGGAGAAGCTGGATCAGATCTTCAGCACCAGCGTCTCCAAAGCCGACCTGAACCAGCTGGCCACTCTCATCTACTATCCCCGGGAGAAGCTGGAGGAGATTGAGCGGGAGACGGAGGATATGCGGGAGTGGTACCGCATCACCTTCCACCGCCTGATCGAGCTGTGCCGGGTGGTCAGCTCCAAGTACACCCGCTCCAAGGTCCGCAAGGCCATGCCCAAGGAGTACGCCTATATCATCGACGAACTCATCCACACCCACTATGAGGACGACGACAAGCGGGATTACTACGAGAAGATCATATCCACCATCATCGACATTGACCGGGCCTCCGACTTCCTCATCCAGCTCTGCGAGCTCATCAAGCGCCTGGCGGTGGACCACATGCACCTGGTGGGGGACATCTTCGACCGGGGGCCCCGGGCCGACATCATCCTGGACTCCCTGATGGAGTACCACAGCGTGGATATCCAGTGGGGCAACCACGACATCCTCTGGATGGGCGCGGCCTCGGGCTCCCGCACCCTGGTGGCCACGGTGCTGGCCAACTCCCTGCGCTACAACAACCTGGAGGTCATTGAGACCGGCTACGGCATCTCCCTGCGGCCTCTCTCGGTCTTTGCCAACGAGGTCTATCAGGACTGCGATGTGAGCCGCTTTGCCGTCAAGCTCACCAACGAGGACGCGAGCCGTTATACCGAGAAAGACAAGCTCCTGGCCGCCCGGATGCACAAGGCCATCACCATCATCCTCTTTAAGCCGGAGGCGCAGAAGATCCTGCGCAACCCCAGCTTCGGCATGGAGGACCGGCTGCTGCTGGACAAGATCGACTATGAGAACAAGTCCATCACCCTCCAGGGGGTCACCTACCCGCTGGAGGACATCGACTTCCCCACGGTGGACCGCTCCGACCCCTATGCCCTTACCGAGGAGGAGAGCGTCCTTATCGACCAGCTGACCTACTCCTTCCGCCACAGCGAGAAGCTTCAGCGGCACATCCGCTTCCTCTACTCCAAGGGCAGCCTCTATAAGGTCTTCAATGGCAACCTTCTCTTCCACGGCTGCATCCCCATGACGGAGGACGGCGAGTTTATCCGCTTCTCCATCGGCTGCAAGAACCTCTCGGGTAAGGAGTTTTTGGATCATGCCGACCTGACCGCCCGCCGGGCTTATTACAACAAGCCCGGCTCTCCCGAGCGGCAGTTCGGCATGGACTTCCTCTGGTTCTTGTGGGCGGGGCGGAACAGCCCCATTTTCGGCCGGGACCGGATGACCACCTTTGAGCGGCGCCTTATCGCAGACGAGTCCACCTGGACCGAGCCCAAGAATGCCTATTATCAGTATTACAATGACCCGGCCGTGGTCGAGATGATCCTGAAGGAGTTCGGCCTGGAGGGCCCCCACTGACACATCATCAACGGCCACATCCCCGTGAAATCCAAGAAGGGCGAGAGCCCGGTGAAGGGGGGCGGCAAGCTGCTGGTCATCGACGGCGGCTTCTGCAAGGCCTATCAGAAGACCACCGGCATCGCCGGCTATACCCTCATCTACAACTCGGGCTGCTTCCGCCTGGTGTCCCACGAGCCCTTTGTGGGCCGGAAGAACGCCATCCGGGAAAACCAGGACATCGCCTCCACCTCGGTGGTGTTCGAGCGCCTGGAGAGCCGCATGAAGATTGCCGGCACCGACATCGGCCGCCAGCTTCAGGAGCAGATCGACGACCTGATGGCCCTGCTCGCCGCCTACCGCAGCGGCGAGATCGCCGAGGACCACAAGGACTGAGTTTCCATACGGCAGACCAAAGGGACCGCCCCATGGGGCGGTCCCTATTCTGTCTCTTTTTTATTAAAGGTAGAACTCCACCTTGACCACCTTGCCCAGCACCTTAATCGGGGTCTTGCGCAGGTCGTAAATCTGAGGCTGGTGGACGGGATTGGTGGACTGGGGCATGAGGGTGACGGTGCTCCCCGTGGCGTAAAAGCGCTTAACGGTGGCATCTTCCTCTCCCACCAGGACCACGGCCACCTCGCCGTTTTCCACCTCGTCCTGGCGGCGGACAATGATCAGGTAGCCGTCGTTGATGCCGATGGCGTTCATGCTGTCGCCGGAGACCCGCAGGGCGAAGTACTCCGCGCCTCCGTTCAGGTCGGTAAAGGTATAGCCCTCGATGTTCTGTTCGGCATAGAGGGGCAGACCCGCCGAGATCCGCCCCAGAATGGGGATGGAGTGGGTGGGATGGTAGGGCTGGGCCTGCGCCGGGGGATCATTCAGCCCCAGAAGATAGGACGGGGTGGTGTTCAGGGCCTGAGCTAGCTTCTCCAGGGTGGATTTCTTCAGGTTGACCACCAGTCCGGTCTCATATTTGTGGATGGCGGCCTTTTGGACGCCGACTTTGGCGCCCAGCTCCTCCTGGGAGAGCTTGGCGGCCTGCCGCAGGGCGCGGATGCGTTCGCCTGTGGTCATGGAAGACCCTCCTTTCGTTGGTATCTTAATCATACAATAATCCAGCTCAAAATGCAAGAGAAATATCTTGACAAGATACGAGTGAACTGCTATACTCGGTGTATCTCAACAAGATTCAAATAATGATCTTATATCCCTGTGAGATACAAGGAGGGAGAACATGGCGACGCTGGCAGAATTGGGACAGGCCTACCTGGAATCCGCCGTAAAGTTAAGGATCGGGATCCAGCGCCTGGAGGAGCGGATGGAGGACATGGGGGCAAAGGAGCACCTGGCCGCGGAACACGACCTGCGCCTTCTGCGGCAGATGCTGCGGGAGACGCGGGAGGTGGGGGAGCTTGTGCGGCATTACTACGAGCCGGGGTACTGGAGGGGCGGGAAGTACAGCCTGTGAGGAGGAGCGGGAGCACCGGGCGGCGCTGGCCGCCCTGAAGGAGCGGGAAGGAGCGCTGGCCCGGGCGCTGGAGGCGGGGGAGGGGTCCCCCCACCGGCTGCGCTATGAGCTGGGGCTGGTGCGGGAGATGGAGCGGGATACCCGGGCGGCCCTGCGGCGGCTGCGGCCCCAAAGGGCCGCCATGCGGCGCTACAGCCTGGACGGGCGGGGCTGGGCCTGGCTGGAGGGGCAGAGCTGGGCGCGGCTGGAGTCTTTGGACCGGGACAACCGGGCGCGCCTGGCGTGGATGCGCGCGGTGGTGGACGACGGGACGGCGGAGCTGACGGCGCGGCAGAGGGAGGTCTTCACCCTCCTCCACCGGGAGGGGGTGCCGGCCAGAGCGGCGGCGGAACGGCTGGGGGTGGACGTGTCCACAGTATACCGCACCGCCCGGCGGGGGGTGGAAAAGCTGCGCCGGTACGCCGAGGGGCGGGAGCTGCTGCGCACCTGCACCCGCCCGGACGGATCCCTGGACCTGCGCCGGGTGGTGGAGGAGACCGCCCTGCTCACCCCCCGGCAGCGGCAGGTGCTGGGGCTGGCCCTGGAGGGAAAGGGGCCGGGGCGGATCGCGGCGGAGCTGGGGGTGGACCCCTCCACGGCCGCCCGGACCCTCCGGCGGGGGGAGCGGCGGCTGAGGACCCTCACGCGGTACTTGAACTCGGCCGAGCTGCGGGCCGTCCGCAACCAGAAGCTCCGGCGGGCGGCCCTGGACTGGCGGACGAGCTGCAAGGAGCTCGCTGCCCGGTACGGCGTGAGCCTGGCCACTGTCTATAAGCTTACCGCCGGGCAGCGGCGCTGGGCGGGGATGACCGCCCTTCAGTACGACGTGTGGACCCGCGCCCAGGCCGGGCAGGCCCCCAGGGACATCGCTCAGGCCCTGGGCATGGATGTGGGCGGCGTCTATCAGGCCCTCTCCAGGGCCAGGAAGAGTCAAGCCAGAGAACAGGAGGAGACAACATGAGTTTATGGATTGAGCACGGAGCCATTCGCATGGTGCGGGGGGACAGCGGACGCCTGACGGTACAGTGTACCGGTCCCGACGGGACGGCGCGGCCGTTTACGGCGGGGGAGAGCGTGGTATTTACCGTCAAGCGCTCCCACACCGACCTGGAACCCCTGGTGGAAAAGACGGTCACTGCCTTTACGGAGGAGGGGGCGGCTCTGGTGGACCTGCTGCCCAAGGACACGGCGGGCCTGATGTGCCGGACTTACTGGTATGATGTGCGCCTCAAGACCGGGGAAGGGGAGGTCCACACCATCCTCCCCCGGGCGGAATTTTTGCTGATGGAGGAGATCGGGCATGTATGAGCGCCGCATTCAGGGAACGCTGGCCGCCGCCGGGATTCTGACCGGAGCGGTGGGGACAGACGGGGCCATCCAGGGCCAGGTGACCGGAGGGGGTTCCGGCGGCGTGTCCTATGCGATCGGCTCCGGCCTCAAGCTGGAGGGCGGCGTCCTCTCGGTAGACGCCGCCTCCGCCGTAGAGGAGGACAACACCAAGCCCGTCACCTCCGCCGCCGTCTACACCGAGCTGGGCAATGTGGAGGCTCTGCTGGAGAACATCTGAGAAAACACGTCCCCCCGGAGCGGCCGGCTCCGGGGGGACGTATTCCTATGCAGGGTGCATAGAGATGGATGAAAAACGGAGAAAATCCCGGCCGGGACGGGCGGAAATAAGAAGGTTTCGGGATGCTTAAAAGAATTAAAAAATTTTTCTATTTGTAACCGCTTTTGTAACCAGCGCGTGGTAAAATAAAAACACAACGAGGGGACAGCGCCTGCGGCCCTAAAAATTAGGTTCACACTATGTTAACAAAAGCGGTTGACAAAGCTGGAAACTCGTGGTATATTTAAACAGCTTAAAAAATAAGAAGGATACCTTGCACATTTTGTTAGAAATGTGCAGAATCCAGAGAAAAGAGAACAATATCTGGAAAAGAGCAAACCGCGCGAAAGCACGGGACGCAAAGCTTGAAGGCTAAAGCGGGACGATCCGCCAGGCTGGTTCGGCTGCCCGGCGGAGGAACTGGCTCCTCGCGTTGCGCGTCGCTGCTCTTGGAAGGAAGGAAGAGAGGGCGACCGGATCGACGAGACCGGCCGCCCTCCCTCTCTTTTCCCGGCAGGGGGCCGCCCCTCCTGGAGATCCGGAAAGGAACCAGCAAGAATTTATGCGGAAGCAAAAGCAAAAGAATCCACTGCGCAACCTGAGCAAGCTCCAGCTGCTGGAGCTGCTGGCCCGGCAGGAGCGGGAGATCCAGTCCCTGCGGGAAGAGCTCGCCAAGCGGGAGGAAGAGCTGGAGCACCGGGCCATCGTGGCCCAGGAGGCCGGCTCCATCGCGGAGGCGGCGCTGCGGCTGAGCGGCGTGTTTGAGGCGGCCCAGCGGGCGGCCGACCAATACCTGGCCGGCGTGAAGCAGCGCGCAGAACGGCCGGTCCACGAGCAGACCCGGAGTGAGGAAGAGAGACCATGGCAAAACGACTGATTTACCCCACTCTGGAGCAGATTGACGAGGAGATCGCCCGGTTGAAATACCGCAAACGATATGGAAGCGCCCTGCGGGGCACGATCTATTCCCTGGCGGTGGTGGCGGCAGTCGCCATCCTGGTGGCCACGCTGTGGCTGCCGGTCCTCCAGATCACCGGCTCCAGCATGACCCCCACCATCAACGATGGGGAGCTGGTGGTGGCCGTCAAGACCAGCGATTTTGAGCCCGGAGACATTGTGGCTTTCTACTATAATAACCGCATCCTCATCAAGCGTGTCATCGCCTCCGCCGGAGAGTGGGTGGACATCGATGAGGAGGGCAACGTCTATGTGGACGGCGTGCTCCTGGACGAGCCCTATATCCAGGAAAAGAGCCTGGGCGAGTGCAACATCGAGTTGCCCTACCAGGTGCCGGACGGCCGGATCTTCGTGATGGGAGACGACCGGGCGGTCTCGCTGGACAGCCGGACCACGGCGGTGGGCCCCGTCAGCCAGGAGCAGGTGCTGGGCCGGGTGGTGTTCCGGGTCTGGCCGCTGCCGGCTCTGGGCACGATCGATTGATAGCGTTCAAAAATTCTGAAGATAAAAGAGGTAAAGGAAGGAGGTGTGGCGTATGCCTGAAAATCTGAAGCAGATGGTCCGGGCCTTCTTGGCGCAGCGGACCCGTCGGCGCAGAGCATACGCAGCATTTACCGCACTGGCGATCATGGTGTCCATCGGCACGGTGTCCTCGCTGGTGCAGCCGGCCGCCACATGGGAGGCCGGAGAGGTCGTTTGCGGCCTGGAGGAGCACACCCACACCGAGGCGTGCTACACCCGGGAGCTGGTCTGCGGCCTGGAGGAGGGCGAGGCGGAGAGCGGCCACGTCCACGGCCCCGCGTGCTATGAGCAGCAGCAGATCCTGACCTGCACGCAGGAGGAGAGCGCGGGCCATATCGACCCGGACGGCGGCGTCACGGGGAACAGCGGGGATGGCGGGGGCGGCGGCATCATTAATTACGACGCCTGCTGCGAGAGCCACGAGG
>CALXCU010000178.1 GCA_944386885.1 uncultured Oscillospiraceae bacterium | reverse complement strand
AGACCAGGCGCATCGCCAGCAAATACCCCAACGTGGCCCGGTCCTTCTTCGCCAAGAAGGGGATGGACGTGGATATCATCAAGATTGAGGGCAGCGTGGAGCTGGCCCCCATCCTGGGCCTGGCCGATGGCATCGTGGATATCGTGGAGACGGGGGCCACGCTGAAGGAGAACGGCCTGGTGCCCATTGAGGATGTGGCCCAGGTCAGCGCCCGGCTGATTGTGAACACTGCCAGCATGAAGCTGCACAAGACTCAGATTGAAGATTTCATCACCCGCTGTGAGGCGGAGCTGGAGAAACGGAGGGAGCAGGCGTGATTCAAATCGTACCGGAAGCCCAGGCCCCCGCGGTCATCGCCGCCATGCGCGCGCGCTCGGCGGAGAAGAACGGGGCCATCCAGGCCGCTGCGGCCGCCATTTTGAAGGACGTGCAGGAGCGGGGCTGGGCGGCCGTGGAGGAGTACTCCTTAAAGTTCGACGGCAAGGCTCCCTACGAAATCCCGGGGGAGGAGCTGGAAGCGGCCTACGCGGCCTGTCCGCCGGCGCTCATCCGGGCCATGGAGCACGCCGCAGCCAATATCCGGGATTATAATGAGAAACTGTTGGCCAAGACCCAGGAGTGGACCTCGCCCGACGGCGGGCGGGTGGGCCGGGTGGTCCGGGGGCTCGCCCGGGTGGGCATCTATGTGCCCGGCGGCACGGCGGCCTACCCCAGCAGCGTCCTCATGAACGCGGTGCCCGCCCGGGTGGCGGGGGTAGAGGAGATCGTCATGGTCACCCCCCCGACGGAAAACCTGAACCAGGCCGTCCTGGCCGCTGCCAAGATCGCCGGGGTGGACCGGGTCATCGCCGTGGGGGGCGCCCAGGCGGTGGCGGCCCTCACCTATGGGGCGGGCTTCATCCCTCGGGTGGACAAGCTGGTGGGGCCGGGCAACGCCTATGTGGCCGCCGCCAAGCGCCTGGCCTACGGCGCGCTGGACATCGACATGGTGGCCGGGCCCTCTGAGGTGCTGGTCATTGCCGATGGCTCGGCGGACCCCAAATTTGTGGCCGCCGACCTGCTCAGTCAGGCGGAGCACGACAAGCTGGCCTCGGCGGTGCTCCTCACCACCTCTCAGGCCCTGGCCGAGGCGGTGGACGGAGAGATCGTCCGCCAGACCGGGTACCTGAGCCGCTCGGAGATCATGGAGTGCTCCCTGCGGGACTTTGGCTGCGCCATCGTGTGCGGGAGCCTGGAGGCGTGCGCCGCCCTGGCCAATGACATCGCCCCGGAGCACCTGGAGATCGTCACCGAGGACCCCCGGGCGCTGCTGCCCTCCATCCGAAATGCGGGCGCGGTCTTTTTGGGGGCCTGGTCGCCGGAGCCCCTGGGGGATTACTTGGCTGGGCCCGACCATGTGCTGCCCACCAGCGGCACCGCCCGGTTCTTCTCCCCCCTGAGCGTGGAGAGCTTCCTGAAGACCATGAGCGTCATCGAGTACAGCCGGGCGGCCCTGGCGCCCATCCGGGAGGAGATCATCGCCCTGGCGGAGACGGAGAAGCTCACCGCCCACGCCAACTCCATCCGGGTGCGGTTCGAGGATTGAGCGTCTGGAGCCCGACAGCAAGGAGGAATTTTCATGGACATCCCGGTGTACCGGGCGGGGGACGCCCCCATCCGGGCTTACTTTATTGAGCGCAAAACCAAGGAGACCCAGATTGCCGCCAGCCTCTGCCTGGACGGGGGGGAGGTGGCGGTATCCACCGGAATCGGCTTTTTTGACCATATGCTCACCGCCTTCGCTTTTTACGGCGGCTTGGGGCTGGAGCTGGAGGCAAAAGGGGACCTGGAGGTGGACAGCCACCACACGGTGGAGGACGTGGGGATCGTCCTGGGCCAGGCCATGAGCCGGGCCCTGGGGGACCGGAGGGGCATCCGCCGCTTTGCCTCCGCCTATATCCCCATGGACGAGGCCCTGTGCTTCACGGCCCTGGACTTCTCCAACCGGCCCTTCCTGGTCTTTGACGCCCCCATGCCACAGCCCATGATCGGGGGCTATGATTCCTGCCTCACCGAGGAGTTCCTGCGGGCTTTCGCGGTAAACAGCGGCTTGACGCTGCATATG
Organism: uncultured Oscillospiraceae bacterium; assembly: GCA_944386885.1. Taxonomy (GTDB): domain Bacteria; phylum Bacillota; class Clostridia; order Oscillospirales; family Oscillospiraceae; genus Pseudoflavonifractor_A. Next base: position 5,072 of record CALXCU010000178.1, on the reverse strand, counting down.
AAGTGCCTCTATGGGAAAAATGCCCACCACATCACCGAGGCCCTCTTCAAAGCTCTGGGGGTGGCGGTGAAGGAGGCGGTGGCCATCACCGGCGCCGGCGTCACTTCCACCAAGGGGGTGCTGTGATGGGCTATACGGCCATCGTGGACTACGGCGTGGGCAACCTGAAGAGCGTGGCCAACGCCATGGCCTATCTGGGCCTGGAGAGCCGGATCACCGGCGACGCCGGGGCGCTGGAAAAGGCCGACGCCATCATCCTGCCCGGCGTGGGGGCTTTCCCGGATGCGGCGGAGCGGCTGCGCCGGTGGGGGCTGGATAAGGTCATCCGGGCCCAGGCGGGAAAAAAGCCCATCCTGGGCATCTGCCTGGGGATGCAGCTGCTCTTTGAGCGGGGGGAGGAGGGAAAACTCTGTGAAGGACTATCCCTTGTCGGTGGGAGCGTCCGCAGGATCGAGACCCCCTATAAGCTCCCCCACATCGGCTGGAACAGCCTGACATTCCCCAACCCGTCCCCGCTGTTCGCCGGGGTGGAGGCGGGGAGCTATGTCTACTTTGTCCACTCCTACTGCGGCGTGGCCTCCGATCCCGCCGCCGTCCTGGCGGAGACGGACTACGGCGTGCCTGTGCTGGCGGCGGTGGGCAGCGGGGGCGTCTACGGCTGCCAGTTCCACCCGGAGAAGAGCGGCGAGGTGGGCTTACAGATTTTGCGGAATTTCGGAGGGCTGAACCGATGATCTTATTTCCAGCCATTGATTTAAAGGACGGCCAGGCGGTGCGCCTGTACAAGGGGGACTTTGCCACCGCCCACCAGGTCTCGGCAGACCCCCTCTCCACCGCCCGGGCGTTTTGGGATGCCGGGGCCCGGCACATCCATATGGTGGACCTGGACGGGGCCCGCAGCGGCGCGCGGAAGAACGGGGCCATCGTCCGTGCCGTGGCGGAAACCTCGGGCTTGAAGGTGGAGCTGGGGGGCGGCGTGCGCTCCATGGCCGACCTGGAAGAGGTCTTTGCCCTGGGGGTGTGGCGGGCGGTCATCGGCTCGGCCGCAGTGAGCGACCCGGATTTTGTCCGCGCCGCCGCGGCCCAGTACGGTCCCCGCGTGGCCGTGGGCATCGACGCCATGGACGGCGTGGTGAAAACCGCCGGGTGGGAGCGCTCTTCGGGCCTGCAATACCTGGACTTCGCCCGCTCCATGGAGGAACTGGGGGTGGAGACCCTGATTTTCACCGACATCGCCACCGACGGCATGCTCTCGGGCCCCTCCTTTGCCCGGCTGGAAGCCCTGCAAAAGGCGGTCTCCTGCCGCATCGTGGCCTCCGGCGGGGTGTCCTGCAACGAGGACCTGCGGAAGCTTCAGGCCATGGGCCTCTACGGGGCCATCATCGGCAAGGCCTATTACACCGGGGCGGTGGACCTGGCCGCGGCAGTAAAGGAGGCGGGGAGCCAATGTTAGCCAAACGCATCATCCCCTGCCTGGACGTGCGGGACGGCCGGGCGGTGAAGGGAGTCAACTTCGTGAACATCCGGGACGCAGGGGACCCGGTGGAGCTGGCCAAGTACTACTCGGACCAGGGGGCGGACGAGATCGTCTTCCTGGACATCACCGCCACCCACGAGGAGCGCAAGACGGTGGCCGACGTGGTGGCGCGCACGGCGGAGCAGGGCTTTGTCCCCCTGACGGTGGGGGGCGGCATCCGCACCGTGGAGGATTTTAAAGAGCTGCTGCGGGCGGGGGCCGACAAGATCTCGGTGAACTCGGCGGCAGTGGCCGACCCGAGCCTGATCGCCCGGGCGGCGGAGCGCTTCGGCTCCCAGTGCGTGGTGCTGGCGGTGGACGCCCGGGCCCGGGGGGACGGAGGCTGGGAGGTGGTGGTCGCCGGCGGCCGGAAGCCCACCGGGCGGGACCTCATCGAGTGGGTAAAGCAGGGCGAGGCCCTGGGGGCGGGGGAGATCCTGCTCACCTCCATGGACGGCGACGGTACCAGTGCAGGCTTTGATGTGGCCATGACGGCGGCGGTGACGGCGGCGGTGGGGATCCCGGTCATCGCCTCCGGCGGCTGCGGCAGCCTGGAGCATTTTGCCCAGGTCTTTGCGGAGACGGGCTGCGACGCAGCGCTGGCGGCCTCTCTCTTCCATTTTGGCGAACTGACCGTCCCCCAGGTGAAGGATTACCTGCGGGGCCGGAACATTCCGGTGAGGTGAAGCGGATGGACTTTGATCTGGACTGTCTTTTTCAAAAATCCGACCTGATCCCCGTCATCATCCAGGACGCAGCGGCCAAGGACGTGCTCATGCTGGGCTTTACCAACCGGGAGGCGGTGGAGCTCACCTTAAAGACCAAGACCGCCTGGTTTTGGAGCCGCAGCCGCCAGAAGCTCTGGAACAAGGGGGAGAGCTCCGGCCATTTCCTCCATGTGGAGCGGATGGTCACCGACTGCGACACCGATACGCTGCTCTATCTCTGCCGCCCGGAGGGGCCCACCTGCCACACGGGGGCGCGCAGCTGCTTTTTTCATGAAATTCCCATGGACGGAAAGGAGAACGAACCCATGCAGGGAAACGACGTGCTGGAGGGGCTCTACCAAGTGGTGCTGGACCGGAAGGCCCACCCCCGGGAGGGCTCCTACACCTGCTACCTCTTTGACAAGGGGCTGGATAAGATCTTGAAGAAGGTGGGTGAGGAGTCCGCAGAGACCATCATCGCCGCCAAAAACGGCGTGCAGGCCGACACGGTGGGGGAGATCTCCGACCTCATCTACCACCTGATGGTGCTCATGGCTGATCAGGGCATTCCCCTCTCGGCGGTGCTGGAGGAGCTGGAGCGGCGCAGCCACAAGATCGGCAACCTGAAACAGGTCCACGTCAGCGACCACAACACCTAAAAGAGCTGCGCCGGAGTGCTTTGGCACTCCGGCGCAGGTTTGTTCGGGGTAAGAGGGCGTTTACTTTTTTTGTCCGGCTCTGGCCCGGCGGGCGGCAATGTGGGCCCGGAAAGCCGCCGGATCCCGGTTGAGGACAAGCTCCTCGGGGAAGTCCAGCTCCTGGAAAAGGGCCTGGGCGTACTGATGCCGGCCCACATAGGAGAAGAAATGGGCGTCGCTGCCCACCACGACGGGCACGCCCTGCTTCCTGCACTCCCGGAGCATCCCGGCGCAGTGAACGGGGGCGTCTACCCGGAAGGAACCTGGGGTCAGAGAGCTGTTATTGACCTCCAGCAGCACGCCGGCCTCCCCGGCGGCCCGGACCAGGGTTGGGTAGTCCAGGGGGTAGCGGCCGTCGTCCGGATGGCCGAGGATGTTGATATAGGGGTTCTCCATGGCCGCCAGAAGGCCGCGGGTGTAGCCCTCGGCGGAGCCGCCGGAGGGGATGCACTTGGTGTGCAGGCTGACGATCGCCAAATCCAGCTTGGCCAGCATGGCGTCGTCCAGGTCGATGTGCCCCTCGCAGTCCAGCAGGTTGAGCTCGGCCCCCACCATGATCTCCACGCCAAAGAGCTCCCGGTCAATGACCCGGCTGTTGGCGAAATAGTCCCGGCAGGTGGTGCCCTCCATGGCGGGGGCGTGGTCGGTGATGCATAAAAGCTCCAGCCCCTGGTCAGCGGCGGCGCGGGCCATTTCCAGGACGGTGCTGTAGGCGTGGCCGCTGGCCACGGTGTGGGTGTGACTGTCCAGCAGATACTTCATTGCGATTCGCCTCATTCAAGAAATTCAAGTCCAAAGATAAGGATACCTGAATTTTGCAAAAAAAGCAAGGGTCCGGCGCGGCATTGCCGCGCCGGACCCAAGCCGTTTTTGACGCGAGGGTTACTTCTTCCGGCCCTGATTCCACCAGCGGTTGACAGCGGAGAGGATGCCCTTCAGAGGGGCCAGGTTGATGTTGTGGCTCATGCCCACGCCGAACCAGTCCCGGCCCTCCTCATCCTTCAGGTGAATGTAGGCCACGGCCTGAGAGTCGGAGCCCTGCTTGATGGCGTGCTCCTTGTAGTCCACGAAGGTGAAATGGTCCATCTTCTGGCCGTGGATGGCGTTAAAGAAGGCGTCGATGGGGCCGTTGCCGGAGCCCTGGACCTGGAAGACGGTCTCCTTATGGCGGATGGTGCCGGCGAAGGTCACATGGGAGTGGCCCTGCTCGTCGGTGAACTCGGCGAAGGAGTGGCGTACCAGCTGATAGGGGAAGGTGGCGTCGATGTATTCGTGCTTGAAGAGCTCATAGATGCGCTCGGGCTTGAGCTCGGTGCCCACCCGGTCGGTCTCCACCTGGACGATGTGCCCAAACTCCGGGTGCATGGCCTTGGGCAGGTCAAAGCCGAAGGAGTGCTGCATCACATAGGCCGCGCCGCCCTTGCCGCTCTGGGAGTTGATGCGGATGATGGGCTCGTACTGGCGGCCCACGTCGGCCGGGTCGATGGGCAGGTAGGGGATCTCCCACTTGTCGCTGTGGGTCTCCTCCATATAGCGGGTGCCCTTGTTGATGGCGTCCTGGTGGGAGCCGGAGAAGGCGGTGAAGACCAGCTCGCCGGCATAGGGCTGCCGCTCGCCCACCTTCATCTTGGTGCAGCGCTCGTACATATCCCGGATCTTGTTGATGTTGGAGAAGTCCAGCTCCGGGTCCACGCCCTGGGTGAACATATTCAGAGCCAGGGTGACGATGTCCACGTTGCCGGTGCGCTCGCCGTTGCCGAAGAGGGTGGCCTCAATGCGCTCGGCCCCGGCCAGCAGGCCCATTTCGGCGGTGGCCACGCCGCAGCCCCGGTCGTTGTGGGGGTGCAGGGAGATGATAGCGCTCTCCCGGCTGGGGAGCTTGCGGATGAAGTACTCGATCTCGTCGGCAAAGTAGTTGGGCATACAGTTCTCCACGGTGGTGGGCAGGTTGAGGATGACCTTCCGCTCGGGGGTGGCGTGGAGGTGCTCCAGCACCGCCTGGCAGATCTCCACAGCGTAGTCCATCTCGGTGCCCATGAAGGACTCGGGGGAGTACTCATAGCGCAGGTTCATGCCTTTTTCCATCATGGGCTGGCTCATCTCGTAGATGAGGTCGGCCGCGTCGGTGGCGATCTTGGTGATGCCGTCCAT
>CALXCU010000177.1 GCA_944386885.1 uncultured Oscillospiraceae bacterium | reverse complement strand
TCGGTTGCCGAGTACCCGGGTGAGAGCGAGACCGTCCTGGAGCTTCGGGTGGCCCCCGAGGACATGGGCAAGGTGATCGGCCGCCAGGGCCGCATTGCCAAGGAGATTCGGGCGCTGATGCGCTCGGTGGCCCAGCGCCAGGGGAAAAAGGTCTCGGTCGAGATCGTCGACTGAAAAAGCGGCGGGGAATGCCCCGCCGCTTTTTGTATCCCGCAGGAGCGTGGAACGGAGGTATTTATGAAAAACCAATTTTTAGAGGCCGGACAGGTGGTCAACACGCACGGCGTCCGGGGCGAGGTGAAGATCGTCCCCTGGTGTGACAGCCCCGAGTTCCTCTGCGGATTCGACACCCTCTATATCGACGGCGCGCCGGTGAAGGTCCGGGAGAGCCGCCCCCACAAGGGCAATGTGCTGGCCCGTCTGGAGGGCGTGGACGACGTGAACGCCGCCATGCGCCTGAAAAACAAGGTGGTCAGCATCGACCGCACCGGCGTGGTGCTGCCCGAGGGGCGGCATTTTCTGGCCGACCTGATCGGCCTGAAGGTCGTCAACGATGATACCGGGGAGGAATTGGGCATACTGGAAGAGGTGCTCACGCCCCCCGCCCACGAGGTCTATGTGGTCCGGGGCGGCGGAAAAGAGTATCTCATCCCGGCGGTGGACGCCTTCCTGCGCGGGACCGACGTGGACGCGGGCTGGGTCCGGGTTCACCTGATCGAAGGGATGGAGCGCTGATGTACCGGATCGACATTCTCACCCTCTTTGACGAGACGGTGGGGGACATGATGAACGAGTCCATCCTGGGCCGGGCCCAGGAGCGGGACCTGATCCGCATCGAGGCCCACCAGATCCGGGACTACACCCTGGACAAGCAGAAGCAGGTGGACAACTACCCCTACGGCGGGGGCCACGGGGCGGTGATGCAGGCCGACCCCCTCTACCGCTGCTGGGCGCACGCCAAGGCTCTGGGGGAGGGCCCCACCCGGACCATCTACCTCTCTCCCTGCGGCAAAACCTTCACCGAGGCCGACGCCCGGCGCCTGCGGGACACCTATAACCACCTCATCCTGGTCTGCGGCCACTACGAGGGGGTGGACGAGCGCTTTATTGAGGAGTGCGTGGACGAGGAGATCTCCATCGGGGACTTCGTCCTCACCGGCGGGGAGCTGCCCGCCATGTGCGTGGCCGACGCGGTGGCCCGGCTGGTGCCCGGGGTGCTGGCCGATCCGGAGTGCTTTGAGGAGGAGAGCCACTGGAACGGTATGCTGGAGTACCCCCAATATTCCCGCCCCGAGGAGTGGCACGGCCGGAAGGTGCCGGCGGTGCTCCTCTCAGGCCACCACGCCAACATTGCCCGCTGGCGGCGCAAGCAGTCCATCCGGCGCACCCGGGACCGGCGGCCCGACCTGTACGCCAAGCTGGACCTGAGTTCCAAAGAGGACCAGAAGCTTTTGCGGGAGATCCAGCAGGAGGACGCCGGGGAGGACTAAAGGGGGCCCTCTTTACAAGGGACGGCGGCCGTGCTACAATAATGCCAAACCTCCAAATCTAATTCTTAACATGATATTAAGGAATGATGAATATGAGTTTTAAGATTGTTGTAGACAGCTGCTGTGATCTGACCGCCGCCATGCGCAACGACCCCCACATTGTCTCGGTCCCGCTGACCATTCGGGTGGGAGAGCACACCGTGGCGGATGACGCGTCTTTTGACCAGGCCGATCTCCTCTGGAAGATGAAGGAGAGCCCCGCCGCGCCCAGCACCGCCTGTCCGTCGCCGGCGGATTACCTGGCCGCCTTCGAGGGGGAGGCGGAGGACATCTATGTCGTCACCCTCTCTGCCCTCCTGTCCGGCTCCCACAACAGCGCCGCCCAGGCCCGGCTGCTCTATCTGGAGGAGCACCCCCAGGCCCAGATCCATGTGTTTAACTCCTGCTCGGCCTCCGCCGGGGAGACCCTGGTGGCCCTGAAGGCGTGGGAGCTGGCCAGCTCCGGGACGCCTTTCTCAGCGGTGGTGGGGGAGACCGCCCGTTTTCTTGACCGGATGCAGACCCTCTTTGTGCTGGAGACTCTGGACAACCTGCGGAAAAACGGCCGCCTCACCCGGCTGCAAAATCTCATCACCAGCACCCTGGGCATCAAGCTCCTCATGGGCGCCACGCCCGAGGGGGAGATCTGCAAACGGGGCCAGGCCATGTCCACGAAGCAGGCCCTGGCCAAAATGGTGGAGCTGATGGCCAAGGATCTGGGCCATGTGGGCCGCAAGCTGTGCATCGCCCACTGCAACTGCCTGGAGCGGGCCTTCCTCCTCAAGGAGATGGCCCTGAAGGAGTGTCAGTTCGGGGAGATCCTCATCTGTGAGACCGGCGGGGTCTCTACGGTCTACGCCAACGACGGCGGGATCGTGGCCGCCTATTAGCGCCGCGGCAGGGGGCGCGGACCGGCAGCGGGTCCGCGCCCTTTTCCTGCCCGGGGCTTGCCAAAGGGCGGCGGGGGCAGTATGATAGTGGATACGAAATAGGACAGGGGCGGCCCGTGCGCCGCCCGCGAGAGGAGCCTGACATGGAGACCTATCCGATTGACTGGGAACACTGGGCCAGAAGGACACATTTTTCCCACTACTTGCGGGAGATCCCGTGTACCTATGATCTGACGGTGAGCCTGGATGTAACCGGACTGCGGCGGGCGGTCCAGGCGGGACGGGTGCGGTTTTATCCCGCGCTGCTCTGGCTGACTGCGCGGGTGGTGAACCGCCAAGAGGAACTGCGCCTCTGGGTGGACGAGGCGGACCGCCCCTGGGTCTACGAGACGCTCCACCCCAGCTATACGGTCTTTCACCCGGAATGGGAGACTTTTTCCAACCTCTGGACGCCCTATGACCCGGATTGGGCGGCTTTTGAGCGGAACTGGCTGGCAGTGGGGGAGCGCTGGGGAGCGGACCCGGCCTTCGCCCCTCAGCCGGACATGCCCCCCAACTGCTTTCCCTTTTCCATGCTCCCCTGGACCTCGTTCACCAGCTTCCAGCTGGGGCTGCCGCGAGGAGAGCGGTTCCTCCTGCCCGCCTTTACTGCGGGGCGCTGTCGGGAGAAGAATGGGCGCGTGCAGCTCCCGCTGGCAGGGCATTTCCACCATGCGGCCTGCGACGGATTTCACGCAGCCCGGTTTTTCCAGGAGCTGCAGGCGGAGCTGGACGGCTTTGACCCGCCGGAGGGAAGGCCATGAGGCGGGTGCTGCGCTGGCTCTTCCGCCTGCTCCTGGCCGGGGCGGTGCTGGCGGTGCTGTGCGCCCTGGGCCTGGCGTTTCTCTATGGCCGGGGGCTGATCCTGGAGAGCAGCGAGGCTGACCCGGAGGAGTGGGAGGTCTTTGGGGTGGACGTGTCCACCTACCAGGGGGAGGTGGACTGGGCGGTCCTGGCCGGACAGGGGGTGGATTTCGCCTTCATCAAGGCTACCGAGGGCAGCAGCCTGCGGGACGTGCGCTTTGCGGAGAATTGGACGGGGGCCCTGGCGGCGGGGGTGCGGCCGGGGGCCTACCATTTTTTCAGCTACGACAGCTCGGGGGAGGGCCAGGCGGAGAACTTCATCGCCACCGTGCCCAAAACGGAGGGAGCCCTGCCGCCGGTGGTGGACATTGAGTTTTACGGCAGCTACCTGGAGGAGCCCGCCTCCCGGGAGACGGCCCGGGCCATTCTGGACCCCCTTCTGGAGCGGCTGGAGGACTATTACGGCGTCAAGCCCATCCTCTACTGCACCTACCGCTCCTACCAGCTCTACCTGAGCGGCGGGATGTACCGGGATTACCCCCTCTGGATCAGCAGTCCCTCAGTCGCCCCTCTCCTCCACGACTGGACCTTTTGGCAGTACAGCCACTCGGCCCGGCTGGAGGGCTACGACGGCCACCAGGACAGGATCGACCTGAATGTATTCCGGGGCACCCGGGCCCAGTTTGACGCCTTCGGCCTGGGCGGCTGAGAAGCGGTATTCTATTTGACCGAAAAATCTGTTATAATAAGCTGCGGGGGACTGGGCGCACCCGGTCCCCCGCTCTGATTTCAAAATCCCGCTGCGGGCTGCCGGCCTGCGGCGCGCAGCAATAAGGAGGGTTCCATGGACCGTTATACCACGCTGGCCCGGCGCCTGCAGGAGCGCTGCCCCCAGTTGGAGCTGAGAGAATATTAGCCCATGATCCGCCTCACCTCCTTCGGCATTGGCGGTTCGGCTCGGCTGATGGCCCTGCCCCGGAGCCAGGCGGAGGCGGCCGCCGCAGTCCGGACTGCGGTGGAGCTGGAGGTGCGCCCCTTCTACCTGGGCAACGGCAGCAATCTGCTGGTGGCCGACCGGGGGTATGAGGGCTTTAGCCTCAAGACCGGCGGCATGGACCGGGTGCGGGCGGTCCAGGGCCGCCTGCGGGCGGAGAGCGGCATCCTCCTCGCCCGGCTGGCCAACGCCGCCCTGGACCGGGGCCTGAGCGGGCTGGAATTCGCCCACGGCATCCCCGGAAGCCTGGGCGGGGCGGTGACTATGAACGCCGGGGCTTACGGCGGGGAGATGGTCCAGGTGCTTACCGCGGTCACCTTCCTGGACGGGAAGGGAGAGACGGCGACCCTGCCCGCGCAGGAGTGCCATCTCTCCTACCGGCACAGCGACTTTACCGAGCATCCGGAGCGGCTCATTCTGGAGGCAGAGTTTGCCCTCTCCCGGGGGGACGCGGGAGAGATCCGGGCCAAAATGGAGGACCTTTCCCGCCGCCGGAAGGAGAAGCAGCCCCTGGAGTACCCCAGCGCCGGGAGCACGTTCAAGCGCCCGGAGGGGTATTTTGCCGCCGCCCTCATTGAGCAGTGCGGCCTGAAGGGCCGCCGGGTGGGGGGCGCCCAGGTGTCGGAGAAGCATGCGGGCTTTCTCATCAACCGCGGGGGCGCTACCTGCGCCGACGTGCTGGCCCTGGTGGAGGAGGTCCGTGAGACGGTGCTCCGGGAGACCGGGGTGGAGCTGGAGCTGGAGGTGCGCACTCTGGGCCTGTGACCGGGGGGCGCGGAAAGGAGCAAGGATGGATTTTATCATCATTTCCGGCATGTCAGGGGCTGGGAAAAGCAAGGTGGCCTCCTTTTTGGAGGACATGGGCTTCTATGTGGTGGACAACATGCCCGCCCCCCTGATGCCCCGCTTTGCCGAGCTGTGCATGGCCGGTCAGGGCAAGTACGACCGGGTGGCCCTGGTCAACGACATCCGGGGCGGACAGACTTTCGACGACTTTTTTGACGCGCTGGCCGCCCTGGACCGGATGGGCTGCGCACACCGCATCCTCTTTGTGGAGGCCAGCGTGGAGACCATCATCAAGCGCTATAAGGAGACCCGCCGGATGCACCCCCTGGCCAACAACGGCGAGCGCACCCTGGCCGAAGCGGTGGCCCTGGAAAAGACCGACCTGGCCCCGGTGCGGCAGAAGGCCGAGTACATCATCGACACCACCGCCCTCTCCACCGCCAAGCTTCGGGGGGAGCTGCTGCGGCTGTTCGGGGACGGGCGGCAGGAGGAGGCCATGACCGTGAATGTGACCTCCTTTGGCTTTAAGCACGGCATCCCCATTGAGGCCGACCTGGTTTTTGACGTGCGCTTTCTGCCCAATCCATACTACATCACCGAGCTGCGGAGCCTGACGGGGCTGGACGAGCCGGTGCGCTCCTTCCTCTTCCGGTATCAGCAGACCCTGGACTTCATGGCCCATTTGGAGGATCTGCTCAGCTTCCTGCTGCCCCTCTATGTGGCCGAGGGCAAGACCGCTCTGGTCATCGCCGTGGGCTGTACCGGCGGCCACCACCGCAGCGTGGCCATTACCCGGGCGCTGTGTGAGTTCATCCGGCAGAAGGGCTACAGCGCCAGCGAAAACCACCGGGACATGACCCGGTCCTAGGAAGGAGGAGTGCACCATGACAGATCTAACGTATCAGCACTGGGCCGATGGGCCCAAGGTGGTGGCCATCGGCGGAGGGACGGGGCTGTCCACTATGCTCCGGGGGCTGAAGCTCCACACCCGCCGCCTGACCGCCATCGTCACGGTGGCCGACGACGGGGGCGGCTCCGGCGTGCTGCGGGAGGACCTGGGGATGCCCCCGCCGGGGGACATCCGCCACTGTATGGAGGCCCTGGCCAACGCCGAACCGGTCATGTCCCAGCTTCTCAGCTACCGCTTTCCGGACGGGTCGGGCCGGCTCACGGGGCAGTCCTTCGGAAATTTGATCCTGGCCGCCCTCAACGGCAGCTACCCCTCTTTTGACGAGGCGGTGGCCCGCATGAGCGAGGTTCTGGCCATCACCGGCCGGGTCCTGCCGGTGACCAATGAGAACGTGCAGCTGGAGGCCACCTTTGAAAACGGCACGTCGGTGGTGGGGGAGTCCAAGATCTTCCACTTCAAGAAGGAACAGGACTGCCGGATCCGCAGCGTGCGCCTGCTGCCTGAGCGGCCCCCGGCCCTGCCCGCCGCCCTGGAGGCCATCGCCGAGGCCGAGCTCATCCTGCTGGGCCCCGGGAGCCTGTACACCAGCGTCATCCCCAACCTGCTGGTGGAGGGCATCTCGGAGGCGGTGTGCCGCTCCAAGGCCGTCAAAATGTACATCTGCAACATCATGACCCAGGACGGCGAGACCGAGGGCATGACTGCCAGCGACCATGTCGCGGCCCTGCTCCAGCACTCGGGGCCGGGGCTGGTGGATCTGTGCCTGTGCAACTCCGCCCAGGTGCGCGCCGGACTACTGGAGCGCTACCGGGAGGAGGACGCCGCCCCCATCGTGGTGGACAAAGAGGCCATCGAGGCTCTGGGCGTGGAGCTCATCACCCGCCCGGTGTCCTCCGAGACCTCCAATTATG
>CALXCU010000176.1 GCA_944386885.1 uncultured Oscillospiraceae bacterium | reverse complement strand
GTCTGGCCATCGCCAAGGAGATCGTAGAGCGCCATGGCGGGTCCATCCGGGCCGAGTCCAACGGCCGCTTCACCAGCTTTGTCATCTCTCTCCCCCTCTACAAGGACGGTTCCTCTGCTCCCCCCACGCCATAGCGGTAAGGGGTGCTTCCTGGACGTACTCAGAGGGCCCCCGGCGGATCTTTCAGCCGGCGGGGCGGGGCGGCAGGGCGCCGGACCCCGCGGGCGATCTCGGCAAACGCCTCTCCCGCCTCCATCTCGCAGGTGCGGCTGCGGGCCAGATCCCCCAGGGAGAGCATTCCCACCACCCGCCGGTCTTCCACCACCGGCAGGCGGCGCACCTGGGCCGCGGCCATGACCTGTGCGGCCTCCTCCACATTGGCCTCGGGGGAGACCCAGGCGCAGTTGCGGGTCATGATATCGCCGATGGGCACCCGCTCCGGGTTCTCGCCCGGCGCCAGGCAGCGCAGCACCAAATCCCGGTCGGTGACGATCCCCCGCAGCCGCCCGTCATTCTGGCATACGGGCAGCGCTCCCAGGTCGTACCGGGACAGCAGCCGGGCCGCCAGAGCGGTGCTCTCCCCCGGGGTGATGGTAACCACCGGGGTCGTCATCAGGTCTTTTACCAACATAAAACCGCCGCCTTTCCGTTGATACCTCAGTATCGCCGGAATGGGCGGCGGTTATTCCTTTTTTTGCTTCCCCTGCAACGCCAGGTTCCGGCGGATCACCCCCGGCCCCCGCCAGGCAAAGGCCCGCTCCCCCCATTGGGCTTTAAAGCTGCGGTTGGTGGCCCCTTCCACCATCTCCAGCGTCAAGTTTTCCACCAAATCATTTGAAAATGTGGATAACTTGGTTTGCTCCGGCGCAGCGTTATAGGGGCAGACCTCCTGGCAGATATCGCACCCCCAGGCCATGGAATGGGCGGCCACCAGGGCGGCCTGCTCCGGTGGAAGGTCCCCCTTCTTCTGGGTCAGGTGGGAGAGGCATTTCTCCGGGTCAAAACGTCCCCCCAGCAGGGCTCCGCCGGGGCAGGCGCCGGCACATCTGCCGCAGTTCAGACACTCCCCGCTGGGAACAGCAGGGGGGAAGTCCGGGGGCAGGTCGGTGAGCACCGTCCCCAAAAACACCCAGGACCCCCATGGAGGCAGGATCACCAGGCCGTTCCGCCCCCGCAGGCCCAGCCCCGCGGCCCAGGCGGCCTCCCGCTCGGGCAGAGGGGAACTGTCCACACCGGGGACAAACGAGTTCTGGGGGAAGGCCGTCTCCAGCTTTCCGCACACCGTCCCCAGGCGCTTCCCCAGTACCAGATGGTAGTCCCGGCCCCGGGCGTACCGGGACAGGTTTCCCGCCCCGGAGGGCGCGTAGTAGGGGAAAGCCGCCACCAGCACCGTCCCCGGATTCGGGCAGAGGGCCTGTGCCTTCGCCTGGGCGGCGGCGTCCATGTGGGGCAAGAGGGCTGTGTACGCCGTCTGGCCCCAGGCGGCCGCCCCCACGCCGGAAAAGAGATCCTCCAGCAGGGCGGGGTTCATCCGCGCCCCTCCCGCCGGGCCAGGGCCTTCTGGGCCAAAAGACCGTCGGGCACGCAGGGCTCGGGACCGTTTTTCCGCTTCTGGGCGGTCTCGCAGCCCTTGCCCGCCAGCACCACCACCGCCGGAGGGGCGCACTCCAGAATCGCCCGGGCCACCGCCTCCTCCCGATTGGGGATGACCTGTCCAATCTTGCCGTAGGGGTCCAGATAGCGCTGGATATGGGCGCAGATCGCTTCCACCTCTTCGGGGCCCGGGTCGTCCTCCGTGAGGATAATCCGGTCGGCCAGGGCTCCGGCGGCCGTCCCCATGCCCTCCCGGCGGTCAATGCCTTTCCCGCCGGTACAGCCGAAGACCACCGTCAATTCCCGGCCGGGGTACTCCGCCCGGGCCGAGCGGAGAAGGGCCTCCAGGCTCATGCCGTTGTGGGCGTAATCCACGATGACGGAGACCTGCCCGTCGGCGGAGGCGTAGTGCTCCATCCGGCCGGGGACGGCAGCGTGGGCCAAGCCGGCGGAGACCGCCTCTTTCGGGATGCCGTACACCTCCGCCGCCGCCACAGCGGCCAGGGCGTTCTCCACGTTGAAGAGCCCCGGCATCCCCAGCAGCAGCTCCCCCTCATACCGGGGGGTGCGCACCCGGAAGCGAATGCCCTCCCTCTCCTTGCGAATCTGGGAGGCATATACGTCGGCCCCCGGGTCCCGCTGAGACCAGGTCACCACCTGTTGGCAGCCCTGGGCGGCCGACAGCACCTCTTGGGCGTGGTCGCAGTCCAGGTTCACGCAGGCGCAGCGGGCCTGCCGGAAGATGAGCAGCTTGGAGGCAAAGTAGTCCGCCCAGTCCGGGTGCTCCACGGGTGAGATGTGATCCTCCCCGATGTTGAGGAACACCGCACAGGCCAGGTCCACCCCGATGACCCGGCCATACTTGAGGGCCTGGCTGGAGACCTCCATGGTCACGTACTCGCTGCCGGCGCTCCAGGCATGAAAGAGGTGGCGCTGCAGGTCCAGGGGCTCCGGGGTGGTGAGCTTGGCCGGGCGGCGCTCCACCCCGTCGTCGGTGACGATGGTGGAGAGAATGGCGCTGGCCTTCTTTCCCTCCCCCGTCCGCCAGGCGTCCAGGATAGCCTTCAGGTAATAGGCCGTGGTCGTCTTGCCCTTGGTGCCGGTAATGCCTGTGATGGAGAGCGCCCCTGAGGGGTGGCCGTAAGCCAGGTCGGCCATGAGGCCCATGGCCGCGCGGATGTCGGTGACTTGAATGCACGGGGCGCCCCTGCCCTCCGGGTAGGGCCGCTCGCTCACATAGGCGAAAGCCCCCTTGTGCAGCGCGCCGGCAAGATACGTTCCCTTAAAGGCCGCCCCCTTGCAGAGAAAGAGGGTGCCGGGCACCACCTTTTGGGAGTCGCAGGCCACCAGGGCCACCTCCCGGCTCAAATCCGCCCGGAGCGGCGTCCAATCCGCCAGCAGCCCGTGACGCAGCAGCAGCTGGTAGTAGTCGCCCAGGGACAGGCGGGGTCGTTGCATATCCTTCACCACCCAATCGTCGTTTGTCCTTTCATCATAGCATACCCGCTTGGAAAAGAAAAGTGCGGGCGGCCCTCCGGCCGCCCGCCGCGTTTAATCGATCTTGTAACCCACGCCCCAGACCGTCTTGATAAACCGGGGGTTCCGGGAGGGCTCCCCCATCTTTTCCCGCAGACGGCGGATATGGACCATGACGGTGTTATTCCGGTCCAGGTACTTCTCCTTCCACACGCTCTCAAAGAGCCGCTCCGCCGAGATGACCTGGCCCCGGTTTTCGCAGAGCATCCAGAGGATATCAAACTCAATGGGGGTGAGGACCAGCGGCTTGTCATAGAGCCAGCACTCGTGGGTGGAGCGGTTGATGACCAGGCCGTTGATATCCAGCATGTCCTCCCCGCCCCGGTCGGCCTCATTGTAGCGGGTATAGCGCCGCAGCTGTGCTTTCACCCGGGCCACCAGCTCCAGAGGGTTGAAGGGCTTGGTCATATAGTCGTCAGCCCCGATGGTCAGGCCGGTAATCTTGTCCACATCCTCCACCTTGGCCGTGAGCATGAGGACAGGGAAGTGGTGCTCCTTGCGGATCTCCCCGCAGAGGGTGAAGCCTGAGATATCGGGCAGCATCACATCTAAAATGGCCAAATCCAAAGGCTGCCTCCGCACCAGCTCCAGGGCCTCCGTGCCCGTGCGGCACTGGAAGACGGTGAACCCCTCGCTCTGAAGGTACACCTCCACCAGGTCGGCGATCTCCGCCTCGTCGTCCACCACCAGGATATTTGCCTCCATGCCGGCTCCCCCCTTTCTACCGCCATGATACCAGCCCTCCCTGAAGGCGTCAACCGGGCGGGCGAAATCGTAAGAAAAGCTTTATCAGACCATGCGCAGGGGGTAGCCGCAGGCGGTGATGCTCCGCCGGGCCAGTACATCCATGGCGTCCAGATAATACTCCGGAAGGCCGTGGTAGCTGCGGTAGACCGACAGCTCTGTGCAGCCCAGGATGGCCCCGTCGCACCCCAGGTCCCGGCGCAGGCAGCGGTCAATGAGGGCAAATTTCTCCCGGGAGCCCGTCTCGCCCCGCTTGATCTCGTCGTAAATGATGCTCATGACCAGCTTCTGCGCCTCCTCCGGCAGTGGCACGCAGGTCAGGCCCAGGGTCTCGCACTCCCGCTGGTACACCCCGGTGCGCACTGTGCCGTCGGTGGCCAGCACCCCCACCCGGCGGCAGCCGCTCTGGGCCATGACGGCGGCGGTCTCCCGCACCATGTGGACCAGACGCAGCGTCTTCAGCTCCCCCTGAAGCCGGTCGGCAAAGTAGTGGGAGGTATTGCAGGGAATGGCCAGCACGGTACACCCCGCCCGCTCCAGCAGCTGCGCCCCGGCCAGCAGCCGCTGGTAGCAGGCCTCGGCCTTTTCTCCGCCGCCCAGGATGGCAGCCGTGCGGTCTGGGATCTGGGTGTCGCTCCAAATGAGGGTGGGCACATGCTCCTGGTCCCGGACTGCGTCAGTCATGTCCAAGATGCGCTGGTAAAAATCCTGTGTGGCCTGGGGGCCCATGCCCCCCAGAATGCCCAGACGGGCCTCGCCCATAGGGGTCCCTCCTCTCAGTTGGCCTTCTCCATGGAGCTGGCGTAGCGCTGCTTGTAGCGCCACTGGTCCTTGAGGATGCGCAGTTTGTGGATGAAATTCCGGTCGGCCTTATAGAACAGAGGGTTGACCACCGCCCCGGCATCGATCAGAGCCTTCATCTCCCCGTGGTACTTCTTGGGAATGTAGTCGTAGGCCACGCTCTGGGGAATGACCCGCCACATGTGCCGGTTGCCCGTCACGGTGAGCGCGCCGCTCTTGCCCTCAATGCGGTCCTCCACCAGGTAGCGGGCCAGATTGTAGCCCGCGCCGGTGACATAGTAGTTGCTCCGGCCCTGGCGGCAGTTGATCTCAAAAACCTTGAACTTACCGTCCCGCTGGTCGTACTTCACGTCGAAGTTGGAGAAGCCGGTGTAGCCGATCTCCTCCAAAAAGCCCCTCAGCTTTTCGCACAGCTCCGGCTGGGACTCGGTGATGATGACCGCGTGGTTGCCGATGCCGTGGCGGGTGTGCTCCTCCAGGAGCACATGGCCCACACACATGAGCCGGACCTTCCCTTTTTGGTCGGAGTAATTGGTCACCACCCGCATGAAGCTGTCATCCCCGGGGATAAAGTCCTGGATGATGAGGGAATCCTCATATCCGTGCTCGTAGATCTCGTCCAACACCCGGTCCACCTCCTCCCGGGTCTGGAGGACATAGGCCTTCTTTTGGGTGTCGAAGGGGTGGTCCCAATAGGTAGCGCTCTCCGCGGGCTTGACCACGAAAGGCCCGGAAAAGGGCAGGGTAAAATCGTGGCCCATCCCCTTCTGATAGACAAAGGTAGCCGGATGGCCGATGCCGTACCGGTCACACAGCTCGTAAAATTTCTCCTTATGGATGAGGGTCTCCATCAGAGAGAGCGGGATATAGGGCGCGATGACGTTTTCGGGAAACTGGTCCAGGTTACAGGCGATGGACGTGAGGTAATTGTCCCCACAGCCCAGCAGGATGACCTTCCGGTCGGGGAACTCGGCGGCCACCTTCTTTACATTCTCCAGGACCACCTCGGGCGCGTCATTGTTGGCGCACACCCGGTAATCAATGATATCGCTGCCATAGCAGGGCCCCGAGGGGTACATGCCATAGGCCACAGTTTTCACGCCGTAGGCCTCATGAAAGGCCCGGGCCATGCTGTATACGTTGATGTCCGCCCCCAGCAGCAGGGGTACGAAACGGTTTTCCATTTTTCACGCCTCCATGGTTGGGGCGCCCGATCGGGCGCCCCGGTTCATCCGCCCTAGCCGGCGGCCCGCTTGACCTGGTAGACCCCCTGGATCTGTCCCAGCTTGTTGATGACGGCATTGAGCTCATTCTGGTCCTTGACCTCCAGCACGATGGATACGTTGGCATATCCATCGGGCAGGGAGCGGGCCGACAGGCCCGTCACCTTTACCTTAGCTGCCGAGAGTGCCATGGCGATGTCCAGCGTCAGGCCGTCCCGGTCCTTGCCGGACATGGTCAGGGAGGTCTGATAGACGTTCTGATCGCCGGTAGCCCAGGCCACCTTGACCCAGCGGCCAGCCTCCTCCGGCTTGCGCTTCTCGGGGGCGCAGTTGGGACAGTCGGTCCGGTGGACCGATACGCCGAAGCCCCGGGTGATAAAGCCCACGATAGGGTCCCCGGGCACAGGGGTACAGCATTTGGCAAACTTCACAAGGCAATTGTCCAGCCCCTCCACCACAATGCCGTTGCTGGCATGCTTGGGGATGGGCTTGGCGGCCTCGGCCCGGGCCACCGCCACCGACCGGCCAGGGAGAATGGCCTCCTGAGCGGCCTTTTCAGCGGCTTGGCGCGCGGCCTGGACCCGGCTCAGGCGCATCAGCTCGTCCCGGATGCGCACCACCGCCTTCTGGGCGGTCATGCCGCCGTAGCCAATGGCGGCATAGAGCTCGTCTAAGGTGCCAAATCGCACTTTCTTGAGTACGTGCGGGAGCACATCCTCGGCGGTGATGGCCGCCAGGGAGAGGCCCACATGCTTGAGCTCCGACTCAAAAGCGGCCCGGCCGGTGGCGATATTCTCCTCCCGGCGCTCCTTTTTAAACCACTGGCGGATCTTGTTGCGGGCCTCGTTGGACTTGCAGATGTTCATCCAGTCCCGGCTGGGACCGTGGGCGGTCTTGGAGGTGATGACCTCCACGATCTCGCCGTTGTGCAGAGGGGTATCGAAGGGCACCATCCGTCCGTTGACCTTGGCCCCCGTCATGTGGTTGCCCACAGCTGAGTGAATGGAGTAGGCGAAATCGATGGGCGTCGCTCCGGCGGGCAGGTTGATGATGTCCCCCCGGGGGGTGAAGACAAAGACCTCGTCGGCGAAGAGATCCACCCGCATGGTACGCACGAATTCCTCCGCGTCGGTGTCCTGCTGGGCCTCCAGAAGCTTTCGCACCCACTCGAAGGCCTCCTCAGTGCCCAGCTTGTCGTTGGCCAGGCCCTGCTTATACTTCCAGTGGGCGGCAATGCCGTATTCGGCGGTGTGGTGCATCTCCCAAGTGCGGATCTGCACCTCGAAGGGGATGCCCTCCCGGCCGATGACCGTGGTGTGCAGGGACTGGTAGCCATTGGGCTTGGGGGTGCCGATATAATCCTTGAACCGGCCCAGGATAGGTTTGAAGAGGTCGTGGACGCAGCCCAAAACGGTGTAGCAGTCGGCCAGGTCGTCCACAATGACCCGGAAGGCATACAGGTCGAAGATCTCGTCCATGGTCTTGTTCTGGGTGTACATCTTC
This sequence comes from uncultured Oscillospiraceae bacterium, assembly GCA_944386885.1. Classification (GTDB taxonomy): domain Bacteria; phylum Bacillota; class Clostridia; order Oscillospirales; family Oscillospiraceae; genus Pseudoflavonifractor_A. The sequence goes on along the minus strand of CALXCU010000176.1, from coordinate 26,392 downwards.
CGGTAGATGGAGTAGGCGTGCTTGATGCGCCCGTAGACGGTGGCCTTCACCCCCTCCTCCTTCAGCCGGTCCTCGATCCTCTTCTGAATGGTGGCCATAAACTCCTCATGGGCGGCGGCCCGGGTGGCCAGCTCGTCGCTGATCTCCCTGTAGCCCACTGGGTCCAGGTATTTCAGAGAGGTGTCCTCCAGTTCCCACTTCACCCGCTGCATGCCCAGGCGGTGGGCCAGGGGGGCGTAGATCTCCATGGTCTCCAGGGCCTTCTCCCGCTGCTTCTTGGGGGTCTGGTACTCCATGGTGCGCATGTTGTGGAGCCGGTCGCAGATCTTGATCAGGATGACCCGGATGTCCTTGGCCATGGCCATGAGCATCTTGCGCAGGTTCTCCATCTGCTCCTCTTCTTTGGAGACGTACTGCACCCGGGTGAGCTTGGTCACCCCGTCCACCAGGTCGGCCACGCTCTTGCCGAAGAGCTTGGCCAGGTCCTCGTAGGTGGCGCTGGTATCCTCCACGGTGTCGTGGAGGAGGGCGGCCATGATGGACTCGGTGTCCAGCTCCAGTTCAGCGGCAATTTCCGCCACCGCCAGGGGGTGGGTGATGTAGGGCGAGCCGTCCTTGCGCAGCTGCCCCGAGTGGGCGTTGTCGGCAAACGAGAAGGCACTGTAGAGCCGCTTGGTGTCCAGCGCGGGGTTATATTTTTTGATCTGGGCCTCCAGCGCCTGATAGCGTTCCAGGATAGGGTCCATAAAAACCTCCGTTCCGGCCCCAGGGCGGGGCCTTCCGCTTTTGCCCCGGAGGGGCAAATCCCGCTCCGTGGGCTCAGTCTTCCATGAGTTGGTGCAGGCGGCGCAAAATGCCGCTCTCCTCCAGGTCCACCTTCCCTCCCACTTGGTGGATGTGGATGGACAGATGCTCGCCGCTGCGCTCCAGGTGAATAAGGCCCCGCTCGTCAAAGACCTCCAGGCAGATCATGGTCCGGGGCAGAGGGGCGTGCCGCCCAAAGCTGCGGGACAGGTTCCGGGTCAGGCGGCGGGAGGTCTCCTCCACGCCGCTGGGGCCGCTGCGCTCCTTCAGGTACCGCCACAGGCCCACAAACTCCTCCCGGCTGGGCAGCAAATAAGCTGCCTCCCCGGGGGTGAGGGGCTCCCCCCGTACAAAGCGCTCGTAGAGGGCCCGCTCGCTCTGGGCCCGGGTGAGGGCCCGGCGCAGGTCCACCACCTGGAGCTGGACCGAGCGCCAGCCCCGGTACTCATTGATCTGGGGAAAAAAGGCCACATCCACCCGGTCGCCCAAGGCGATTCCCGCCTCAGCCGCTGTGGCCGAGAAGAAGATGGCGTCAAAGGACCGCCCGCCCTCGGCCAGGCGCAGCTTCAGATGCCGGCCGCCCCCCACCTCGACCGCGGAGGAGACGGTGCATCCCCCCAGGAAAAAGACCGGCCGGGGGTTGCCCGCGCCAAAGGGTTCCAAAAGATCCAGCGCCTCCACCTGCTCCAGGCCCAGCAGAGACAAGTCCGGGATGCCCGCGACGATTTCCAGCGTGGAGACCATCTCCGTCCCGCCGGTCTGCTCCAGCACCAGCTGGCTTATCCGTTCCCGGAAAGCGGGGATATTCTTCTCGTCAATCGTAAATCCGGCGGCCAGCTCATGCCCGCCGTAGCCCTCCAGCAGCCCGGCACAGCGCTCCAGGGCCGCAAAGAGGTTGAAGCCCCCAAAGGACCGGCAAGAGCCCTTCCCCTTGCCACCCTGGAGGCAGATCATAAAGGCCGGGCAGGCGTATCTCTCCGTCAGGCGGGAGGCCACGATGCCCACCACTCCCTGGTGCCAGCCCTCCCCCGAGAGCACCAGGACGTTCCGCTTTGCGGCGGGGATGGCGTCGGCCAGAGCGACGCACTGCTCAAAGATCTCCGCCTCAATGGCCTGCCGCTCCCGGTTGAGTTCGCACAGCTCTTTGGCCAGCGCTTCCCCCCGCGCGGGGTCCCTGGTGAGGAGCAGCTCGGCGGCCAGGCCCGCCCGGCCCATCCGTCCGGCGGCGTTGAGCCGCGGAGCCAGCGTATAGCCAATGGAGATGGAGTTGAGCGGTTTCTCGTTGAGCCCCGCCTCCCGCAGCAGAGCCTGAAGGCCCGGCCGGGCGGTGTGGCGCACTTGCTCCAGTCCCAAGGAGACGATGGTCCGGTTCTCCCCGGTCAGCTCCATTACGTCGGCCACCGTGCCGATGGCCGCCAGGTCCCCGTACTGGCGCAGCAGCGCGTCCCGGCCCTCCGGCCCCTCCAGGGCCAGTACCAGCTTCAGAGCTACCCCCACCCCGGCCAAGGCCTTAAAGGGATAGGGGCAGTCCTTCCGGCGGGGGTCCACCACCGCCGCAGCGGGTGGGAGGATCTCCTTGCACTCGTGGTGGTCGGTGACCACCATGTCCATCCCCAGCTCTCCGGCATAGCGGGTCTCCTCCACGGCAGTAATGCCGCAGTCCACCGTCACCACCAGGGTGACTCCCTGCTCCGCCAGGGCCTTCAGCGCCCCCCGGCCCACGCCGTACCCCTCCTCCAGCCGGTCGGGGATATGTGGTATGACCCGGCAGCCCCGCTCCCGCAGGTAGCTGGTCAAAAGACAGGTGGAGGTGATGCCGTCCACATCGTAGTCACCGTAGACTGATACGGTCTCCCCCCGCTCCAGAGCCAGATGGATGCGCGCTGCCGCCCGATCCATATCTTTGAGCAGAAAGGGGTCGGCCAGCCGCTCCTGCCCGCAGGAGAGGAAAGAGCGGGCCTTCTCCGGGGTGTCGATCCCCCGGGCGGCGAGCACCAGCGCAGGCAGGGCAGGGATTCCAGCTTCCTCCAGCGCCGCCCGGCCCGGATACTCTCCCGCCGGCCGCCGCCACTGCTGATACTTCATAACCGCTCCCCCCTTTTCCGTCTATAAATTTAGAATCAGAGTTTATTATATCAAATCCGGCGCTCAGATACAAGTAACAGAGCAGAAAGAGAATTCCCCTTCTCCGCCGGATCGTCGTGCATCTTGGACAGAGGGGCGCCCCGGCAAAGCCGGGGCGCCCCTTCCTGGGTCCATATGGGTCTGCTCAATCCATGCGGGCCGCCAGGGCCACCCAGCCCTTGCGCTCCCAGCGCTCCAGCAGGGTCAGGCCATTGCGCGCCAGGGCGGCGGCCACCTCCCCGGCCCGGCTGTCAATGATCCCTGAGCACAGGAAGGTCCCGCCCTTTTTCAAAAAGCGGCCCGCTTTCCCCGAGAGGGGAATAATCACGTCGGCCACGATATTGGCCAGCACCAAGGGGTATTGGGTTTCCCCCAGCTCCGCCGCCAGGCCATCGTCTGTGAGGATATCCCCCGCCAGGGCCCGGTACCGGTCCTGCCCAATGCCGTTGAGGGCGGCGTTCTCGTAGGCCACTCCCACCGCCTTGGGGTCGATATCCACCGCCACCGCCCGGCTGGCGCCCAGGCGCAGGGCGGCGATCGAGAGGATCCCGCTTCCGCAGCCCAAATCCAGCACCGGCGCGCCGGGGACGGTGTAGCGTTCCACTCCGGCCAGGCACAGCTGAGTGGAGGCGTGGGAGCCCGTGCCGAAGGTAAGGCCCGGGTTCAAATAGAGGGCGGTCCGCCCCGCGGGCACGGGGGTATCCCGCATCCACTCGGGGACGATGTACAGCCGTTCCCCCACCTCCATGGGCTTATAGTATTTCTGCCAGCTGTGGGCCCAGTCGTTCTCTCCCAGCACGGCGGTGGTGTAGGGTTTTTTTATCCCGGCCATCCAGGTCTGGAGCTGTTTCTGCCCGTCCGCGTCGTCCGAGACATAGAATTTGATCCGGCATACGCCCTTCATCCGTTCCAGCAGGTCCTCATCCACATAGTCCCAATACTGGCGGTTGTGTTCTAAAAAGTCCTTGAAGTCGGCCTCGTCCTCGATGACCAGGCCGGTGACCCCGTTCATGGTCAGCCGGGCGGTGAGGGCCTCTAAATCCGCCTCGGTGGTCTCCACCGCCACCTCCAGCCACTTGATGTCCTCCATGCTCACCGCTCCTTCCCCAGGAAGAAGAGGGCCACCGTGCCCGGGCCCGCGTGGGCGCCGATGACCGGGCCGATCTCGTTGAGGACAATGCGCTCCAGAGGGATGCCAAAGCGCTTGGAAACCTCCTGGGCCACAAACTGTGCGTCCTCCAGGCAGTCGCCGTGGCTGATGAAGACGGTCTGGCCTGCCGGATCCATGGCGGTCGCCTCCATGTGGTCCACCAGGGCCTTCAGTGCGGCCTTCCGGCCCCGGGCCTTGGCCATGTTGATGAGATGGCCCTCGTTGTCCACATGGAGCACCGGCTTGATCTGGAGCATGGTGCCCACTACGGCGGTGGCCGCCGACACCCGCCCTCCCCGCTTGAGGAAGTGGAGATCGTCCACGGTAAACCAGTGGCACAGGCGGAGCTTGTTGGCCTCACACCAATCCCGGACCTCCTCAATGCGCTTGCCGGCCTGGCGCATCCGGGCGGCGTGCCACACCAGCAGGCCCTGACCCAGGGAAGCGCACAGGGTATCGACTACAAAAAGCTTGCGCTCGGGGTATTTCTCCCGCAGCTCCTGGGCGGCGATAAAGGCTGAGTTGCAGGTTGTGGAAAGCCCGGAAGAGAAGGCCAGCACCAGCACATCGGTCCCCGCTGCCAGGATGGGCTCCAGGAACGTCTGGTACTCGGCCACATTGACGGCGGCGGTGGTCACCATCTCCCCCTCCCGCAGGGCAGTATAGATCTCCTGGATGGGCATCTCCCGCCGGTCGGGCCAGTCGCGGTAGGTCTTGCCCTTCAGCACAAAAGCCAGAGGCAAAACGGACAGCTCCAGCTGCTCCACCATCCCGGCGCTCAGGTCCGCCGAGGAATCGGTCACAATGATATACTTGCTCATGGGAAACCTCCTCTTCATTCGCCGCTCTCGCGGGCAGCCCGTCCGGCCTTTTCCTTCCGTTTGGCCGGGTGTTCCTCCCCGGCCTCGTGCTGGGCCATAATGTCCAGCACCCGCTGGCAGGCCAGCCGGTCGGCATAGCTGCGCAGCGCCAGGTTCAGCGCCAGCCGGGGCAGATCCTCCTCCCCGCCGTCCTGGGGCAGGCTCTCCGCCGTCTCGGTGAGGGCCGCGTCCAACTGGCGGCAGAAGTAGGCATACAGCTCCTCGGGACTGCTCTTGCGCCGGGAGCCGATGGCCAGCAGGCGCTTTGTCTCCTTCACCGAGAGGACCTGTTTGAGGACACAGATGGCGGTCAGATACCCCAGGTGGATGCGGGAGTAGCGCTTGCCCGCCGCCCGGGGCAGGAGTCCGTCCTTGATATAGTTGTTGACCATGGCAGAGGTGAGTACCTCTCCCTCCCCGTAGTGGATGAGCTGGCGGGGCAGATAGGACACCACCTGGTCCATATATAGCCCAATATCGGGGAAGGAATCCCACTCCACCGGCCGCTGCTGGCTCAGCCGCTCCCGCAGCTCTTTCAATTCTTCCATGCTGGCCCCTCCTTCATCCATACGGCGGTCAAAACCCGGCCGTTTCTTTTGATTGTATCACATCGGCCCCTGATTCGTAAAGGCCTGAATCCCTTGTCCTGTCTTGTTTTTCCTCACCGAACAGCGTTATGAGGCCCTTTTCCCTCAGGCCAAAGGACCCCGCCGGGTCTGATCCGGCGGGGTCCTCAATCAGTCAGGTCGGAGCATCACTGCCCCACCACAGCCGCACAGCGGGGGCACAGCTCGGCATGGTATCCCTCCGCGCCGATGTGCTCATTGTGGTTCCAGCAGCGGGGGCACTTGGGAGCCTCGGAGAGCTTGACGGCGATGGTGCAGGGCACCAGGCAGTCTTCCGCCTTCTCTCCCTCCACAGCCTCAGTCGTAACGGCGACCTTGGAGACAATGCACAGGCTGGCCAGATCCACATCTTTCAGGAACTCCGCGTCCTCCTCGGAGACCGAGAGGGTGATCTCGGTGTCCTGAGCTTTCTTAAACACGCCGGCGTTCCGGGCGTTCTCCAGAGCCTTATTCACCGCGTCACGGACCGAGAGGAGCTTCTCCCACCGCCCGGCGGCCTCATCGGACAAGGCCAGGGCTTCCTCGTAGGCGGGCATGTCGTTGAGCAGGACGCTCTCCCCGTTCACGCCAGAGGCGTGCTTCATGGCGTGCCAGATCTCGTCGCTGGTAAAGGCCAGGATGGGGGCGATCAGGCGGGTCATTCCATCCAGAATGGTGTACAGGGCGCTCTGGGCGGAGCGGCGGGCGGGGGCGTCCCCGCAGTAGAGCCGGTCTTTGATGATATCCAGGTAGAAATTGGACATATCCACCACGCAGAAATTGTACACCGCGCGGTAGACCGCGTGAAACTCATAGCGGTCATAGGCGGCGCGGCATTCCTTCACCAGGTCGTTAAACGCTGAGATCGCGTACTGGTCCAACTCCTGGAGCTTGTCGTGGGCTACCCGGCCGGTATCCGGATCGAAGTCGCACAGGTTGCCCAGCATATACCGGGCGGTATTGCGGATCTTCAGGTAGGCCTGGCTGAGCTGCTTCATGATATCCTTGGAGATGCGCATGTCCTGGGTATAGTCGGCGCTGGCCACCCACAGCCGCAACATATCAGCGCCGTACTCCTTAATAACCTCGTCAGGAGCCACAGCATTTCCTAGGGACTTGTGCATGGCCTTTCCCTCGCCATCCACAGTCCAGCCGTGGGTGGCGATCTGCTTATAGGGAGCTATGCCGTTGACGGCAATAGAGGTAAGCATGCTTGACTGGAACCAGCCCCGGTACTGGTCGCCGCCCTCCAGGTAGAGATCAGCGGGGTACTTCAGGTAGGGACGCTCAGCGGCCACGGCGGCCCAGGTGGAGCCGGAGTCAAACCACACGTCCATGATGTCGGTCTCCTTGGAGAAGTGGGTCTTGCCGCACTTGGGGCAGACGAAGCCCTCGGGCAGCAGGTCCTTGGCTTCCCGGTCGAACCACACGTTGGAGCCGTGCTCCCGGAAGAGCGCGGCCACATGGGCGATGGTTTCGTGGGTGACGATGTCAGTCCCGCATTCGTCGCAGTAGAAGATAGGGATGGGCACACCCCAGACCCGCTGACGGGAAATGCACCAGTCGTTGCGCTCAGAGATCATAGAAATCATGCGCTCTTTACCCCAGCCCGGGTGCCACTGGATGAAGTCGCAGGATTTCACCGCGGCTTCTTTAATGGCGTCCACTGAGCAGAACCACTGCTCCGTAGCCCGGTAAATGATGGGGTGCTTGCACCGCCAGCAGTGGGGGTAGGAGTGGGTAATCCTCTCTTTGGCCACCAGGAAGCCCTCGTTCTCCAGGTCCTCCACCACCATATCGTTGCCCTTGGCGTAGTACTGGCCGTTGTAGCGCTCGTCGGTCATGACGCCTTTGGCGTTTACCGGCACAGGGGTCCCGATTTGGGTGAGGCCGGCCTTGTCGTACTGCTGGCAGATCTGGAAGTCCTCCGCGCCGAAGCCGGGGGCCGTGTGGACGCAGCCGGTGCCGGCGTCCAGGGTGACGTGCTCGCCGTTGAGGATGACGCTCTCCCGGTCGAAGAGGGGATGGGTGGCGGTCATGAGCTCAAACTCACTGCCCTTGAGCGTGGCCAGGACCTTGCAGGCGGCAAAGTCGATATGGACGGCTTTGCACACGCTCTCAGCCAGGCCCTCGGCCAGGATATAGACCTCCCCATTGGGAACCTGGAGGAGGACATAGTCGAACTCCGCATTCAGGCAGATGGCAAAGTTGCCCGGGATGGTCCAGGGGGTAGTGGTCCAGATGACGAAGTAGGTCTTGGAGAGGTCGGCATACTGGGCGAGCTTGCCCTTGTCGTCCCGGACAGGGAATTTCACAAAAATAGTGGTGCAGGGGTCGTCCTGGTACTCAATCTCAGCCTCGGCCAGGGCGGTCTGGTCGTGAGGGCACCAATAGACCGGCTTCATGCCCTTGTAGATGAGGCCCTTCTCAGCCATCTTGCCAAAGACCTCGATCTGCTTGGCCTCGAACTCGGGAAGCAGAGTAATATAGGGGTCGTCCCACTCGCCCAGCACGCCCAGGCGCTGGAACTGCTCCGTCATCTTGGCAATGTAGCTCTCCGCATAAGCCCGGCACTTGGTACGGAACTGAGCAGTGGTCATCTCCTCCCGCTTTACGCTCTTATCTTTAAGAACAGCGCTCTCGATGGGCAGGCCGTGGGTATCCCAGCCGGGCACATAGGGGGAGCAGAAGCCCGTCATGTTCTTCTCTTTGACGATGATATCCTTGAGGATCTTATTCAGGGCGGTGCCGATGTGGATGTTGCCATTGGCGTACGGGGGGCCGTCGTGGAGCACAAAGAGGGGCTTGCCCTCGTTGCGGGCGATCATCTTGTGGTAGAGATCGTGGTCATACATCTCCTGGAGCATCTCCGGCTCCCGCTTGGGCAGGCCCGCCCGCATGGGGAAGTCCGTCTGGGGCAGGTGGACAGTCTTGTTATAGTCCATGGGTCTTTTCTCCTTTTCTCTGTGATAAAAACTCATTTATTCGTCTTTTTGATTGGGGTCCGGATCTTCCTCCGGCGGCTCCGCGGGCTCAGGCTCCGCCTCTGATTCCCCTTGCTGTGGGAGGTCAGGCTCCGCCTCTTCCGCCGGTTCTTTGGGCCCTTGCTTCGGCCTGGGCTCCTTTTCCACCTCCGGCGGGACGCAGGGTCCCTCTTCCGGCCCATTGCCGTGTTCCCGCGATGCCTGATTGGGGATCTCCTCAGAGAATTCTACCCCGTCCGGCAGCAGGACATAATTGTATATCCCCGTCCGGTGGAGGGAGTAGCCGGCCACAAAGGCCGCGCCGCACAGGAAATCCACCACCCGCCGGGCCACCTCCCACTCCAGGTGCTCCACATTGAGCAGGACAATGTCGCCCTGGGCGATGCACGTGGCCGCCTCTCCCGCCTCTTCAAAGCTGCAGGGCCAAAAGCTGTGCACCCGCGGGGTGTCCTGCCCCCATCGTTTCAGCCATTCCAACGCCATAGCGCGCCTCCTTTTCCCCCGTCAAACCGGGCCGGCTATTTGTAATGGACCACCACTTTATGGCAGTCCCTGCAGATCCACGCCTCCGGGAACGCGCCGTTGAGAAGGCTCACGTCTTCTTTCCCCCGGAGCAGGGTATGCTTCTTCTCCTTTGGGCTCCACAGTAGAGGCGCTTTGCCATACAGGCGGCCCGGCTCCATTTCCCGGCCGCACAGAGGACATCTGACGCTCATTTCCATTCCTCCCACGAAAAAGCGCCCTTGCCTCCTGACGTTCAAGAGACAAAGGCGCTCCACCTCTGCGGTACCACTCTCGTTGCCGCGCGCATGCCGCGGCCCCTCTGATGGCCGGTAACGGGGCCAGCCGTCCCCGCTTACTTCCACTGGTTCAGCGGGGCGCTCCAAGGTGATCTTCGCGCTCCCTTCCCCTCCGCCTTGCACCGGTACGGCGGCTCTCTGTGCGGTCTTGGGTGCGTTACTCGTCCTTTTCCACGCGTTTTAAATATTGAAAACGCTACTATCTTATCCGCTTTTCCCCTTGCTGTCAAGGGGCTTACTTGATTTCGTAGTCCTTGCCGAACTGGAGGTTGGAGAAGTCAATGCGCTTGGTGGGGGCGGTGTCGTCCTCTTCCTCGGCGCCCGCGCCCACCCGGGCCTTCTCCAAAGGCTGGCGGGAGGGGCGCTTGTGCCGCTCCCCCTCGCCCGGGTTCAGGTTCAGCTCCATGAGCTCAGCATAGAGCCCGCCGTCAGACTTGTCTTCCACCGGCACTTCCACGGTGACGGTATTGTCGGTGGCAGCGGCAGGCGCCTCCTCCTTCACCGCCTGCTCCACGGCGGAGTCGATGGCCTGGGCAGCCTCGGCCACCGGATCGGGCTGCTCCTCCGGCGCGCGGAGCTTATCCAGGCCGGAGAGGAACTCCATCTCGTGCTGGTAGAGCTCCCGCAGCTTGGCGATGTAAGCGGCGGTGGACTTCCGGGCGGCGCTCAGACGGGCCTCCTCGTCGGCCACCTCCTGGCGCAGGCGGTTGCGCCGGGCTTTGGCCTCCGCTTCCACCGACTGGAGCATCTGATTGCGCTTGGCTTCGGCCTCGGCCACCATGTCGTCAGCCATCCGCTGGGCGGTCAGGAGGGCCTTGCGCATGGCGTCCTCAGTGGAGCGGTACTCCTCCACCTTCTCCACCAGCACCTTCATCTTGCTTTTCAGGACCGCGTTTTCCTTGTACAGGGAGGTGTAATCGGCGGTGAGCAGGTCCAAAAACTCATCCACCATGGCCATATTATAGCCGCCGAAGGACGCCTTGGCAAAGGCGTGCTCCGAGACCTCCTGAGGCGTCATCATAGTTGCTTCCCCCGCTTTTCCATAGTCTCAAGGGCCCTCGGCCCTCCTGCTCCGGCTTAAAAGTAGAGGCCGTTGCTCTCTAATTCGTCAATCAGATCCCCCAAAATATCCACATTATACGGGGTGATGATGTATGTGGACAGGGCCACCTTTTTCACCTTGCCCTCCTGGGCGTAGGCTGCGCCGGAGAGGAAGTCCAAAATCCGGCGGGAGATGTCCTTGTTGGTCTGCTCCAGGTTGAGCACCACCGTGCGCTTCTCCCGCAGGTGGTCGGCAATCTCGGCGGCGTTCTCAAACCGGTCGGGCTTGACCAGCACCACCTGGAGCTGCGTGGTGGTGTGGATATTGACCACTTTGTTGCTCCGGCGCTCGGGCTCCATGTTGAAGGACGCGCTCTCCTTCTTGGGCGCGCTCTTGCGCTCACTGTAATCGCTGCGCTCGTTCCGGGGCGCGGCGTCGTAGTCGTCGTCGTACCCGTCGGTCTCTTCCTCATCCTCATAAGGCCGGGCCAAGCGCCGCAGCTCATCCATAATTCCCATGATCCGTCATCCTTCCTGCTGGCGATTTCAGAGGGGCCCGCGGCCCGCTCACCGGGGACTGCCCATGGGCGGCCGGGGCCCAAAGAGAGCGGTCCCCACCCGTACCAGGGTAGCCCCCTCCCGCACAGCGTCCATATAGTCGCCGCTCATGCCCATGGATAGGCAGTCGATAACAGTTTTATTATCGTCCATCTTTTCCTTTATGTCAACAAAAAGCTGTTGCATTTTGGCAAAAAAGGGCCGGTTGGCCCCCGGCTCGCAGGCAACAGGGGGGATGGCCATGAGGCCGCGCAGGCGTACATGCTCCATCTGGGCGGCACGCGCCGCCAGTGCGGGCAGCTCGGAGACGGCCGCGCCGCTTTTGCTCTCCTCGCCGCCCACATTGACCTCGAGAAGGATGTCCTGGACCACGCCGGCCTTGGCGGCCTGGGCCTCGATGGCCTCCAGCAGATGGAGGGATCCCACCGACTCAATCAGGTCTACCCTGCCTACCACAAATTTCACTTTGTTGGTCTGGAGGTGGCCAATGAAGTGGAGCGCCGCCCCCTCATAGGCGTTATCGGCCAAATGGGCGGTCATCTCCTGCACCCGGTTTTCACCGCACACCGTGATCCCGGCGGCAATAGCCTGCCGGATGGTCTCGGAGGTCTGCACCTTTGTGGCTGCCTCCAGGGTGATCTCCCCCGGCTCCCGGCCCGCCTCCCGGGCGGCGGCGGCAATCTTGGCGCGTACCGCCTCAACACGTTCTGCCAAAGTCATAACGGACCCTTCTTTCTCAATCTCTAGTCGATGACCATGCCGTCGTAGATTTCTGCTCCGGCAATGATGACCTGGTCCCCCGAGCGGAGGATGTCCGAGGCGCTGTCAGAGTCCACCGGGGTCACCACGCAGTAATCGTCCCGCTGGTCCAGCACCTCTACCGGCTTGAACTCCGCTTGGAGGCCCACCAGGGCGTACACCCCCACCACCCAGTCGGTCTCGCCGGTCTCCTCGTCCATCCAGGCCTCGGTGCGCACGGCAGAGGCCGGCACCCGCAGCCCCTCCCGGGACTGGAAGACCAGCTCCACCGTCTGGCGGCGCAGGAGGGTGGTCTCGGAGAGAAATTTGCTGCTGGAGAGAACCACGGCGCATGCTCCGTCCACCGGTGCGCTGATGCGCTCCACCGTCATGTCCACCTCGCCCGACCAGTCCCGGGAGAAGCGCACCTCCACGCTGCGCCCCTCGGTGAGCTGGCCGGCCTGCTCCTCCGTGAGGATGCAGGCAAAATACCAGGTCGAGCTGGTGATGAGCTTGCCCACCGCCCCTGTCGTGGAGGCAGGGCTCTGGGCCATGGCGGCCTCCAGCTGGGCCGGAGCCATGGCCAGCACCCCCTCCGGGGTGAGGAGGGTCTCATATCCGTCCACCAGGCCGGAGAAGATCCCCGGCTGGCTCACCGTGACGGCGCTGGTCTCCAATCCTGTCTGGGCGGTGAGGGAGGCAATCTGGCCGTTGACGCTCTCCAAGCGGGCCTGGAGCTGGCTCTGGTCGGCCGAGTTTTCCCCGCCATAGGCGGCTGAGCGCTGATAAATGAGCCCCCGCAGCTCCATGGTCTGGTCCTCCAGCCGGGTAAAGTCCCCGGCCGCCGTGGAGGAGCGCAGGCCGGCGATGGCCTGGATGATCTCGTCGTTGAGGCGGGCGCTGCTGCTGGCTGTGGCAGAGGCGTTCAGGGCGTACTCCAGCTGCTCCTGCTCCTCCTCCAGGGCGGCGAGCTGGGTGCTGCGCCCGGCGGCGTCGGTACTGTTGTAGAGCAGCGCCACCGTATCCCCGCTGGACACCTTCTCCCCCTCCTGGAAGAGGAGTTCCACGACTGCGCCCGAGCCCTGGATGGGCTCCTCCTCCCGGACCAGTACGCCGGTGGCCTCCAGCACATCTTCCACTGTGGCGCGATAGCACGTCACGGTGGTAAATGGATTGGTCAGGGCGTCCCAGGTGTAGACGCCGATGTACAGCAAAATGGCCCCTAAAAAGAAGAGCATCATGATTCGGTTGAGCAGCGGTCCTTGTTTCATTTCCATGGTTCTCTCCCGGCCACGCTGGGGCCTGTCCGCCGCCCCTCCGCCGTTACCGGGCGCTCCCTCCCTCGCCGCTGCGGGCGGGCCGGTCGGCCTCCAGAGAGATGGGCCGCTCGGGGATAATGGTGGAGATGGCGTGCTTGTAGATGACCTGCTGCTTGCCCTCGCTCTGGACGATGACCACAAAGGCGTCGAAGCCGGTGATCTGGCCCCGGATCTGGTACCCATTCATAAGGAATACCGTCACGTTGGCTTTGCCGCTCCGGGCGCGGAGCAGAAACAGGTCCTGAAGGTTGTTGATCTTTTGCATAGAGCTGCACTCCTTTTCTTTCTCTGGCCGTCTGGCCTGGAATGGCTCTATGATAACCAATTATTACCAGAATTTCCCGTGAATCCTGTCGCCTGAGGGAAGTTTTTCCCGCCCTCCTTCAGGCCCGCTTAAACTGCTTCTCCAACTGCTCCCGCGTGAGCTCGATGGCCACCGGGCGGCCGTGGGGACAGTACTTGACCTCCCCCGACATCACCGCCCGGGCCACTTTTTCCAGCTCCGCGGGGGCGTTTTTCTGCCCGCCCTTGATGGCCGCCTTGCAGGCCATGGTGTGCATCACCGCATCCCGGGCGGCCTCCGGGTCGGCCCGGCCGGTGGCGAGCAGCTCTCCCGCCAGCTCCGTGAGGGTGTTTTCCACCTCCCCGGCGCCCAGGTAGTCGGGGCACTCCCGCACAATAAGGGCTCCACCGCCGAAGTCCTCCGCCTGAAAGCCAAAGCGCTCCAGCAGGTCCAGGTGCTCCAGCAGCGCCGCACCCTCCGGGGCAGGGGGCGTAAAGACCACCGGCGTGAGCAGCACCTGACACATGGGAGTATACCCCTCCGCTTTGAGCTTGTCAAAATTCATCCGCTCGTGGGCAGCGTGTTTATCGATTAGAAGAACCCGGTCCCCCTGCTCCACAATAATGTAGGTGTTCAGCACCTCCCCCGCCACCCGCCAGGGCTCCGGCTCCTCCGCCAGGACAACAGGCGCGGGCGCGGGCTCCGGCGCAAGCCGGACAGGTGGCTTCTCTGCCGGAGCTGGGGACGGGGGGACCGGCGCAGAGGGGGCCGGAGCTGCCCGCTCTGGAACCGGGCGCGGGGCCGGGGCAGTCCGGGAGGCGGTGAAGTCGTGGAGCGATACCCGTCCACGCCCCTCCGGGGCGGCGGCCGTGCGCTCCAGGGCGGAGAGGCCCGATCGCACCGGCTTCTTTTGGGGGGCACTCCCCGCCCTCCCCGCCAGGGCCCGGTACTCCTGGGCCGTCATGGTCTGGAATTTCGTCTGATTGGGGGTGACGCTGTCGTGGGCCTCGGGCCGCTCCAGCACGGCTGCCGGGCGGGTATGGTCCCCCTCCAGGGCCGATTTCACCGCATAATATACCGCGTCAAAGACCTTCCGTTCGCTGCTGAACTTGACCTCCTGCTTGGTGGGATGGACGTTTACATCCACAGCGTTGAGCTTGGTGGTCAGGTGGAGGACGCAGCCGGGAAATTTCCCCACCATCCTCTGGTTGGCATAGGCCTCCTCCAGGGCGGCCATCATAGTGCGGGACTTCACATAGCGGCCGTTGACGAAAAAGTGCTGGTATCCCCGGGTGCCCCGGCAGCAGGCGGGCAGGGAGGCAAAACCGGAGACCTGCATCTCCTCCCCGGAGCCCCGCACCGGGAGAAAGCCCAGGGCTATGTCCCGGCCTAAGACCGAGTAGACGGCGCTCTTGAGCTGGCCGTCCCCGGGGGTAAGCAGCTCCTGTTTCCCGTCCCGCAGAAAGCGCACGCTCACCTCCGGGTGGGAGAGGGCCTGGCGCTGGACGGCGGCAAAGACCGCCGCTCCCTCCGCCGAATCTTTTTTCATAAACTTGAGCCGGGCGGGCGTGTTGTAGAAGAGGTCCCGCACCACCAGGGTGGTGCCTCTGGGACACCCGGCCTCCTCCTTGGCGGCCACGATGCCCCCCTCCAGCTCCAGGGAGACCCCCACCTCTTCCTCCGCTGTGCGGGTCAAGAGGTCCACCCGCGACACCGCGGCAATGGCGGCCAGGGCCTCCCCCCGGAAGCCCAGGGTGCCGATGGCCTCCAGGTCGTACTCGCTGCGAATCTTACTGGTGGCGTGCCGGAGAAAAGCGGTCTCCGCCTCCTCTGCGGCAATGCCGCAGCCGTCGTCGGTCACCCGGATCAGGGTCATGCCGCCGTGCTGGATCTCTACCGTCACGGTGGAGGCTCCGGCGTCGATGGCGTTCTCCACCAGCTCCTTTACCACGGAGGCCGGCCGCTCCACCACTTCTCCTGCGGCGATCAGGTCGGCCACATGGGGCTCCAGCGTCTGGATATGGGGCATTGCGTGTTCACCAAGCTTTCTCTATTGGGAATTTGAGAGCCGGCGGCCCCCTTATCCTCCCGCCACAATCCGCAGGAGGGTCAGGCCGTTGACGGCCATGTGGAGGAGCACCGCCCCCCACAGCGACCCGCCGTGGTCATAGCACCAGCACAGGGCCAGGGCGGCGGGGAGGTACTGTACCGCCAGGAGGAGGTAGCGCAGGTCCACCTGGCCATAGGAAAAGACAAACTGCCAAACGCAGAAAAAGGCGTAGACGAGCACTGAGACCGCATACGCCAGCCCCCGGCTGTACCGCAGAAGGGTGCCGAAGAGGAGCCCCCGGAAGAGCATCTCCTCCACAATCGGCATAAGCACCACCAGGATGACCACCGTAGCCCGAGGAGAGAGGAGATACTCCATTGCGTAGGTGATGTCATTGGGGTTGGCTACCGGAAGGGGGATGAGCCGCGCCAAACCATCCAGCACAACCCACCCCGCCAGGCCCACCGCCGCCCCCCATAAATTTTCAGGCAGACGGTCCAAGAGGAGGGTAAAATTCCGTTTGAGAAACCGCCAGAAGAGCAGAAACACCAGCAGTACCGAGATAAAGTAGTAGATCACATTGGTCTCGGCCACCGGGAGCTCCACGCCGCCCGTCCGCTGCACCCAGGCCATGGCGAAGGGGAAGACGCAGAGATATAGGAACGCCAGGGCGAGACCTCGCACGCACTCCCCCAGGGTGAGTTTTTCCTGCCAGTTTCGGCGCGGATACATGGTATATGCCTCCTTAATCGGCGTGGGCGGATGGGTCAGTCCAGCTTTTGCTTGAGCTCATAGAGCAGGTTTATGGCCTCGATGGGGGTGAGGGTATTCACGTCCAACCGCCGCAGGCGCTCGGCCACCTCCAGAGCCCCCAAGTCGGTAAGGCTCACCTGGCCGGACGCGGCGGCCTGAGGCGCCGGGGCGGCCTGTGCGCCCCCCTCCTCCAGCTCGGCCAGGATGGCCCGGGCCCGTTTGATGACCCGCTCGGGCACGCCCGCCAGCTTGGCTACCTCAATGCCGTAGCTCTGGTCGGCACCTCCCCGCACAATCTTGCGCAGGAAAAGAATATCGTCCCGCTTCTTTTTGGCGGCGATGTGATAGTTTTTTACCCCGGGGATCTGCCCTTCCAGGGCGGTGAGTTCATGGTAGTGGGTGGCAAAAAGGGTCTTGGCCCCCAGGCACTTCTTGTCCGCGCAGTACTCCAGCACCGCCCGGGCGATGGCCATGCCGTCGTAGGTGCTGGTGCCCCGGCCGATCTCATCCAGGATCAGGAGGCTGCGCCGGGTGGCGTTCTTCAGGAGTTCGGCCACCTCGGTCATCTCCACCATGAAGGTGGACTGCCCCGCCGAGAGGTCGTCGCTGGCGCCGATGCGGGTAAAGACCCGGTCTACAATGCCGATGTGGGCGTACCTGGCCGGGACAAAGGACCCCATCTGCGCCATGAGGACGATGAGAGCCACCTGGCGCATATAGGTGGACTTGCCCGCCATGTTGGGTCCCGTGATGATGGCCACTGTGTTCTCGCCCAGGTCCATCTGGGCGTCGTTGGGCACAAAGGGCGTGCCAGCGAGCATCTGCTCCACCACCGGGTGCCAGCCCTCCCGAATCTCAATCTGGTCGGAGAGGTCCACTTCCGGCCGGCAGTAGCGGCGCTGGGCCGCCACGGCGGCAAAGGAGCTGAGCACGTCCACCTGGGCCACCGCCGCTGCGGAGGCCTGGATGGCCCCCACCTGGGCCGCCGCCGTCTCACGCACCCGGCAGAAAATCTGGTACTCCAGGGCGGTGATGCGGTCCTGGGCGGTGAGGATCTCATGCTCCAGGTCTTTGAGCTCCTGGGTGATATAGCGCTCGCAGTTGACCAGGGTCTGCTTGCGGATGTAGCTCTCGGGGACCTGGCTGTAGTAGGATTTGGAGACCTCGATGTAGTAGCCAAAGACCTTGTTATAGCCCACCTTCAGGCTCTTGATGCCGGTCTTCTCCTTCTCCCGGGCCTCGATAGCGGCCACCCGGTCCTTGCCGTGGAGGAGGATGTCCCGCAGGCGGTCCACCTCGGCATCGTAGCCGTCCCGGACAAAGCCCCCCTCCCGCACGGAGAAGGGCGGCTCGTCCACCAAGGCACGCCCGATGAGCTCCCGCAGCTCGCTCCGGTCGTCCAGCTCCTCCCGCAAGGTCTGGAGCAGCGGGGAGGGCAGGGGGGCGATGAGCTCCCGCAGGCGGGGCAGCTTCCCCAGTCCGGCCGCCAGGGCCACCAGGTCCCGCCCGCCGGCAGTGCCATAGACGATGCGCCCGATGAGCCGCTCCAAATCGGTGATCTCCTTTAGGCAGAGGACTGTCTCCTCCCGGGCGATGGCGTCGTCCACCAGGGCCTCCACCGCCCCCAGCCGCCGGGTGATGGCCGCCGGAGAGAGGAGGGGCCGCTCCATCCAGCTGCGGACGAGCCGGTGTCCCATAGCGGTGCGGGTTTTGTCCAGCACCCACAGGAGGCTCCCCTTTTTCTCCTTGGAGCGCAGCGTCTCGGTGAGCTCCAGGTTCCGCCGGGCAGTGAGGTCCAGCTCCATGTACTGGCCCGAGGTGTAATAGGTCAGGGTTGCGATATGGGACAGGTCGGTCTTCTGAGTCTCGTACAGGTAGGAGAGCAGCCCGCCCACCGCCTGGACGGCGGCGTCGCAGGGCAGCTGGCCAAAGCCGGTGGGAAACTGCTTCTCCACCGCCGTCCGGGCCCCCTCCAGCCGGAAGCGCTCCCCGCCGCCGTCCTCACAGCGGCAGTCCAGCTTCTGGGTCAAAAATTCCACCAGCCGGGCGTCCCGGTATGCCTCGCCGGACAGCATGGCCTCCCGGGGGGCGTACCGCCCCAGCTCGTTGTAGAGGTGCTCGTCCCCATCGGCCCCTGTAAAAGAGGTGACCGTGCACTCTCCCGTGGAGATGTCGCAGAAGCACACGCCGGTTCCGGCGCCGTCCCGGTAGATGGCGCAGATAAAGTTGTTGCGCCCCTCTTCCAGCATGGAGGAGGTCATCACCGTGCCGGGGGTGATGATGCGGATGATGTCCCGGTCCACCAGCCCTTTTGCGGCGGCCGGGTCCTCCATCTGCTCGCAGATGGCCACTTTATACCCCTTGGCGATGAGCCGGGCGATATAGGCGTCGGCGCTGTGGTAGGGCACGCCGCACATGGGGGTGCGCTCCTCCGCCGGCTTGCCCCGGTCCCGGCTGGTGAGGGTCAGCTCCAGCTCCTTGGACACCAGCTTGGCGTCCTCGTTGAACATCTCATAAAAGTCGCCCAGCCGGAAAAACAGGATGCAGTCCGGGTGGCTCTCCTTCATGGCGATGTACTGGCGCATCATGGGCGTGGTGTCTGCTGGCATGGTGTCTGACTCCTTTTCTCTCATTCTTTCTCCTGTGACTGGAAGTCCGGTGAGGCTGCGCTCACCGCGCGGGCCGCCTGCCCGGCGGGGCCGTTTAGGCCAGCTCCCCGAATAGGGACCACTTGTTGGCCCCCGTGATGCGCACGGGGACAAACGCTCCGATGAGGGCATCCTCCCCCTCCAGGTGGACCAGGCGGTTGCCGCCGGTGCGGGCGGTGAGGCCCTTTTCGTCCCGGCCGTCCACCAGGCAGCGCTGGATGGAGCCGATATAGGCCGCGTGCTTCTCCTCGGAAATCTGGTCCTGCCGCTCCACCAGGCGCTGGAAGTTCCGGAGCTTCTCCTCCCGGGACATGGGATCGGGCATGCTGGCCGCGGGGGTGCCCACCCGCGGGGAGTAGATGAAGGTAAAGAGGGCGTCAAAGCGCACCTCCTCAATAAGGCTCATGGTCTCCTCAAACTCCTCCTGGGTCTCCCCGGGGAAACCCACGATCACGTCGGAGGTGATGACCACTCCCGGCACGGTCTCCCGCAGGCGGCGGACCTTGTCCAGATAGCCCGCCCGGTCGTAGACCCGGTTCATGGCCTTGAGCACCCGGTCGCTCCCCGCCTGGAAGGGCAGGTGGAAGCAGGGGGCGATCTTCTCTGAGGAGGCCATGACGTCAAAGAGCTCCTGGGAGGCGTCCTTGGGGTGGCTGGTCATGAAGCGCAGGAGAAAGTCGCCGGGGAGCCCGGCGGCCTGCTTCAGCAGTTGGGCGAAGTTCACGCCCTCCGCCAGGTCCTTGCCGTAGGAGTTCACGTTCTGGCCCAGGAGGGTGATGTCCTTGTACCCCGCCTCCACCAGGCCCCGGATCTCCTCCAGTACCACCTCCGGGCGGCGGCTGCGCTCCCGCCCGCGGACGTAGGGCACGACGCAGTAGGTGCAGAAGTTGTTGCACCCGTACATGACGGACACCCAGGCCTTTACCTTCCCCTGGCGCACCACGGGGATGCCCTCGGCAATGGAACCGGCCTCGTCGGTGTTCTCAAAGACCCGTTTGCCCGTGGCCCGGACGCGCCAGAGCAGCTCCGGGAAGCGCCACAGGGCGTGGGGCCCGAAGAGCAGGTCCACCTGCCGGTAGGACTCCTTCACCTTTCTGGCCACATGGGGCTCCTGGGCCATGCACCCGCACAGGCAGATGATCTGGTTGGGGTTGGAGCGCTTGGTGTGGGTCAGGGCCCCCACATTGCCCAGCACGCGCTGCTCGGCATGCTCCCGGATGGCGCAGGTGTTCACCAGCACCAGGTCGGCCCGGTGCTCATCATCGGTGAAGCCGTATCCCATCTCGCTCAGGTAACCCCGCAGCCGCTCGGAGTCGGCTTCGTTCTGCTGGCAGCCGTAGGTGTCCACCATGGCCAGGGGGGTGTGGTCCATCCCCGCGTTCATGGCGTGGACCTTCATGCAGTAGTCCATCTGCCCGGCGATCTGCTCGGGGGTGATCTGTGTCGTCTCTCGCTTCAAGTCGGTTCCTCCGCTCCGTGTTTCTCAAAGGGTATTATCAAAGAATTGTACCACTTTCCCGGCCAAAACACAAGGTTTCCCCGCCCTCCTCCCGGAAATTTCATTGACGCTCCCCGGCAAAGCGGGTATAATGTTGTCTTAGACAAACGCCGCCGCCGTACGTCCCGCCCGAGGGCGGAATTTTGGGGAAGAAGGTTGCCCATGAACACGCTGGTTCTGGAAAAAAGCGCCCTGCGGAATAATATTGCCGTGGTGCGGGAGAAGGCCGGAAGCGCCGCCATCTACGGCGTCCTCACCGGGGACGGCGGCGGCGCAGGGACGGTGGAGCTGGCCCGCCTCCTGCGGGAGGAGGGCATCGGCCGCTTTGCTGTGGCCGAGGTAGAGGACGTGCGCGCCCTGCGCAAGGCCGGGTTGGTAGAGGAGGAGATCCTCATGCTCCGCTCCCTCTCTGACCGGGAGGCGCTGGACCAGCTCATCGACTTAAACGCGGTGTGCACCATCGGCTCCCTGGACGCAGCCCTGGCCCTCAACGGCGCGGCCGAGCGCCGCTCTACCGTGGCTGAGGCCCATGTACAGGTGGACACCGGCCTGGGCTTTGGGGGCTTTCCCGCCGGAGAGCCGGAGAAGATTGTCAACCTCTACCGGAGCCTGCCCAACGTGGCCCTCTCAGGGATCTATACGCAGCTCCACGCCGCCCGCACCGGGGGGCAGGACGCCGAGGAGCCATTTCACGCGTTTCAGGCCGCGCTGGACGCGGTCCACGCCGCCGGGTTTGAGACTGGCATCGCCCATGCCGCCGGGTCCTATGCCCTGCTCCACTGCGGCTTTGCCCGGCTGGACGCGGTGCGGGCGGGTTCGGTGCTCCTGGGCCGCTGCCGCCGCCGGCGGGGGGACGGCCTGGTCCGGGTGGGTTACGGAGAGAGCGCCGTTCAGGACATCCACTGGCTCCCCAAGGGGCATAACCTGGGGAGTGAGCGCCCCGTCCGCCTGCGCCGCCCTACCCGGGTGGCGGTGCTCCCGGTGGGGTATCAGAACGGCTTTGGCGTGACCCCTGCGCGGGAGGAGGGCCTCTTCTCCCTGCTGCGCCGCTGGTGGCGGGGCCGGCGCTTTACCGTCCGCATTGCCGGGCAGAAGGTCCGGGTTCTGGGCCGCCCCGGGGCCATCGAGACCCTGGTGGATGTGACCGACCTGAAGTGCGCCCCCGGCGACCTGGCCTATTTTGACATTGACCCCCTCTATGCCCGGGGGATGAAGCGGGAGTACCGGTAGCGTACCCCCGCAATCTGGAAAGGAACCGATCAATATGCGCGCAGTGGTAACGCGAGTAAAGAGCGCCTCCGTGGAAATCGGAGGCAAGGTCAACGGCGCTATCGGCCAGGGCTTTCTGGTGCTGCTGGGGGTGGGCCCCCAAGACGCTCCGGCTCAGGCGGAAAAGCTGGCCGACAAGATCTGCGGCCTGCGGGTCTTCGAGGATGAGAATGGAAAGATGAACCTCAACCTCTCCGCCGTGGGGGGTGCGCTGCTGGTGGTGAGCCAGTTTACCCTCTATGCTGACACCAAAAGCCGCCGGCCCAGCTTCTCGGGGGCCGCCAAGCCCGACGTGGCCATCCCCCTCTATGAGCAGTTTATGGCCGCGTGCGCCGCGCGGGGCTTTCGGGTGGAACACGGGGAGTTTGGCGCGGATATGCAGGTATTCAGCCAGAACGACGGCCCTGTCACCATCCTTTTGGATACCGATCTGATGTAATTGTTTCTCTGAGGTGATTTTTATGGTAATCAAAACCGTCTATCTCCCCGCCGTGGCCACCAACTGCTATGTGGTAGGAGACGAGGAGAGCAAGGCCTGCGCGATCATTGACCCCGGTACTTCGGACCCCCACATTCTGGAGACCGTTCAGGAGCAGGGCTGGCAGGTAGCGTACATCCTTCTGACCCACGCCCATTACGACCACACCCGGGGCATCCCCATGCTGCGCGGGCAGCTGCCCGGCGTGCCGGTATACGTCCACCCTGCCGACGCCAAGATGCCCAAGCCCTTCTTCTTCATTGAGGAGATGGGGGAGCTAACGTTCTACGAGGATGGAGACCATGTAAACATGGGCGGGGTGGTCTTCGAGGTCCTCCATACCCCCGGCCACACCGCCGGGTCGGTGGTCTTGCGGGCGGGGGATACCCTCTTTACGGGGGATACCCTCTTCAAGGGCTCCATGGGCCGCACCGACCTGGTGGGGGGCAGCGCCGCCGATATGAAGGCCTCTCTGCGCCGCCTGGGCAAATTGGAGGGGGACCTGACCGTCCTGCCCGGTCACATGGACCCCACCACCCTGGACCATGAGCGCCAGTACAACTACTATCTGAAGGAGGCCTTGAAGGAGGGCTGAGCCCTCCGCCGCGCCTATGTACCTGATCCTACAAGGACATGACTACCGCTATGCCGCCGAACAGATGCTCCTCACCCTCTTTCCCGAGGAGCGGCCCGAGTACCTCCAGGGCCTCCTGCCGCCAGGAGAGAATGCCGCGGTCCTCACCCTTACGGAGCGGGTGGGGACGCTGGCCGCCCGGGCGGAGCTCACCTGGCGGGGCGGGCATTTTGCGGGGGAGGACTCCGCCCCCGTCCCCGGTTCGGACGGCCCTCTGGAGCGGGACCGGGTGTGCCAGCGGATCTTAAAGCTGGCCTTCTACCGCGCCGGGGTGGCTGCCCTGGGCAAGGAGCCGCCCTGGGGGGCCCTGACTGGGGTGCGCCCGGTGAAGATCCCCACCCGGGCCATGGAGCGGGGCGCCTCCCCGGAGGAGGCGGAGCGGCAGCTTCGGGAGACCTACCGGGTCTCTCCCGGCCGGGCGGAGCTGGCCATGGATTGCGCCAAGGCCAGCCTTCGGGCCAAAGCCAGCCTGAAGCCCGACGAGGTCTCCCTCTACATCGGCATTCCCTTCTGCCCCACCCGGTGCGCCTACTGTTCCTTTGTCTCGGCCGACGTGGGCCGGGCCTTGCAGCTTCTCTCCCCCTTCCTGGACGTTTTGCTCCAGGAGGTGGACGCCGCCGCCGCCCAGCTAAAGCGCAGCGGCTGTTTTGTGCGCACCATCTATGTGGGCGGCGGCACCCCCACCACCCTGAGCGCCGGACAGCTGGAGGCCCTCTTGGGCCGGGTGGAGGAGCGGTTTGACCTCTCCCGCTGCAGCGAATACACCGTGGAGGCCGGCCGGCCCGACACCATCACCGCAGAAAAGCTGGCTGTCCTCCGCCGCCGGGGGGTGGAGCGGGTGTCGGTGAACCCCCAGACCATGCGGGACGCCGTCCTCACCGCCATGGGCCGCTCTCACACCGCCGGCGACATTCTCCATGCCTTTGCCCTGGTGCGGGAGGCGGGTTTCCCCTGTGTGAACATGGACCTGATTGCCGGGCTCCCCCAGGACACGCCGGAGGGCTTTTGCGCCTCTCTGGACCAGGTGCTGGCCCTGGGCCCTGAGAATATCACCGTCCACACTCTGGCCCTCAAGAAGGGCTCCCGCCTGATGGGAGACGGCTCCGGAGAGGGGCCCGCCCTCCCCTCTGCAGACGACGTGGAGGCCATGCTCTCCTACGCCTGGTCCGCCCTGCGCGCCCATGGCCTGGTCCCCTACTACCTCTACCGGCAGAAGTACATGTCCGGCTCTTTTGAAAATGTGGGCTGGACCCGCCCGGGATGGGAGAGCCTTTATAATATCTGCATGATGGAGGAACTGCACACCATACTATCTCTGGGGGGCGGCGGGGTCACCAAGCTGGTGGACCCCGTCACCGGGCGCATCCAGCGCATCGCCAACCCCAAGTATCCCCACGAATATGTGGGCAGCCTGGAGAAATTGCTGCGCGGCAAGCGCCAGGCAGCGGACTTTCTCGCCGGGCTGCCCCGGACCATCTGATCCCGGAAAGGAGAATCCATGCCCTACCAACTGGAAGAAATCAACCGGCGGGCCCACGACGGCCCCGCTGCCTTTGCCGCCACGTGCGACGCCGACTACCAGGCCCGGGTGCGTCAGGCCGCCGGGACCATCCGTGCGCGGATGGAGGAGAGCCCTGTGGTCCTCCTCTCCGGCCCCTCGGGCTCCGGCAAGACCACCACCGCCCTGAAGCTGGAGGAGGAGCTGGAGCGCATGGGTGTGGCCACCCACACCATCTCCCTGGACAACTATTTCAAGACCCTGGACCCCGCCAAGGCCCCCCGGACTCCCGAGGGGGACATCGACTTTGAGTCCCCCCGGCTGCTGGATATGGATCTGCTGGACGAGACTTTTACCAAGCTCGCCCGGGGGGAGGAGGTGGTGATCCCAAAATTCGAATTTGCCACCCAGCGCCGCAACGAGGCCCGGGGCCGCCCCCTGCGCCTGGCCAAGAACGAGGTGGCCATTTTCGAGGGCATCCACGCCCTCAACGACGACATTGCTGGGCGGCATCCGGAGGCCACCACCCTCTATGTCTCGGCCCGCTCCAACGTGCTGGATGGGGAGGCCCTGCGCTTCAAGGGCACCTGGATGCGCATCACCCGCCGCGCCGTGCGGGATCTGAATTTCCGGGGCACCTCCCTCACCGAGACCTTTTCCATGTGGCACAACGTCCGCCGGGGGGAGAAGCGCTATATCTCCCCCTTCAAGGGCCGGGCCCATATCACCTTGGACTCCTCCCTGCCCTGCGAGGTGAGCGTCTTCACCCGCTACGCCCCTCAGCTCGCCCAGGCGTTGGAAAAGCTCGACCTCTCCAATCCCCGTTTTCAGGAGCTGCACGAGCTGGTGGACGCCTTCCGGTATTTTGTCCCCATCGACCCGGACCTGCTCCCGCCCAGCTCCCTGCTGCGGGAGTTCATCGGGGGCGGCACGTATAAGTATAAGTAACCCGGGAGAGCCCTGCTGTCCCATTTTGGAGAATGAATGACTGAAAAATAAGAAAGAAGGAAACCCCATGTCCGAATGTACGCACGATTGCTCCACCTGCGGCGAGAGCTGCGCGGAGCGCACCAGCCCCCAGAGCTTTCAGGCCAAGCCCCATGACCTCTCCCATATCAAGAAGGTCATTGCCGTTGTCAGCGGCAAGGGGGGCGTCGGCAAGAGCCTGGTAACCTCCTCCCTGGCCGCCGCCATGCGCAAGCGGGGGAAAAAAGTCGGTATCCTGGACGCCGACATCACCGGCCCCTCTATCCCCACCGCCTTCGGCATCCACACCCGGGCCGCGGGCAGTGAGCTGGGCATCTACCCGGTGGAGTCCAAGGGCGGCGTCTCGGTGATGAGCCTGAACCTGCTCATGGAGCACGAGACCGACCCGGTGGTCTGGCGGGGCCCCGTCATCGCCGGAGCTGTCAAGCAGTTCTGGACCGACGTCATCTGGGGCGAGGTGGATTACCTCTTCGTCGACATGCCCCCGGGAACCGGCGATGTGCCCCTGACCGTCTTTCAGTCCCTGCCCGTGGACGGCATCATCGTGGTCACCTCCCCCCAGGATCTGGTGCGCATGATCGTCACCAAGGCGGTGAAGATGGCGGAGCTGATGCACATCCCCGTCCTGGGCCTGGTGGAGAACTACAGTTACTTCCAGTGCCCTGACTGCGGCAAGCGCCACCAGATCTTTGGCGAGAGCCACATCGACGCCGTAGCCCAGGAGCACGGCCTGCCCGTGCTGGCCCGGCTGCCGATCGACCCCGGCCTGGCCGCCGCCTGCGACCGGGGCGAGATCGAGGATTACGAGCCCAACTATCTCGCCGCTGTGGCGGAGGCCCTGGACCGGGATTGACCACGGAAAAAAGCCGGAAATCGCCCAAAAATTAATTGACAAGCGAATTTAGGGCTGATATACTAATTTAGCCGCTTTGACTGGGTTTCAAGTGGAGGGCTTCCCTCCCGCCCCCGAGAGCGAGTCCGTCATGAAGGAGTGAAACAGAATGCAGGCAATTATTGTGACCGGCGGCAAGCAGTACAAGGTGTCCGAGGGCGACACGATCTTTGTGGAGAAGCTGCCCAACGAGGCGGGCGACGCCGTCGTTTTTGACCAGGTCCTGGCCGTCATCGACGGCGACAAGGCCACCTTCGGCACCCCCGTGGTGGCCGGCGCCAAGGTGGACGCCTCCGTGGTGAAGAACGGCAAGGGCAAGAAGGTCATCGTCTTCAAGTACAAGCCCAAGAAGGGCTATCACAAGCGCCAGGGCCACCGTCAGCCCTACACCAAGGTGACCATCGGCAAAATCTCTGTGT
>CALXCU010000175.1 GCA_944386885.1 uncultured Oscillospiraceae bacterium | reverse complement strand
CCTCGAATTGTTCCTGGGTCATCTCGTCTCCTCCTTCCAGGCGGGCCTTCACATCGGCGCGCAGGGTGTCCATACTCTTCCCGTGCTTGGGGAACCAGTGCATCACGTCGGCGTGGTTGCTGGCGATCCCCCGCTGATACCCCTCTGAGTGGCAAATGAGCACCCCGCCGGCCAGGGGGTCCAGTTGGTAGCGCCGGCACAGCTGGGCGCACAGCTCCACGGCATAGTGGTAGACTTTGGAAAAATAAGGGGCGTTTTTGGCCGCATCGTACCCAACCAGATTCCCGCCCCGGTAGGTGTGCCCGGCGGGCTCCAGGATCTCAAAGGAGATGTGGGTGTTATTGGCGGAAATGCCCCCGTCCGGGGGGCTCCCCGCGTGCCAGCCCCGCCAGTTCCACGGCAGGGTCTCCACCACGCCCCCCTGGTGGACAAAGGCGTGGGCGCAGGCCTCCACCCCTGGCCGATCCCATTGGCGGAGGAAGACCTCTACATCGGGCTGGGCCGTACCGGTGGAGTGGACCATGATCCCCTGGGGCACGATGGTCCGTCCGGCCTTATAGCAGTCGTTGTTGGTCAGAATGTGTTCCCGGATCTCCATGGAATTCCCTCCCGGCCATCCTATGCGCCGGGGACTTTTTTTGTCCCTGGACAGGCAAGGACGGCCCCTGCGGCGCATAGAGTAGTCGGGAACAGGAGGGCTTGCCATGGGAAAACGGAAACGGGATCTGCTGGAAAAGACGGCGGAGGCCTTTGACCTGCCTGGTGACCTGGTGGCGGGACTGCCCCGGGTGGAGCTGGTGGGGGACCGGGAACTGCGCATGTCTCACCACCGGGGCATCCTGGCCTATGGGGAGCAGGAGATCCATATCTCCGGGGGCAAGCTCATCCTGAAGGTGCGGGGCGAGGGGCTGGAGCTGCGCTCCATGAGCGCCGGAGACCTGCTGATTACAGGGCAGATCCGGGGTGTGGACCTGGAATAGAGGAGAGGAGGGGGCGGCGTGCGCCGGGTGGTGAATTTCCTGCGGGGGAGCGTGGAGGTAGAGGCCGCCGGGCCCTTTCCCGAGCGGTTTGTCAACCTCTGCGCCCAGCGGGGGGTACCCTTTTGGGGGTTGGAGTGGCGGGCGGACGGCGCGGTGCGGCTGAAGGTCCCCCGCAGTGCCCGCCGGGGCCTGGAAGAGCTGGGGGAGCGGGCGGGCTGTACCCTCCGGGAAGTGGAGCGGGAGGGGGTACCCGCCTTCCTGGCCCGGTTCCGGCGGCGGTACGGGCTGTGGGTGGGACTGACCTTTTCCATGCTGGCCGTGCTGGTGCTCTCTCATTTTGTACTGGTGGTGGATGTCCAGGGCAATGAGCGTGTTCCCACGGCGGAGATCCTCTCCTGCCTGCGGCGGCTGGGGGTTCACCCGGGGACGTTCAGCCCCGCCATCGACATTGACACCGTGGAGCAGGAGGTCCTCTTGGAGCTGGATGAACTCACCTGGATCGCCATCAACCGCTCGGGTGTCCGGGCGGAGGTGCTGGTCCGGGAGCGGGTTGAGCCCCCGGAAATCGTGGACCAGACGGAACTGGGGGATGTGGTGGCCGGACAGGCGGGGGTCATCACCCGCCTGGAGGTCTGGGCGGGGGAGAGCGACTGGCAGGTGGGGCAGGCGGTGGCCAAAGGGGACGTGCTCATCCGGGGGGACGTTCTCCTGGAGGGCCCGCCCTATGGGGAAGGGGACGTGGGCTGGCAGCAGGTGCGGGCCCAGGGGGTCGTGGAGGCCCTCACCTGGCGCACCCTGGAGGCGTCCATCCCCCTGGAGGCGCCGGTCAAGGTGTACACCGGACGGACCCGAACATGCTATTTTCTGGAGTGGATGGGACGGCGGACCGACGTATGGGGGAGTGGCGCGGCTCCCTCCGGCTGGGAGAAGACCAGCCAGATCTGGAGCCCTCAGCTCCCCGACGGTCTGGCCCTTCCCTTCGCCGTCGGGCGGGAGACCCTGCGGGAGTACGAGACGGCGCCGGTCCGGGTGGATCTGGGGGCGGCGGAGGAGTTGCTGCGGGGGCAGCTTGCCGATGCGCTGGCCCAGCTGGTGGGAGAGGGGAGCGTGGGGGAGAGCAGCTACACCGCCGTGGTGCGGGATGGAAATCTGGTCGTCACGCTAAAAGCGGCCTGTCGGGAAGAGATCGGCGTTTTTGTGCCCGACAAAAGCGCATGAAACCGGCTTTTCCGGTCAAACTAGTGCCATCTGCTCTGATTCAGGAGGCGATGGTATGGAGCAAAAGCGCCCGGGCCGGCAGACGGTGGCCCTCGGCCAGCCGCCCGCCCTCACCGGCTGGGCCAGCGTAGCCGGCAAAAAAGAGGGGGAGGGTCCTCTGGCAGCCCAATTTCAGTATGTGGGCGCCGACGACTCCTTCGGGGAGAAGAGCTGGGAAAAGGCAGAGAGCGCCATGCAGCGCCTGGCTTTTTCCTACGCCCTGGACAAGGCGGGGGTGACGGCCTCGGAGCTGGACTATGTGCTCTCAGGGGATCTGCTCAACCAGTGCATCGGCTCCAGCTTTGCCATGCGGGGGCAGGAGGTGCCCTTCTACGGGCTCTACGGGGCCTGCTCCACCATGGCCGAGTCCCTCTCCCTGGGGGCCATGCTGCTCTCCGGGGGCTTCGGACGGCGGGCGGTGGCCATGAGCTCTTCCCACTTCTGCTCCGCCGAGCGGCAGTACCGCACCCCCCTGGAGTATGGCAGCCAGCGCACCCCCACCGCCCAGTGGACAGTCACCGGCGCGGGGGCGGTGGTGCTGGAAGCGGAGGGGACAGGCCCCCGGGTCACCCATGTGACCACGGGTAAGATCGTGGACAAGGGGGTCAAGGACCCAGCCAACATGGGGGCGGCTATGGCCCCGGCGGCCTACGACACCATCCGGACCCACCTGGCTGAGACCGGCCGGAAGCCCTCGTTCTATGACCTGATCGTCACCGGCGATTTGGGAGAGCTGGGGCGGGACATTCTGCTGGACTTCTTTCACCGGGATGGGGTGGAGCTGAAGAATCTCTCTGACTGCGGCCTTCTGGTCTACGACCGGGAGCGGCAGGACGTGCACTGCGGCGGCTCGGGCTGCGGCTGCTCGGCGGTGGTGCTCACCTCCCTGCTGTTGCCCGGCTTGGAGCAGGGGCGGTGGAAGCATATCCTCTTCTGCGGCACCGGCGCACTGCTCTCCCCGACCTCCACGCAGCAGGGGGAGAGCATCCCGGGCATCTGCCACGCGGCGGCCCTGGAGGGGACGGCGCGTGGCGGGGAGAGGGGGTGATTGTGTGGAAACATTGGGGGAATATGTCCGGGCCTTCCTCTTCGGAGGGCTCCTGTGCGCCATTGGCCAGATTCTCATCGACAAGACTGGCCTGACCCCTGCCCGCATCCTGACGGCCTATGTGGTCGCTGGAGTGGTGCTGGGGGGCCTGGGGGTCTACCAGTATGCGGTGGACTTTGCCGGAGCGGGAGCCACGGTTCCGCTGACCGGGTTCGGCTACCTGCTGGCCAAGGGAGTCCGGGAGGCCGTGGCCGAACAGGGCCTCTTCGGGGCCCTCACCGGCGGGCTCACCGCCGCAGCCGCAGGGATTACTGCGGCCATTGTCTTCGCCCTGCTGGGCGCCCTCTTCTTCAAGGCAAAACCGAAATCTTGAATCAAAAACGCCGCCCCGGTCCATCTGGATCGGGGCGGCGGATATGTTTAGAGGGTAAAATCTTCGTCCTTGAGGCGGCTGAGATCCAACACCGCCGGGGGCGGCGGGACCCGCAGCAGAGGGTCGTACCGGAAGGAGCGGCAGTGTCCGCCCGATTGCACGACGCCCTTTTTTTTGCACAGGATGGACTCTCCCTCCAGCTGGGTGCCGTGCGCGCAGTAGGCGCACCGGGGTTCGATGTCCTTTTTGAACAACATGGTCCCATTCCCTCCTCTCCGGACCAAGATCTATTTTTATATTATACCATAGGATGGCGGGGGTGACTAGCTTTTTTTAGAGCGGCCGCCGAGAGGAGCACAAAGCCCAGAAAGGTCACCCAGGCAGTCACGGTGGCCAGCGAGAGAGCAGTGTGGAAATCCAGGGCGGCCAAATCGTCTACCTGGCTGGAGAGCAGGGCGGAGACCGGAGCACCCAGCGGGATGTGGGCGGCCAGCACTCCGGTGAAAAGGGCGGAGAGGACACCATGAAGGAACTTCCCTACCAGATAGGTTCCCGCAGACAGGCCGCTGCCCCCCAGAAAGGAGAGCACCTGGCAGTGGACCGAAATCCCAGCCCAGCCCAACAGGAAGGCGGCCATGGACAGACGTCCGGTCAGGGTGCCCTCTCCCGAGAGCGTACAGACCCCGGAAGTCATCTCCAAAATGCCGGTGAGGAGCCGCTGAGCCCACATTTGGTCGAAGCCGAGGGGGGCGAACAGCGCCGCCAGCAGGGCGGAGAGGGCGGTGAGCAGGCCTGAGCGGGTGAGCAGGCGCACGACCACCAGGAAAAAGACCACAAAGGCGCAGATATTTAAGGTGGAGCTCAGAGCGTCCTTCACCGAGCCGGTAAAGGCGGCGGTGAACCGGGTGGCCCGGATACAGGGGGAGGCCCGCTTAGGGGCCCTGGCCTCCTCTCTTCGGCCGTAGAAGCGGAAAAGCAGCCCCACGCACAGTGACGCGGCGGCGTGGGCCAGATAGATGAGCACGCCCGCCCGGCTGCTGGCGAACACGCCCGCCCCCACCACCCCCAGAATAAAGGCCGGGCCGGAGTTGTTGCAGAAGGCCAGCAGGCGCTGGGCCTCCACACGGGTACACATCCCCTTCTGGTAGAGGCTCAGGGCGGTGCGGGCCCCCACCGGATATCCCCCGATGAACCCCAGAGCCACCGCCGAGGCACAGGCGCCGTTCACCCGGAAGAGGGGGTACATCACCCCCTCCAGCAGCCGCCCCAGATAGCCCGCCAGGCCCAGCTCCACCACCAGAAAGGAGAGCACGAAAAAGGGGAACAGGGACGGGATAATCACATTGCCGCACAGGGAGAGCCCGCTGCGGGCGGCCTCCATGGCGTCCTGGGGCCAGAGCATCAGGGACAAAACAGCGCACAGCAGCGCCGCGCCCAGCGCCGCGTCCCGGACCCAGGGCTTCGCCAGCAGACGGGACATAACCACTCACCTCCGGACTACTCTATGTCCGAAGGGATTGTCCCTATGCAAGATTGGACGGGAATAGGTCGGAGATCGAGACACCGAGGACCTGAGACAGGCCAAAGAGCTCAATATCAGTAACGGTGCGAGACTTATCCTCTATACGGGAGATTGAGCCGCGGCATATATAAATAGCCATGGTTTCCAGACGATTAGATAATATCTGCTGGCTCATACCTCGACGGACTCGCAGCTCCCGAACACGGTCGCCCACCAGATTTTTCTCTGAACGATCAATTAGTCTTGCCATAATATACCTCCCGTTGTCTTGACATAGGACAAATAGGATGGGATATTACTTTTAAATTCATGTTGTCCTATTACAGGACAAATGGAGGAGAGAACGAATGAGCCTCTCAGCACGGCACTGTCAAAACTATTTGCGTGAATTGAAAGACCTGGAGGTAGCGCGCTATGAGTTGCGCCGTCTTAGCAGACGTTTGAAAGAAGAGATCCAAAAAGCACAAAATTTTATTCGCAATTCTACTGCAGAAGAATTGCCGGCGTCCCCCATCCGAGGAGAAGACGTTATCTTATATCGAAAATATTGGGGATTGGTACCTGTATGTACCATCTATGAATATTTTGAAGCAGGGCGGTGCACAGAACTGGAGGGTCACGAAGGGGCCTATAATATGTATGAAAACGAGTTGCGCATGAATCGCATTTTAGGAAAGTTAGATGAGGTGATTGAACGTTTGGACGATATTGCCCAGAATCAAAGGGTCTTGGCAGAGTCCATTCAGTATAGTAATCGAATGGTAGACCGCCTTTCAGGTTCTCTAAAGAGGATGGAATCTTCGCAAGAGCTAAATACATATTATAACGAAATGAGTGCCAGGAACACTCGGTTTTTAGCGGATTATACGGTTTACCGGGACATGTTGCTCTAAAAAACTTCCTCCCAATTTTAAATTGGGAGGAAGTTTTTTAGAGTCTCCGGAAGACATGGACCCGGAAGGCGGCGCGCACATCCAGCCGGGGAAGGGCCTCCAGCCGCTCCACCCCCGCCCGGGGCGTATTCCAGGCGTAGGGGGTCATCTGGAAGAGGGCGCGCAAATCTCCAGGGTTCTCCAGATGGAGCATAGCCTCCACCGGCACAGTCTCCAGGATCTGGAAGCCCTCGTAAGGCACCTCTTCATCCGGGTTCTGGTAAGGCGCGTCGTAGAGCACTTTTTTGAGTTCTCACAGATGGCCGGGCGCAGGGGTCACATAGAAGAGCACCCCGCCGGCCCGGAGCACCCGGGCGAACTCCCCGGCGGCCATAGGGGAGAAGCAGTTGAGCAGCAGATGGGCGCACCCGCCGGGCAGAGGCAGATGATAGGCCGAGGCCACGGCAAATTCTCCCTGCCGTTCCCGCCGGGCGGCATAGCGCAGGGCGAATTTGGAGATATCCACCCCGGCCACAGCCAGTTCCCGGCCGGAGGCGCACAGGGCGCCGGCCACCCCGGCGGTGTAATAGCCCTCCCCACAGCCCGAGTCCACCAGTACGGTTCGGCCCTGGGGGGCATAGCGCAGGGCCAGTTCCTCCAGGGCGGTCCGCAGGGGGGCGTAATACCCGGCGGAGAGGAAGCGGTTCCGGGCGGAGACCATGGCCTTATCGTCTCCGGGGGACTTGGAGTGCTTCCGGTTGGGGGGCAGCAGGTGAACATACCCCTCCCGGGCGATGTCGTAGCTGTGGCCTCTGGGGCAGGTATAGGTGCGCTCGTCCCGCTGGAGGGGGGCGGAGCAGATGGGGCAGAGAAATAAACTCTCC
>CALXCU010000174.1 GCA_944386885.1 uncultured Oscillospiraceae bacterium | reverse complement strand
AACACCAGCGGTTTCTGCTCCAGCTCTACGCAAAGCAGGCGGGATATACCATCATCGGCGCTGCGGACGAATACGGCAGCGGGCTCACATTAGACCGCCCGGCGCTCCAAAAAGTGACCGAGGCCGTGGTCGCTGGCAAGGTAGATGTGGTGTTAGCCCATAACCTGACTCGGATAGGCCGGGAGTGGAGTATGACGCAAAGCTGCATTGACCTACTTACCCGGCACAAGGTAAAGCTCCTGTGCATCCGGGAACGGCTGCTGTTCGATGAAAACGGCACAAAGCCATTTTGAGTATAAAAAATGCGGAGTATCATCAGCAGACCTTTTCAGATCCTTTAATGATACTCCGCATGGTCCGAGTGACTGGATTCGAACCAGCGGCCTCTTGAACCCCATTCAAGCGCGATACCAAACTTCGCCACACCCGGATATTTCATTCCTGCTGTCTCAGACAGCTTTTGTATTGTAGCACATTCTGCGCTGTTTGGCAAGTAGATTTTTAAAAAAATTTCCGGGCTGTCTGCACGGTGCAAAACCAGACAGTTCAAATTACAGCTGTCAAAAAGTTGACAATTCTTTCTTCATCCGATACAATAAAGGTTACCAAATCCGGGGCAGAGCAGCCCCCAGTCAGTGAATCGAGCGTGATACTTTCATGAGAAAACACAAGGTGTCTGAGGCCGTGATCCGCAGGCTCCCCCGTTATTACCGCCACCTGACCGACCTAAATCAGGCCGGTGTGGTGCGTATCTCCTCCAGCGCCCTCGGGGCCTCCATGGGCCTGACCGCCTCCCAGCTCCGGCAGGACCTCTCCTGTTTTGGAGAGTTCGGCCAGCAGGGCTACGGCTACAACGTAGACAAGCTCCGGGGGGAGATCGCCGATATCCTGGGCATGAACCAGGGGCATACGGCGGTCATCCTGGGGGCGGGCAATCTGGGCCGCGCCCTGATCAAAAGCTTCAAGTTTGAGAACAGCGGCTTCCGTCTCAATGCCGCCTTTGATATCCTGCCCGAAATGGTGGGCTCCACCATCGGCGCCACCCCTGTCTACCATATCGATACCCTGGAGGACTACCTGGCTCAGCACCCCGCCAGTGTGGGCATCCTCACGGTCCCCCGTCAGGCCGCCGGCGCCATGGCAGAGCGGCTGGTGGCCTGCGGCATCAAGGGCATCTGGAACTTTACCAATACCGAGCTCAACGTTCAAAACTCCGCCGTTCGCGTGGAGAGCGTCCATTTCTCCGACAGTTTGCAGACCTTAAGTTACATGATCTCGGAGGATGTATGAAACAGATCGGTTCCATTCTGCTGGCCGCCGCCATCGTGGCCACCAGCGCCGCGGGCGCAGGGGGTTCCTCGGGTGACCCGCTGGTCACGCAGAGCTATCTGGAGGGCACCTACGCCCCCACTCTCCTGACCCAGGCCCAGCAGCGCGCCGACCGCCGCACCCAGGCCCTCTATGACCAGGTTCTCCAGGAAGCCGGCCTGGCCGGCGGCTTTGGCGAGCGCCGCTACAAGCAGGGGGATGTCCTCACCCTCTCCACCGGCTCGGGCTGCCTCCTCCTGGCCGGAGAGGCCAGCGTCCGCTATGCCTCCGGCGCAGTGGTCGACGTCACCGGCGGCACGGTGGTCCCCTCCGGCTCCGCTCTGGAGGCGCGGCACCGCTATTTGGCTGCGGAGAACACCACCGCCGTCCTCTCGGTGTCCAGCGCTACCGCCGTGCTCAGCCTGGAGGGCAGCGCCGCCCTCTCCCCCAGCGCCTCCACCGACTACAACGCTCTGGCTGACGCCCTGAGCGCCATGGGCCTCTTTGCGGGGACGGGCACCGCCTACGGCTCGGGCTACGACCTGGAGCGGGCCGCCACCCGGGTGGAGGGGCTGGTTCTCTTCCTCCGCCTGCTGGGGGAGGAAGCCGCCGCCCAGGCCTATACCGGCCCCTGCCCCTTCTCGGATGTCCCCGAGTGGGCCCAGCGCTATGTGGCCTACGCCTATGACCGGGGCTACACCGCCGGAGTGGGGACTGACGCCGCCGGAAATCCCGCCTTTGGCCCGGCCCACATCATGGGTACGGAGGAATATGTGACCTTCCTGCTGCGGGCTCTTGGCTACCAGGACAGCGGCGAGAGCCCCGACTTCACCTGGCAGAGCGCCCTCCCCTTCGCCCAGGAACAGGGGGTGCTCACCGGGGGCGAGGTGAGCCTGTTCTCCGGCCTCCCCTCGTTCCTGCGGGCCCACGCAGTCTACCTGTCCTACTTCGCCCTGGACGCCCCGATGAAGGACGGCTCGGGCACCCTGCTGGCCTCCCTGAGCGCCGCAGGGGCTCTGGACGGCGTCCAGGCGCAGGCTGTCCGGGCGCAGGTCACCGTCTCCCGCATCTCCTGACCTGCCCCTTCCCGCCGCGGCCCGCTCAAAAGCGGGCCGCGTTTTTTCCGTCACCTCCCCGCCCCGCCGGCATAGGATGGACTGTGAACGGACGGCGGGCCTCCCGGCCCCCGCTCCGGCACAAAGAACTCGTATGGAGGTATGGATATGGGTTGTAATAACGGTTGGGGCGGCGGCTGCCTGTGGATCATCGTGCTCATCCTCATCCTGTGCTGCTGCTGCGGCAACGGCGGCGGGTGCGGCAACAGCAATAACTGCGGCTGCAACAACAACGGCTGCTGCTAAGGCATCCATAGCCCGCGCGCACGGGCTCCTCTTTGAACCAATGAGACCGCGCGGCCCCATCCTTTCCGGATGGGGCCGCGCTTTGCATTTTCTTTTACAATCCCCGGCCGTACTCGCCGCGCAGCAGATCCTGATCCTGGAGTGCGCGGTCGATGGCCGAGAGCATGGCCGCTCGGTCCTCCGGCAGGCCCCCCGTCAGGGGCAGATAGTTGGAGGCGTGGTCGCAGGTAAAGTGCAGCGGGTCCACCGTCAGCCCCTCCAGCAGCCATTTGGTCTCCAGCAGAGCCTCCGGCCCGGTAATAAGCTGGAACTCTCCCCGCTCCACCTGCCCGCCCAGCTCGGTGCCCGGCTCGGGCAGGTAGGTCAGGGCCGAGAGGTGCCGGGGCCTCATGGCGTTGATCAGGTCCACCGTGGCCAAGATATGGCGGCGGGAGGCCTCTCCCCGGCCGGCCAAACCCAGAAGCACCATCACCCACAGGTCCAGCCCCGCCTCCCGCAGGCGGACGCCGGCCTCCAGCATCTCTGCGGCGCCCACCCCCTTGCGGATGGCGCGGAGCAGGGCGTCGTCCCCCGTCTCCACCCCCAGGTAGACCCGGTAGAGCCCCGCCTCCCGCAGCCGCCGGAGCTCCTCCGGCGTCTTGGCCAGAGTGGAGCGGGGCCCCGCGTAGGAGGTCACCCGTTCCAGCTCCGGAAAGGTGTCGTAGAGCTTCTTCAAAATGGCGAGCAGCTGCCCAGTTGGCATGACGACGGCATCCCCGTCGCAGAGAAAGACCCGCTTCACCGGCCGGCCCAGCTTGGCGTAGTAGGCCCGGGCCATGTCAATGTCCTCAAAGATATCCGCCAGCGGGCGGATGTGGAATTTTTTCCCCTTATACATCCCGCAGAAGGTACACTGGTTGTGGGAGCAGCCCACAGTAACCTGCAGCAGGTAGCTCCGCCACTCCCCGGGCGGGCGGTAGATGGTCCCCTCGTAACGCACAGCACTCCCTCCTCTCTCAGCGGACCGCCGTCAGGTCGGAGAGGGCGGCACACAGGGCGTCCATCTCCTCGTCCGTGCCCACCGTGATGCGCAGGTGGTCCTGAATGCGGGGGGCGTCCCAGCGGCGGACCAGGATGCCCCGTTCCCGCAGGCCCTCCCACAGGGCCCGGCCGCTGTGCGCCGGATGCCGCGCGAAGAGGAAATTGGCGCTGGAGGGGCAGAGCTGGAACCCCATCCCCTCCAGCCGGGCTGCCGTGCGCTTCCGGGTCGCCATCACCGCCCGGCGCTTCTCCTCAAAATAGGCCGGGTCCCGCACCGAG
Organism: uncultured Oscillospiraceae bacterium; assembly: GCA_944386885.1. GTDB lineage: Bacteria > Bacillota > Clostridia > Oscillospirales > Oscillospiraceae > Pseudoflavonifractor_A. The sequence goes on along the minus strand of CALXCU010000174.1, from coordinate 9,446 downwards.
GCCTCCGCCGCTGCTAGGGCGCCCCGGTCCAGGGTGTAGGAGTTGAAGGAGTTTTTCACGCAGTTGAGCGCGGCGATCAGATTCTCGCTCCCCAGGGCGTAACCCACCCGCAGCCCGGCCAGCGCCCGGGACTTGGAGAACGTCCGCACCACCAGCAGGTTGGGGTGCTCCGTCAAGAGGGGGATGGCCGTATCCCCGCCGAAATCCACATAGGCCTCGTCCACCACCACCGCCCAGGATGGGTTGCCCCAGGCGATGCGGGCCACGCCCTCCAGGGGGAGTGCAATGCCTGTAGGAGCGTTGGGATTGGGAAAGATCACCCCGCCCTTGTCCCCCAGGAAAGCCTCCGCCGGGAGGGTAAAGTCCTCGTTCAGGGGGATCGTCTGGTACGGCACGCCATACAGGCCGGCATAGACCGGATAAAAGCTGTAGGTAATGTCCGGAAAGCGCACGGGCGCCTCGGGGCCGAAAAAGGCCTGGAAACAGAAGGCCAAAATCTCGTCCGAGCCGTTGCCCACAAACACCTGCTCCGGCCGCACCCCGTGGAACTCCGCCAGCGCGGCCCGCAGGGCGGCGGCCTCCGGGTCGGGGTAGAGGCGCAGGCCGGGCTCCGCCGCTGCCCGCAGAGCCTCCAGTGCCCTGGGAGAGGGCGGATAGGGGTTTTCATTGGTGTTGAGTTTGATCCACTTCCGGTCCTTGGGCTGCTCCCCCGGCGTGTAGGGCTCCAAGTCCCGGATCCGGCTGCTCCAATATTCTTTCATGCCTCTGGCTCCTCAGTCCGTCTGATTTTTTTGATGTTTTTCTCTACCTTGCTGCGGGGGAGCATCAGCTCATGGCCGCACCCCCGGCAGCGCAGGCGGAAATCCATCCCCACCCGCAGCACCAGCCACTCCCGGCTGCCGCAGGGGTGTTCCTTCTTCAGCTCCAGCACGTCGCCCACCCGGACGTCCATGGTCCTCACCCCTCTCTGATCGTCCATTGGATTGTATTTATTATAAATTCCCCGCCCGCCGGTGTCAATTCCCCCGGGCGGGGCGCATATAGTCCTAGAGAGTATCCCTTTTGGGAGCGGAAAGGATCTGGTGCATGTGACAAGCTGCTTCCCCCCTGAGGGGCGTCTTCTCGATACCCCGGAAAACCGCGCGGCCTGCGCCTCCCCGGAGGGACTGCGGCGGGCGATGGAGGGCGGATGGGTGCTGGAGGGCATGGCCCTGCTCTGCGACGCTGGGCACGACCTGTGGGTGGACTTGGGCGGCGGGGTGCGGGGGGTCATCCCCCGGACGGAGGGGGCCCTGGGCATCGCCGAGGGCCGCACCCGGGACATCGCCCTCCTCGCCCGGGTGGGGCGTCCGGTGGCCTTTACTGTGGAGGCCCTGGAAGAGGCCGGCGGGGCGCCCCATCCCCGGCTCTCCCGGCGCCGGGCCCAGCGCATGGCCCTGGACGCCCTTCTCTCCCGCTGCCGCCCCGGAGAGGTCCTTCCCGCCTGTGTCACTCATATGGAGCCCTTCGGCGCCTTCGTGGACTTGGGGTGCGGGGTGACCTCCATGATCGGCGTGGAGCATATCTCGGTCTCCCGCATCGCCCATCCCAAAGACCGCTTCACGGAGGGGCAGGATATCTATGCCGCGGTGCTGGATACCGACCGGGCGCGGGAGCGCATCTACCTGACCCATCGGGAACTTCTGGGCACCTGGGCGGAGAATGCCGCCCCCTTCCAGCCGGGGATGACCGTACCGGGCTTTGTGCGGGGGGTGAAGGACTATGGCGTCTTTGTGGAACTCGCCCCCAATCTCTCCGGCCTGGCCGAGCTCCAGCCGGGTCTGGAGGAGGGAGACCGGGTGTCCGTGTATATCAAGTCCATCTCTCCCCAGCGGATGAAGATCAAGCTGCTCATCATCGGCCGCCTGCCCCCCGCGCCACCCGCGCCGCTGCACTACTTCATCACCTCCGGCCGCCTCACCCACTGGCGCTACGCCCCGGAGGGATGTACCAGGGTGGGCGGCGAGACCGTTTTTTTAGACCCGGAGGGCTGAAGTTTTTCGAAAAGGCTGGTACTGCGGGGCAAAATCGATTATACTAGATTCCGCAGCGCATCGCCCGGCCAGGGCCGCGCCGCGGAAAGGAGCGCACTATGCCAAAGAAACGGCCCAAGGGCTTCCGGCATGTCACCAATCCCAAGGTGATGCACGCAGTCTATTTTTTACTGCGCGCATCGGTCATCCTGATTATGGTGGCACAGTTTTTCAACCGGAACTACGAGAACGTCTTCCTCTGCCTGCTCACTCTGGTCCTCTTCCTGCTCCCCTCTCTGATCGAGCGGAAGCTGCGGGTGGACCTGCCCGACACACTGGAGATCATCATCCTGCTCTTCGCCTACTCCGCGGAGATTTTGGGGGAGATCCAGGCCTTCTACATCATCTTCCCCTATTGGGATGTCATTCTCCACACCCTCAACGGCTTCCTCTGCGCCGCCATCGGTTTCTCGCTGGTGGACCTGCTCAACCGGAACGAGCGCTTTTCCCTCCATCTGAGCCCCTTCTTCATGGCGGTAACCGCCTTTTGTTTCTCTATGACCATCGGCGTGATCTGGGAGTTTTTCGAATTCTTTATGGACCAGGTCTTTCTCTTCGACATGCAGAAGGATACCATCCTCGACGCCATCTCCACCGTCATGCTGGACCCCAATGGCGGGACCCTGGCCGTACCGGTCAAAGACATCGCCGATGTGATTCTGGTCCACAGCGACGGGACCCAGACCGCCCTGGGCCTGGGCGGGTACCTGGACATCGGCCTGCATGACACCATAGCCGATCTCTTCGTCAATTTCGTTGGGGCAGTCGTCTTCTCCACGGTGGGCTACTTTTATGTCAAAGGAAAGGGCAAAGGCTGGTTTGCCCCCCGCTTTATCCCCAAGGTGGTCCCCCCTGCCAGCCAGGAGAATGAATCTGAATAGACGAAAAAGCGGCGCGCTGCTGAGCAGCGCGCCGCTTGGTTTTGGTGGATTACAGCAGGTTGGTCTCCTTCTCCACGTCGAAGAGATGGATGAGATCGTTGCGGAAGGTGAAGTGCACCTCGGTGCCATAGCGGATGCCGCTGCGGTGCTCCTCGGGCAGATCGGTGGTGGGGACCACCAGGACCACGTCCTTGCCGTCGGCGTTGACGTGCAGGTGGACCTCGCTGCCCATCATCTCAGAGACGTCCACGGTGCCCTTGATGGTGGTGTTGTCCGGCTTGGAGGCAAAGGAGATGTGCACCGGGCGCACGCCCAGGACCACATCCTTGCTGCCCACGCCGTTGGCCTTCAGGCCGGCCACAATCTTGTCGCCCGGGGTGATGGTGGCGCCCTGGCACTGGACCACGTAGCTGTCGCCGGTCTTCTCCAGATGGGCGTCGAAGAAGTTCATCTGAGGCATGCCGATAAAGCCGGCCACAAAGATGTTGGCGGGGTGGTCGAAGAGCTCCTGGGGGGTTCCGATCTGCTGGATGAAGCCGTCCTTCATGATGACGATGCGGTCGCCCAGGGTCATGGCCTCGGTCTGGTCGTGGGTGACGTAGACAAAGGTGGTGTTGATGCGCTGGCGGAGCTTGATGATCTCGGCGCGCATCTGGTTACGCAGCTTGGCGTCCAGGTTGGACAGCGGCTCGTCCATCAGCAGCACCTGGGGCTCGCGGACAATGGCGCGGCCGATGGCCACGCGCTGGCGCTGGCCGCCGGAGAGCGCCTTGGGCTTGCGGTCCAGATACTGGGTGATGTCCAGGATCTCGGCAGCCTCCTTGACCCGCTTGTCGATCTCGTCCTTAGACATCTTGCGCAGCTTCAGGGGGAAGGCCATGTTCTCATACACGGTCATGTGGGGGTACAGGGCGTAGCTCTGGAAGACCATGGCAATGTCCCGGTCCTTGGGCTCCACATCGTTGACCTTCTTGTCGCCAATGTACAGCTCGCCGTCGGAGATGTCCTCCAGGCCGGCGATCATACGCAGCGTCGTGGATTTACCACAGCCGGAAGGGCCGACCAGAACGATGAACTCCTTGTCCGCGATCTCCAGGTTGAAATCGTGGACGGCGGTCACCTTGTTGTCATAGACCTTCTTGATGCCTTTGAGAGATACCGTTGCCATACTACATAGACCGTAGAAGCCCCGCCTCCGCGGAAGCTCCCTCGCACGGGGAGGGCGAAACTCCCCGCACTTTACGACAGGTCTCCACACTGCCGCACCGCCGGCCCGGCGGATCTTCCTCCTTTATATACGGCTCCCCCCGCCCTATAGGAATGGAGTAAGACGGGAAGGCCTGATTTCCCGGCGCCCCGCGCCGTGGGGTAACGGAGTTTTGGGGCGGCTTTACAGACTGCCGCCCACTACCTGCCCCATCAGGAGCACAGCCTTGAGCTCCAGATTTTCGTCCAGCACCGCCAGGTTGGCCAGCTTGCCGGACTCGATGCTGCCCACCCGGCTGTAGATGCCGATGGCCTTGGCCGGATTCACCGCCGCGGCCAGCACCGCATCCTCCAGCGGAATGCCGAAGGAGACGGCAGTCTTCATGCAGCTCATCAGGTCGGTGACCGAGCCGGCCAGAGTGCCGTCGGCCAGAGTGGCATACTTTCCCTTCACCTGCACGGCCTGGCCGCCCAGGGTATAGTCGCCGTCGGGCATGCCGGCGGCCCGCATGGTGTCGCTGATGAGCACCACCCGCTTGGCTCCAAAGAGCTGGAACACCGCCCGGACCACGCTGGGGTGGATATGTACGCCGTCGCAGATGAGCTCCACCCGGCAGTCCGCGTCAAACGCGGCGCCCACAACGCCGGGGGCCCGGTGGCTGAAGGGCGGCATGGCGTTGAACAGATGGGTCACCTGGCGGGCGCCGGCGGCAAAGGCCGCGGAGCTCGTATCATAATCAGCCGTGGTGTGGGCGATGGAGACCACCACCTCGTCGGCCACTTCTTTGATGAATTCCAGGGCGCCGGGCTCCTCGGGCGCCACAGACACCAGCTTTACCAGGCCCTCGGAGGCCTTCTCCAGCCGGCGGAGCATGTCCACATCGGGAGCGTGGAGCCAGTCGCCGTTCTGCGCGCCCTTCTTGGCGTAGGAGAGGAAGGGCCCCTCCAGGTTCACGCCGCACAGCAGCGCGCCGCTCTTGCTGGTCTTGCGGTGGTGGGCCGCGTTCTGGCAGACCTTGGTGAGCTGGTCCTCCAGCAGGGTCATGCCGGCGGGGCAGATCTGGGTCACGCCCCGGGAGAGCTCGTAGTCGGCCATGACCTGGAGGCCCTCGGCGTCGCCGTCGCTGAAGTCGTGGCCCCGGGCGCCGTGGAAATGCAGGTCGGTGAGGCCGGGAATCACATAGTATCCCGTCAGGTCCACATTCTTGCCGTCGGCGCTGTGCTCTGTGAGGAATTCCCCTTCAATGCACACATCCCGGGAGACAAACCCCTCCTGGACATCAAATACCTTCGCTCCGGTCAGCCGCATACGTGCACACCTGCCTCTACCAGTTTGCTCAGAGCCGCGCGGTCGCCCACCAGCGTCACATCAGGGTGGAGCTGGAGCACCGAGGCGGGTACCTCCGTGGTCACCGGGCCGTGGAAGGCGCGGAAGACTGTCTCGGCCTTCTCCTCGCCGCTGACGACGATAAGGATGCGCCGGGCCTGCATAATGTTCTTGATCCCCATACTCAGAGCATGGCGGGGCACCTCGTCCCGGTTGCCGAAGAAGCGGGTGTTGGCGTCGATGGTCCGGTCAGTCAGCGTGACCACATGGGTCTCCAGGCCAAAATCGTCGCCCGGCTCATTAAAGGCGATGTGTCCGTTGTGGCCCATGCCCAGCAGCTGCAGGTCGATGCCGCCCAAGTCGTGGATGAGCTTGTTGTAGGCGGCGCACTCGGCATCAGGGTTCTTGGCCAGGCCGTTGAGAACATGGGTGTTCTCCGGCTTGATATCGATATGGTCGAAGAGATTGACCTGCATAAAGTAGCGGTAGCTCTGCTCATGGTGGGGGGACAGGCCCAGGTACTCATCCAGGTTCACCGTCTTGATCTCGGAAAAGCTCAAATCGCCCTTCTTGTACCACTCCACCAGCTGCTGGTAGGCCCCCACAGGGGTGCCGCCGGTGGCCAGGCCCAGCACGCTGTCCGGCTTGGTGATGACCTGCGCGGAGATGATGTTCGCCGCGCGCCGGCTCATGGACTTGTAGTCCTCAGCAAGATAGATTCTCATTGTAATCATTCCTCCTGAACAAAAGACAATTCTGAAAAATGTCAGCAGTATTTGGCCACAGCGGCATCGATCATGGCGGCAGCCTGGTCCACGATGGCTCCGTCGCTCTCGATGAGGGCGGGCAGGGGCTTGCGGACCGAGCCGCACTCCACACCGCGCTTGGCCAGGATGGCCTTCTGCACCGCATAGAGATTGCCATGGGCTTCACACATCTTATAGATGATGCGGTCAGCTTCGTTCTGAATCTGCCGGGCGGGCTCCATCTCGCCCTTCTGGAAGTGTTCATAGATTTTCCGGTACAGCTTGGGCATGACAGCATAGGTCCCGCCGATGCCGGCGCAGGCGCCCATGGCCAGACCGGAAATGAACTGCTCATCGGGGCCGTTGAAGACCAGCACGCCGGCATCCCGCCACATCTGGATATCCTGGGTGGGCATGGAAGAATTCTTGACTGCCACCACCCGGGGATTTTTCTTCATCTCGGCAAGCAAAGAGGGCGTGAGCGCCACGCCGGCCAGCTGAGGGATATTGTAGATGACAAAGTCGGTATTGGGGGCGGCGGCGGAGATATCGTTCCAGTACTGGGCGATGCCGTACTCGGGCAGATGGAAGTAGATAGGCGGAATGGACGCGATGGCATCCACCCCCAGGCTCTCGGCATGGGCGGCCAGCGCCTGGCTGTCGGCGGTGTTGTTGCAGGCCACATGGGCGATCACGACTACTTTGCCCTTGGCTTCGGCCATCACGTTTTCCAGGACCACTTTGCGCTCTTCCACGCTCTGATAGATGCACTCGCCGGAGGAGCCGCCCACATACAGGCCGTCGACCCCCTCGTCAATCAGGTAGCGGGTCAGGCCCCGCACCCGCTCGGGAGAGATGTTGCCCTCCTTGTCATAGCAGGCATAGAATGCAGGAATGACGCCCTGGTATTTCTTCTGATCGCTCATAATATAAATTCCCTCCCAATGTTCTTGGTGGGTCCGGTTCCCGGGCCCATTCTCTCTCCCACGCACACACTGCGCAGGGTTAGAACGGCCTCCCAGGCCCTGCGTCATATATCTTACCAAAAACGCGCGGGCCTGGCAAGGCCTATCTTGACTATTTTGTCTAAATTTTCTGGATAATCCTTAACCCTTGACAGCACCCATAGCGATGCCCTGGGTGAAGTACTTCTGGAACGCGATAAACACCGCCACGATGGGGATGGCCGCCAAGGTAGCGCCGGCCATGATCAGGCCGAAATCGCTGGACATCTCGCCCTGAAGGCGGGCGATGCCCAGAGAGATGGTCCAGTTTTCCCGGGTGGTCAACATGATCAGCTGGAGGAAATAGTCGTTCCAGGAGTTCACAAAGGTAAAGATGGCCAGCGCGCCCACACCGGGCTTGATCATGGGGAAGACCACATTGAAGAAGGTGCGCAGTTCCCCCGCGCCGTCCACCCGGGCGGCCTCCAGGATCTCGGTGGGGATGGTCTCGGAGAACTGCTTCATCAGGAACACGCCGAAGGGCCAGCCCACGGTGGGCAGGATCACCGCCCAGATGTTATCGGCCAGGTGCAGGACGTTCATCTCCTGCAGCAGGGGGATGACAATGACCTGCTTGGGCAGGGCCATGGCGCAGATGATGATGGTAAACAGGACCCCACGGCCATAGAAGCGCTTCTTGGCCAGAGCGTAGCCCGCCAGAGAGGCGGTCAAGCAGGTCAGGAACATGGCCATGACCGCCATAAACACCGTGTTGCCCAGCCAGCGCAGGGCCGGGTTGCTGAAGAGCTTCGTATAGTTCTCCATGGTCGGAGAGAGCGGGAACCACTGGGGCGTGCGGGCGTTGATGGTAATGGCGTCCTTGAAAGAGCCGGTGACGATCCAGTAGAGCGGGAAGATGAAAAAGATCGCCAGCAGGATCAGGATCACCACGGAGAGCCATTTATAGCCGGCGGAAGTGCCGGAGAGCTTACTTTTCGCGTTATTCATCCTCTCACCCCCTTAATTATCCGTCTTGGTCACTTTGAACTGAATGGCCGAGAAGATCGCGATGATGATCGCCAGGATAACGCCCATGGCGTTGGCGTAGCCGAAGCGCTGATACCGGTAGGCCGTCTCGAAGATGTAGTACATAATGGTGGAGGTGGCATAGTTTGGTCCGCCGGAGGTCAGCAGCTGGATCAGCGCGAAGCACTGGAAGGAATTAATGGTGGTGATGACCAGGATGTACAGGGTGGTGGGCAGGATCTGGGGCCACTTGATCTTCCAGAAGACCTGGAGCTTGGTGGCACCGTCTACCTCGGCGGCCTCGATGAGGGACTGGTCCACGTTGCCCAGCGCCGCCACATAGAGCACGATGGGCTGACCGATGGAGGTGGTGAAGAGAATCAAAATGATACACCAGATAGCGGTGGCCTCATTGCCCAGCCAGTTAGTGGTGGTGCCGAAGACCTGGTTGATCAGGCCGTTATAGGTATTAAACATCCACTTCCACACCACAGTGACAGCCACGGTGCCGGTGACCACAGGCAGATAAAACACACACCGGAAGAAGGAACGGGGAATGGGCTTCATCTTGTAGATGGCAGAACTCACCCACAGGGAAAAGGCAGTGACCGTGGGCACGGCCACCACCACGATCACCGCGGTGTTCACCAAGCCCTTCAGAAACACTCTATCCTGGAACATTTCAACATAGTTCTGGATTCCCACAAAATGGGCGCTGCTCACGTCGATGCCCATATCCAAAAAACTGTACACCAGGCACATGGCCATGGGCACCACCACGAACCCCACAAAGAAGATCAGGCTGGGTAACAGGAACAGGTACGCAGAGATCGTCTCCCGCCGGATGAGCGCCTTGCTCATGCCGGAGAATTGGGATTGCCGCTGTTTTTTGGGCTTCCGCTCTGCAACGGCTGCCGGGGCATTCTGCGCCATAAGTCTCCCCTCTCTTTCACATTTCTCAAAGATTTTACATCTCTCCGCCTGCTGCGGGGAGAAAAAACTGTGCCCGCCCCCTCTCATCAGGGAGCGGGCACAGCATTGCATGTGCTGATGATCCTCTCAGGAAGATCAGATGTTGGCGTTGCTGGCGGTCACAAACTCGTCGGCCGCAGTCTGGATATCGGCGCCGCTGACAAAGATCTGCTGGAGCATGTTGTACCAGTTGGTGCGCTGCTCCGTCCAGCCGCCGATAACATTGTAGTAGTCGCCCAGGTAAGGCATCATGACCTGGAACTCGCTCATGC
>CALXCU010000173.1 GCA_944386885.1 uncultured Oscillospiraceae bacterium | reverse complement strand
GGTGGCCAGGAGCCACACCACGGCGGTGACGGCGGCGATGGTCATAACCACGGGGACAAAGACGCCCGCCACCTTGTCGGCCAGCTTGGCGATGGGGGCCTTGGAGGCCGAGGCCTCCTCCACTAAGCGGATCATCTGAGCCAGAGTGGTATCCTCGCCAACCCGGGTGGCCTCAAAGGTGAAGGAGCCCGACTTGTTGATGGAGGCGGCGGCCACCTTGGACCCGGGGGACTTCTCCACCGGGATGGACTCGCCGGTGAGGGCCGACTCGTCCACCGAGGACCAGCCCTCGAGGACCACCCCGTCCACCGGGATGCGCCCGCCGGGTTTGACCACGATACGGTCGCCCACCGCCACCTCTTCCACCGGAACTTCCACCTCCCGGCCGTCCCGGAGGACGGTGGCCGTCTTGGGGGCCAGGTCGATGAGGCGGGAGATGGCCTGCCCGGTCCTGCCCTTGGAGCGGGTCTCCAAGAACTTGCCCAGGGTGATGAGGGTGAGGATCATGCCTGCCGACTCCAGGTAGAGGTCCATGGACCACTGGTCTACCAGGGCGGCGTCCCCGTGGCCCAGACCCCAGGCAATCTGGTAGAGGGCCACCAGGCCGTACACCACCGCCGCGGAGGAACCCAGAGCGATGAGGGAATCCATGTTGGGGGCGCGTTTCCAGAGCGTTTTAAACCCGACTTTATAATACTTATCGTTGACATACATGATGGGCAAAACCAGCAGCAACTGGGTCAGGGCGAAGATCATGGCGTTCTCGGTGCCGTGGAAAATATGGGGAAGGGGCCAGCCCATCATGTGCCCCATAGAGAGGTAAAAGAGGGGGACGAGGAAGCAAAAGGAGAAGATCACGCGGAACTTCATGTGCTTGAGCTCGGCCTCCATGGCCTTCTGAGCGGCCTGCTGGCCGGCCCGCGGGTCGGCCTTGGCTGCGGCGGCGGGCAGCGACGCGCCGTATCCGGCCCCCTCCACGGCCTGGATGATGGCGGCGGGTTTCACTGCCGCCTCATCGTAGTCCACCAGCATGGAGTTGGTCATCAGATTGACGTTCACCGACGCCACCCCCGCCACCGCCCGGACAGCCTTTTCCACATGGGCCGAGCAGGCGGTGCAGGTCATGCCGGTGACACGAAATGTTTGCTTCATGGCAATTCCCTCCCTGGAAGGATCGTACTATTTCAGGATGCGCCCCAGTGTGTCAACAAATTCCTCGATCTTTTGCTCGCGCTCAGCCTCGTTGGCGGCGTCCTTGACGCAGTGCTCCAGGTGGGCCGAGAGGATCTCCTTGTTGGCGCGCTTGAGCAGGGCCTCGGTGGCCATAACCTGGGTGGAGATGTCGATGCAGTACCGGTCCTCCTCCACCATCTTGACGATACCGTCCAGCTGTCCGCGGGCGGTCTTGAGCAGGCGCAGGATCTTGGCGTGGTCGGCCATCATTGGGACAGCCCTCCTTTCCCGTAAAGAACACCCCCCGGGGGAGGGGGGTATCTGAAGTATAGTTCCGGGATGGAGATTTGTCAAGAGGCAGTTTTGACAGGATAGCTTGACGAAAAAGTGTATGGGTATATTCTATAACACGGTCCGGCGGGCCTGCGCCCAGCTGGAGCGGAAGGGGGTCACGGTGACCCGGCGGGGGGTTGGCTCCTTTTTTGAAGGAGATGGAGGCCCTGGGCGTTTCCCCGGAGGAGACCCAGGCACGGCTGAGAGGAGGGAGAGCATGAGCGCAGTTCTGGAGGCTGACCGGGTCTGCAAAACACTCAGGACCCAAGCGGCGCTGCAAAACTGCTCCCCGGCCCTGGGACCGATGGGGCACGGGGAGCGGCAGCGGCCTTGCGGATCGGGAGCCTGCTGGGGCCTGGTGGAATGTGGAGCGGAAGATGGGATAGACGAAAATGCCCGGCGGGCCAGAGGGCCCGCCGGGCGTTGGTTCAGGCGTGCTCCCCCGCCCGCGTGTCCCGGAAGAGCAGGGAAATGCACCACACGGCGGCCACACCCACCAGGATATAGACAATGCGGCTGATCAGGCTGTCTGAGCCGCCGAAGAGGAAGGCCACCAGGTCGAAGCGGAACAGCCCGATGCTGCCCCAGTTGAGCCCGCCGATGATGGCCAGGATCAGAGCGATCTTGTCCAGAAACATTGCGAATACCTCCTCATGGAATATCCGATTCCGCCTCTAGCATGGCCGCGGGCGGGAGAAAGTATGCGCTGGAAAAATTTTCAATGCTCTGGCTGGGAGAGATGTCCCTCCAGCCAGGCGAGGACATCGTCATAGACCAGTTCCCGGTTGAGCTCGTTGAGCATCTCATGCCGCCCTTCCGGGTAGAGCTTTACAGTCAGATCGCGCACGCCGGCAGAACGAAAGAGGTTCTCCACCTTTCGCACGCCCTTTCCGCAGCCTCCCACGGGGTCTTTGTCCCCCGAGAACAGGAACACGGGGGTGTTCGGGTCCATGCGGGCGCAGTTGGCGGCCTTCCCGATGAACTGGAGGCCCTCCATCATGTCCCGGAACATCCCCACAGTGGGTACGAACTGACAGAGCGGGTCGGCACAGTAGGCGTCCACCGCCCGCTCGTCCCGGCTGATCCAGTCGTTGGGGGTGCGGTTGGGACGGAACTGGCGGTTGTAGGCCCCCAGAGAGAGGGAGGTGATGAGGGCGCTGCGGGTGTTGCTCCCCCGCAGGGCGCACAGGAGAGAGGCGGCCAGACGGCCGAAGGCAATGAGAGGGGCGCCCTCCTGTCCGGTGCCAGAGAGGAGACAGCCGTCTACCGTCCCCGGGAAACGGATGAGGTAGGTACGGGCTACAAAGGAGCCCATGGAGTGGCCGAAGAGGAAATAGGGCAGGCCGGGAAACTGACCGCCCATCTGATCCCGGAGGGCCTTCACGTCCCGGACCAGGTGCTCCCAGCCGTCCCGCTCCCCCAGAAAGCCGTATTCCTCCGGGCCGGCGGCGGTCTGGCCGTGGCCCAGGTGGTCGTGGCCAACCACAGCGAAACCCCGCCCGGCCAGAATGCGGGCAAAGAGGTCGTAGCGGCCCATGTGCTCTGAGATGCCGTGGACCAGCTGCACCACCCCCCGGGGGGCGTCCTCCTCCGGCAGCCAGAGGCTGCCCCGGACGGTGTGTACCCCGTCGCTGGAAGGGAAGGAGAGGGGCTGGAATTTAACCATGGAAGGGTCACTCCTTTTGTGGTAAAATAAGAAAAACGCGGCCCGGCCTTCAGGTGAGGCCGAAGAGCTGACCTGGAAAGGAAGCGGTAGCGATGAACGTCACAGAACGGTTTTTGCACTATGTCTCCTATGATACCCAGTCTGACCCGGACGGGACGGGGACGCCCACCACAGAAAAGCAGAAGGTCCTGGGCGGGGTGCTGGCGGCGGAGCTCTCCCAGCTGGGACTCCAGAACGCCCACATGGATGAAATGGGCTATGTCTATGCCTGGCTCCCCGCCACGCCCGGGCGGGAGGGGGTGCCCTGCGTGGGCCTCATCGCCCACATGGACACGTCCCCCGACGCGCCCGGGGACCATGTAAAAGCCCGGGTGGTCCGCTACAGCGGAGGAGACCTGGCCCTTGATGGGGAACGGGGAATTTTCCTCCGCCAGGCCGAGTGTGAGAGCTTGGCGCGGTATGTGGGCCAGGATTTGATCGTCACTGACGGCACCACCCTCCTGGGGGCGGACGACAAGGCCGGGGTGGCGGAGATCGTCTCGGCCCTGGCCTACCTGACCGAGCACCCGGAGATCCCCCACGGCCGCATCGCCGTGGCCTTTACCCCCGATGAGGAGGTGGGCTATGGAGCCGGGCATTTCGACGTGGAGGGCTTCGGCGCGGCGGTGGCCTACACGGTGGACGGCGGGGAGCTGGGGGAGCTGGAGTACGAGAATTTCAACGCCGCCCTGGCCTCCGTCACCATCCACGGGGTGAATTTCCACCCGGGCTCGGCCAAGGGGAAAATGAAAAACGCCCTGTTGATGGCCCAGGAATTCGCCGCACTCCTGCCGGCAGGGGAGACCCCCGCCAATACCGAGGGGTACGAGGGCTTTTACCACTTCACCCGCATGGAGGGGTGTGAGAGCGAGGCCCGGATGCGCTACCTGATCCGGGACTTCAGCGGCGAGGGCTTCCAGAAACGGAAGGAGACCATGGGCCGGGCGGCAGAGGAGCTCAACCGGCGCTACGGCCCCGGCACCGTAGAGGTGGACATCCGGGACCAGTACTACAATATGCGGGAGAAGATCGAGCCCCATATGTATCTCATCCACCGGGCCAAGGCCGCCATGGAGGCCAGCGGCGTCCTGCCCCAGGAGGTCCCCATCCGGGGCGGCACGGACGGCGCGCAGCTCTCCTACCGGGGGCTGCCCTGCCCCAATCTGTGCACCGGAGGGGTAAATTTCCACAGCGTCTATGAGTACATCCCCGTCTCCGCGCTGCAAAAAATGGTGGAGATCCTGATCCGCCTGCTGACAGTGGAGCGGTAACCGCCAGAACTGGACACGCCCCGCAGCCGCTTGCATGCCGGCCGCGGGGCGAATGTTTACCGCTTTTTGGAGAGAGCCCGGAAAAAGGTGCCCGCCGCCAGGACCAGGGCGGCAAGCATGAGGAGCGACTCCCCCGCCATCACCCAGTAGGTGCCAAAGGCGTACAGAATCCAGTTGTATTTCAGACGCAGGTAGACCACATAGGAGGCCAGGGAACCCCCTTCCACGCACACCGCCAGGGGGAGGCGCTTCCACTGGGCGCAGGCCCAGGCGGCGGCGATCACGTCGGCCAGAAAGAAATAGCGCTCATGCATGTAGGGCAGAAGGTAGGGCACCCCCACTGCCAGGACCAGGGCGGCGGCCATCCAGGCGCTGTGGTCCAGACTCCTCCGGTGGCGGTAGAGGAGGCCCATCACCAGCAGGCAGAGCAAAAAGGCCGCCAGGATGCCCGCCCGGGCCAAGAGGCCCATGGCGTCCGGGGAGAGCTCCCAGGTGCCGGGCAGGAGGGCGAAGAGCGTGGGGGCGTTGAAGGCCAGCTTGTCGGTGTACTGACCCGCCTGCTGGAAGTAGACCTCCAGAATGTCGCCCAGAGGCTTGCCCAGGAGCAGGGCCGGCACAGCGGTGAGCAGGTAGGTAGCAGGAAAGAGGAGCAGGTGCCGGAATTTTACCCGCCCGCACAGCCAGAGGGCTCCCCACAGGGGGAGGAGGAAGATGGTCTGAAGCTTGAAGGAAAAGGCCACCGCCAGGAGCACCACCGAAGGGCCGGGGCGCTTGTCCAGGGCACAGGCCAGGGCGTGAAGCACCAGGGCGCCATAGAGGGAGTCGCACTGGGCCCAGTAGGAGCCGTTGAGCACCACCGTGGGCAGCAGAAGCAGGGTCAGAAAGGCCGCCGCCTGGGCGCCCCTCCGCCCGGGCGCGAGGACCCCGGCCAGGCGCATCCCGCCCCAGGCCAGGACCACGTCAAAGAGGATGGAGAAGAGCTTAATGGCGTACAGATCGGGTACCGGCAGGTAGGAGATGGCGGCCATGAAGTAGAGGTAGGGCACATTGTAGTCGCCGATGTCCTGCCGGATGGCGGCAAAGCCCCCGTTGTCCCGGAAAAAGGCCGCCCAGACCGAGAGGAAGTCCCGGTAATCATAGGACACATAGTCCATGCACGCCGCGCGCAGAAAGAAGGCCGCTCCCACCGGCAGCGCCAGCAGGAGAAGCAGTTCACCCCGGAAGCCCCGGCGGCGGAGGATCAGCAGGGCCAGCGCCGCCAGAAGAAGCAGGCACACGCCCACGCCAAAGCGGGCAGGAAACGCGCCCTGGGTCCATTTCCCACACCAGAGCAGGGAGAGAAGCAGAAGAGCGCCCCCGCCGGCGGCGCATACCGCCGGGACCGGCGAGGGGATATGGGTTCGAGCGGACATAGCGTGACCTCATCAGAATAGCATAAACGCCCGGAATTTCTCCCGGACGCGGAAAATGACCTTGACGGAAAGAGATGGATATGGTACAATGAAATGCTCATATCTGCGAGTATCCGGTTTCGATACCCTCCCATCCTAAATCCGAGTATACCAGTTTCCGGCCTCACCCGCAAGGGGACAGGGAAACAAAAAGGAAACGCACCCGGGCGTATCAAGAAGGCCGAAGGGCCTGGATTTGGAGAAAATGCCGGAGATCCACGGGAAAAAGCGGGGAGATCCGCCCCGAAAACAGCCAGCTCCTCCGCCGGAGCGGCGGGGGAGCTCCCGAAACTTTGTCGCTCAGGACCGCAGGACAGTGCCGCCGCCGCGGCCAAGACGCTAAGGGAAAGGAATGGTCATTCGCATGGTCACAGACAGGATCAAAGACGTCTATTACGGCAAGACGCTGCGCAAGAGTTTTGCCCGCCACAAGGAAATCCTGGAGATGCCCAACCTGCTGGAGGTGCAGAAGCACTCCTACCAGTGGTTCCTGGACAAGGGGCTGCGGGAGGTCTTTAAGGACGTGTCCTGCATCACCGACTACGCCGGGAATCTGGAGCTCTCTTTTATCGACTACTCCATGGACGAGAAGCCCAAGTACAACGTGGAGGAGTGCAAGGCCCGGGACGCCACCTACGCCGCCCCCATCAAGGTGAAGGTCCGCCTGCGCAACAAAGAGACCGAGGAGATGAAGGAGCAGGAGATCTTCATGGGGGATTTCCCCATCATGACCCAGGCCGGCACCTTTGTCATCAACGGCGCCGAGCGCGTCATTGTCTCCCAGCTGGTCCGCTCCCCCGGCATCTACTATTCCCGCACCGAGGACAAGGCGGGCAACGTGACCTACGCCACCACCGTCATCCCCTACCGGGGCGCCTGGCTGGAGTATGAGACCGACCTCTCCGACGTGTTCTATGTCCGCATCGACAAGAACCGCAAGCTCCCCATCACCTGCCTCATCCGGGCGGTGGGCCCCCGCACCGACGCGGAGATCCGGGAGATGTTCGGCGACGACCCCCGCATCCTGGCCACCCTGGAGAAGGACACCTGCAAGAACTATGAGGAGGCCCTGCTGGAGATCTACCGCAAGCTCCGCCCCGGCGAGCCCCCCACGGTGGACTCGGCCGAGAGCCTGCTCTCCGCCCTCTTCTTCGACCCCCGGCGGTACGACCTCTCCGCCGTAGGCCGGTATAAGTTCAATAAGAAGCTGGCCATGGGCCCCCGCCTCTCGGGCCAGAAGCTGGCCATGCCGGTGGTGGACCCCATGACCGGCGAGATCCTGGCTGAGCCCGGCGAGACCCTGACCCGGGAGAAGGCCATGGAGCTGGAGGCCAAGGGCGTCAATGAGGCCGTGGTGGACGTGGACGGCACCCAGGTGCGGGTCTTCGGCAACCACATGGTGGATATGGCCAACTTCGTGGACTTCGACCCCGCCGAGTGCGGCGTCACCGAGAAGGTCCGCTTCACCGTCCTTCAGGAGCTGCTGGAGCAGTTCGACGGCGAGGATTTGAAGGACGCCGTGAAGGAGCGCCTGGACGACCTGATTCCCAAGCACATCATTGTGGACGACATCATGTCCTCCATCAACTACCTCAATGCCCTGGCCTTCGGCGTGGGCGTCACCGACGACATCGACCACCTGGGCAACCGCCGCCTGCGCTGCGTGGGCGAGCTGCTGCAAAACCAGTTCCGCATCGGCTTCTCCCGCATGGAGCGGGTCATCCGGGAGCGCATGACCATCCAGGACCTGGACATCGTCACGCCCCAGTCCCTCATCAATATCCGCCCTGTCACCGCCGCCATCAAGGAGTTCTTCGGAAGCAGCCCCCTGAGCCAGTTTATGGACCAGACCAACCCCCTGGCCGAGCTGACCCACAAGCGCCGCCTCTCCGCCCTGGGCCCCGGCGGCCTGAGCCGGGACCGCGCTTCCTTTGATGTGCGCGATATCCACTACTCCCATTACGGCCGCCTGTGCCCCATCGAGACCCCAGAAGGTCCCAACATCGGCCTGATCTCCTACCTGGCTTCCTACGCCCGGGTCAACCGCTACGGCTTCATCGAGGCCCCCTACCGCAAGGTGGATAAGGCCACCGGCCAGGTCACCAACGAGATCGAGTATATGACCGCCGATGTGGAGGACGCCTACACCATCGCCCAGGCCACAGAGCCGGTGGACGAGAACAACTGCTTCGTCAACGAGCGCATCACCTGCCGCCACCGCAACGAGATCGTCTCGGTAGGCCGCAGCGAGGTGGACTACGTGGACGTCTCCCCCAAGATGATGGTCTCGGTGGCCACCGCCATGATCCCCTTCCTCCAGAACGACGACGCAAACCGGGCCCTCATGGGCGCCAACATGCAGCGCCAGGCAGTCCCCCTGCTGACCACCGAGGCCCCCATCGTCGCCACCGGCCAGGAGCACAAGAACTGTGTGGACTCGGAGATCGCCATCCTGGCCGAGGAGGACGGAACCATCACCAAGGTCTCCGCCCAGTACGTCACCGTCCGCTACGACAACCTGGGCACCAAGGAGTATAAGCTCACCAAGTTCCTCCGCTCCAACCACGGCACCTGCATCAACCAGCGGCCCATCGTCAGCGTGGGCCAGCGGGTGGAGAAGGGAGAGGTCATCGTGGACGGCCCCTCCACCTCCAACGGCGAGATCGCCCTGGGCAAGAATATCCTCATGGGCTTCATGACCTGGGAGGGCTACAACTACGAGGACGCCGTCCTCCTCAACGAGCGCATGGTCAAGGACGATGTGTTCACCTCCATCCATATCGAGGAGTACGAGACCGAGAGCCGGGACACCAAGCTGGGCCCCGAGGAGATCACCCGGGACATCCCCAACGTGGGCGAGGACGCCCTGAAGGACCTGGACGAGCGGGGCATCATCCGCGTGGGCGCCG
>CALXCU010000172.1 GCA_944386885.1 uncultured Oscillospiraceae bacterium | reverse complement strand
CGTTCCCATTCCGAACACGGAAGTTAAGCTCACCTGCGCCGAAGATACTTGTCTGGAGACGGACCGGAAAAATAGGTAGTGCCAACACGAGAACGGACAGTTTCGGCTGTCCGTTCTTCTTTTATACCATGGTATCGTTAACAAGAGGGAGGCGGCCATGCGCTATCAACAAGTGAAGAAGGGCATTTTCCGAGACCGCCCCAACCGCTTTATCGCCCATGTGGAACTGGATGGAACGGTGGAGAGGGTGCATGTGAAAAATACTGGCCGCTGCCGGGAACTATTATTGCCGGGAAGCACCGTCTATCTGGAGGAGTCTGGTAATCCGGCCCGCAAGACCCGCTTTGATCTGATCGCAGTTGAGAAGTGCAGAGAGCCGCCTCTTCTGATCAATATGGACGCACAGGCCCCCAATCATCTCTTTGAAGAGTGGGTCCGGGCAGGGCGGTTTCGCCCCGGTCTTACCCGCGTGCGTCCAGAGACCCGGTATGCGAACTCGCGGTTTGACTTTTACTGGGAGGCGGGAGCCGTCAAGGGCTTTGTAGAAGTTAAGGGCGTCACCTTGGAAGAAGACGGACTGGCCCTTTTTCCAGACGCGCCCACAGAGCGGGGCGTCAAGCACCTGCATGAGCTGGCGGCCTGCCGGGCGGCGGGTTATGAAGCTGCCGTGTGCTTTGTGCTCCAAATGGCGGGGATGCGCTCGTTTTCTCCCAACGACCGGACGCATCCGGCCTTCGGCCAGGCCCTGCGGGAGGCCGCCCGGGCGGGAGTAGAGATTTTCGCGTTGGAGTGCGCCGTCACTCCGGAAGAAGTTCATATTACCGCCCCAGTGCCTGTACGGTTAGGGCCGGGGGAGGATGCGCGATGAACGGAACAGGGAGACTGGGACTTTTTCTCTATGACACGTTGGACGCCCAGGCGGCGGAGGACTGGCTGAACCGCAAGGCGCAAAAGGGGTGGGCTCTAACCCGGCTCTGGCTGTGTACAATCGCGCTCTTCCGCAGGAGCAAGCGGACAGATCTGCGTTACCGTGTGGAGCTGCAAGACCCCCGCCAGGCCGCCGGAGAAGCGTACCGGAGCCGCTGCGCCGATGGGGGATGGGACCCTGTGGCCCAAGCGGGAAATCTGGTGATCCTCGCCTCCCGGCCAGTGGCCCAGCCCGCTCATTTGCGCACGGAGGCCGGTATGGAAGCCCGCAGCGATTGGCGTCTTGCCGTCCGTCCGGCACTCTGGAGCGGCGTTTCGGTGCTTCTCGTATTGCTGGCGCTCTTGGTGGGATTCGGCCTGATGAACGGGCATAGCGCTCCCGTCCGGTGGAGCGGCCTGCTGTGCAGCACGGCGCTCCTCTTGGCGGTGTTGGGGCTTCTGGCTGGACTGGCGGGGGCGATATGGAATCTCCCGGCGGCGCTGCTCCGCTGGCGGCACTGGAAAGGGGGGAAGACTGCCCTGAAAAGCGGCCCGTCCTTTGCCCGGGTACGGGGGGCCCTGCCCAGGCTGGGGTGGCTTTGCACGGCGCTTTTCTTTGTTTTTTCCCTCTTCGAGGCCTTCTTGCCCCTGGCCGGGTACAGCGGGCGCGCGGTCTCTGCCCACCGGGGTGCCTTGCGGGAGCGCCCCTTGGTCATGGCGGAGGAGGTGGGACTGGATCCGGCGGCGGTGACCTACCTGAGCTGGGAGCCGGTGTGGTCTCTCCAGGCCCGGGGAGGCCGCTATATGGAGCAGATGCAGGCAGAAGGGGGCTATCAATACGTCTACTGCCAGCGCTATACCTGTATGAGCGAGGGATACGCCGCTCTGCTGGTCCGGGCCATCCGGGCGGAGAGCGGGACGTACAACTATGAGGGGTACGGCCTGCTGGACTTCCAGCGGGCGGACCTGGGCTTTGTCGGGAGCTGGACTGCCCGGGAGGGCAGCTTCCTTCTGGTGCGGCAGGGGCGGACGGTGGCTCTGGTTGGCGTCCATGTGATGGGGGGCGGAGCCCCCGACCTGACAGAACCGGAAACGCTCGCCATCCTGAGAGACCGCCTGGAGCTGGCAGAAATGTAGGGGGAAACGGAATGAAAAAGCGCATTTTATTGTTGGCCACCGGTGGGACCATTGCCTCTCAGCCCACCGAGGAGGGGCTGGCCCCCGGGCTGGACGGAGCGGCCCTGGCTTCTCTGCTTCCGGAGAGCGTGCTGGCGCGTTATGAGGTGACGGTGCGGGACATCCTACGCCTGGACAGCTCCAACATCCAGCCTGAGGAGTGGCAGCTCATTGCCCGCCGGGTCTTCGAGGCGCGGGAGGACTATGACGGCATCGTGATCACCCACGGCACCGACACCATGGCCTATACCGCCTCAATTTTGTCCGTCATGGTCCGGGGCATCCCCATTCCGGTGGTGCTCACGGGGGCCCAATTGCCCATTGAGCACCCGCTCTCCGACGGAGAGGAGAACCTGCGTCTGGCTTTGGCCATGGCGGAGAGCGGCGTGGGGGGCGTGTTCGTGGCCTTTGACCGGAAGGTCATCCTGGGCACCCGGGCGGTCAAGACCCGGACCACCGGCTTTGACGCCTTTGAGAGTGTCAACTGGCCCTATGTGGCTCAGGTTTCGGGAAATGGGCTGAACCTGAACGATGGAGCCCTCCCCGCCCGGAGCGAGAGCCCCTGCGTCTTGCGGGACGCCCTCTCGCCCCGGGTCTTCCTCATGAAGCTCACCCCCGGCGTGGACCCGGAGCTCTTTGACATGCTCCTCCAGATGCACTACCGGGGCATTGTCATCGAGGCCTTCGGCGCGGGGGGCCTCCACTTTGTCCGGCGGGACCTGGTTGCCAAGCTCCAGGCCGCCGCCCAGGCGGGAGTGTCGGTGGTGGTGTGCAGCCAGTGTCTCTACGAGCCCAGTAATTTTTCGGTCTACGAGGTGGGCCGCCGGGCGCTGGAGCAGGGGGTTATTCAGGGCCTGGATATGACCACCGAGGCGGCCGTTACAAAACTCATGTGGGCTCTGGGCCAGACGGAGGACCCGGCGGAGGTGCGTAGGTATTTTCAGCGCTGCCTCGCCGGTGAGGTCGCCTTGAGCTAAAACGCGGCAGGCAAAAGCGCCCCGCCCCATCCTAGGATGGGGCGGGGCGCCTGCATATGCGGCTGAAACGCTCACATCTCCCGGCGGCCCTCCAAGGCCCGCATCAGGGTGGCGTCGTCGGTGTACTCCAGATTGCTGCCAACGGGGATGCCATAGGCCAGGCGGGTGACCTTCACCTGGAAAGGCTTGAGGAGCCGGGAGAGGTACATGGCGGTGGCTTCCCCCTCGGTGTCGGGGTTGGTGGCCATAATGACTTCCTCCACCCCGCCCTCCGACACCCGGGCGAGGAGCTCTTTGATGCGCAGGTCGTCGGGGCCCACGTGGTTCATGGGGGAGATGACCCCGTGGAGCACATGATAGAGCCCCTCGTACTCCCGTGCGCGCTCGATGGCCACCACATCCTTAGGGCTGGCCACCACGCAGATGGTGCTCTTATCCCGTTTGGGGCTGGAGCAGATGGCGCAGGGCCCCTCCCCCTCGGTCAGGTTCTGACACACGGGGCACAGGGAGATGAGGCGTTTGGCGTCGGTGAGGGCGCTGGCGAAGGCGTCCACAGCCTCAGAGGGCTGGGAGAGGATGAAGAAGGCCAGCCGCTGTGCGCTCTTATGGCCGATGCCCGGCAGGCGGGCAAACTGCTCGGTGAGGCGCTCCAGCGCGGGGGGGAAATACTGCATGAGAGAGGACCTCCGAAACAAAGGGGCGGCTGGGCCGCCCCGGAATGGGATGGAACTGGGTTCAGCCCCGCAGGGCCTGGATCGCCTGAGCGGGGTCAGCCGCACCATAGACGGCGGAACCGGCCACCAGGGTATCGGCCCCGGCCGCTACCGCCCGGCGGGCAGTGAGCGGTGTAATGCCGCCGTCCACCTCAAGGCGGCAGGCGGGGTTGACGCGGTCAATGAGGGCGCGGACCTGGCGGATGGTCTCCAGCTGGCCCTCCAGGAAGGCCTGCCCGCCGAAGCCGGGCTCCACCGTCATCACCAGCACCAGGTCCAGCTGCTCCAGATAGGGGAGGATGGCCTCGGCCTTGGTAATGGGGCGCAGAGCCACCCCTTTTTTCACGCCGCAGGCCTCCATCCGCGCCAGGGCCCGCGCGATGCCGTCCGGGCCGTCGGCCTCCAGGTGGACGCACAGAAGGTCGGCGCCCGCCCGGGCAAAGGCGTCAATATACCGCTCAGGCTTGGTAATCATCAGGTGGACGTCCAGAAATTGCTCTGTACACCGGCGTGCCGCCCCCAGCACCGGCAGGCCAAAGGAGAGGTTGGGCACAAATACGCCGTCCATGACGTCCACGTGGATCCAATCGGCGGAGGAGACCCGGCGGATCTCTTCTGCCAGACGGGAGAGGTCGGCGGTCAGGATGGAGGGGGCAATTTTAATCAAGATTTTAATCTCCCTTCATGTCTTCAAAACACCTGTGTCGTACACTATATCCCGGCGCCCGAATTGAGCAGCGCACCGGCGGAGCGGCGGGGGCATAGGATGGGGCACGCGGCGGGGGCGGCCTTCGCTCGCCTGCGCGGCGGGACGGCCGGCGGCTCTCCCCGGCCCGCGGGCCCGGTCCCGGCTACGACCCGGCGCGCGCCGCTTGCCATAGGCCGGCCGCCGGAGGGGCTGCCCCTCCGGCGGCCGGTCACAGAGCTTATAGAACGGTATTGACCACCTGGGCGTCGTAGCCTGCGGCCTGGAAGGCGTCCAGAATGGCGCGCTTGTGGGTGTGGCCAAAGGCCTCGGTGGTGACGCGCAGCTCCACCCCGGCCTGGCGGTTGATGTTGACGAACTGATTGTGTTCCAACTTGATGATGTTGCCGTTCTCACGGGCCACGATCTGGGCCACCTTGACCAGCTCGCCGGGGCGGTCGGGCAGCTGCACGGAGAAGGTGAACACCCGGCCCCGGTTGATGAGCCCGTGCTGGACCAGGGAGGAGATGGTGATCACGTCCATATTGCCGCCCGAGAGGATGGGGACCACGTTCTTGCCCTTGCACTTCAGGTGATTGAGGGCGGCCACAGGCAGGAGCCCGGCGTTCTCCACGATCATCTTGTGCCGCTCCATCATGTCCAGGAAGGCGTCCACCAGCTCGTCATCGTCGATGGTGATGATGTCGTCCAGGCTCTTCTGGAGGTAGGGGAAGATTTGATCGCCGGGGGTTTTGACGGCCACGCCGTCGGCGATGGTGTTGACGCTGGGCAGGGTGACGACATGGCCGGCCTCCAGGCTGGCTTTCATGCAGGCCGCGCCGGAGGGCTCCACGCCGATGACCGTGACGTTGGGGTTGAGGAGCTTGGCCAGGGTGGCCACGCCGGTGGCCAGGCCGCCGCCGCCGATGGGCACCAGGATCACGTCTACATCGGGCAGGTCCTGGAAGATCTCATAGGAGATCGTGCCCTGACCGGTGGCAATGGCGGGGTCATTGAAGGGATGCACATAGGTGAGGCCCCGCTCCTCCGAGAGCTGGGCGGCCAGGTTGGCCGCATCGTCAAAGGTCTCCCCCTGGAGGATGACCTCGGCGCCGTAGTCCTTGGTATTGTTGACCTTCACCAGAGGGGTGGTGGTGGGCATGACGATGGTGGCGCTTACCCCGGCGGCCTGGGCGGCATAGGCCACGCCCTGGGCGTGGTTGCCCGCCGAGGCAGTGATGAGCCCCTTGGCCCGCTCCTCTTCCGAGAGGGTGCTGATCTTATAGTACGCGCCGCGGATCTTATAGGCCCCGGTGACCTGCATATTCTCCGGCTTGAGGTAAATGTGGTTGCCCGTGGTCTTGGACAGGGCAGGGCTGTAAATCAGATTGGTGTTCAGGATGACCCCGGAGAGTACGGCACGGGCGGCCTTGAATTCGTTGAGCGTGAGCATGTCAGACTTCCTCTCTGTAAAGCTGGGCGGCGGCCGGGCCGGAGCAGGGCCCCGCGCAGGTGGATTATTCTTATATCATAGTGGTTTTTGCCACCAAAGTCAACGTGTTCTTGACACCACCCGGCGGGAACGGTACAATAAAAAGGAATCACGCAGGCCGTTTTTGGGAGGAAACGAGAAGATGGCAAGACAGAAACGGAAATCAGTGGCGCCCGTGTATGCCGCAGGGCTTGTGTGGCTGGTCTGGGCCTTTATCCTGCCGCTGTACCGGCCGGTAGACTATGTGCTGGCGGCGGCGGCCTCGCTGGCGGTATATGCGGTGAGCCGGAAATGGATCTGGCGGGACCGGGTGCTGATCGTGCCAGACCCGGAGCCTGAGACCGGACCGGAGCCCAAGAAGGAAGAGCCGGCGGAACAGGCGCCCCCCAAGGAGCCGGACAAGCCCAAGGACCCGGAGGTGGAAGCCCTCCTGGCGGAGCGGGCGCGGGCGGTGGGGGAGATGCGCCGGCTCAACGACAGCATCCAGGACCCCGTTATCTCCGCGCAGATCGACCATCTGGAGGAGGTCACCGGAAAAATCATGGACCATGTGGCCCAAAATCCCAAGAAGCTCCCCCAGATCCGCCGCTTTTTGAATTATTACCTGCCCACCACCCTGAAGATCCTCAACGCCTACGACCGGATGGACGCGGCGGGGGTGGCCGGGGAGAACATCGACGGCACCAAGAGCAAGATCGAGGCCATGATGACCACCCTGGTCTCCGCCTTCGACAAACAGCTGGACGCCCTCTTCGGGGAGGAGGCCCTGGACATCTCCACCGATATCACCGTTCTGGAGCAGATGCTGGCCCGGGAAGGACTGGGCGGGCAGCAGCTCCACAGCGAATCCTGACTCATTTTTAGGAATAGAAAGGACGATCGACATGCCTGCCAATTCTGACCTGACCCCGGAACTGACCCTGACCCCCTACCTCTCCGCTGCGGCCCCCGCTGCGCCCGAGGCTCCAACGCTGACGCTGGACCCCACTCCGGCCGCCGCCCAGACGGCCCCGGTGGACGAGGCCGCCCTTCAGGCCCAGCGGGAGGCAAACGCCGTCAAACTAGACGAGAGCCGCCTCAGCGAGGCGGAGCGGAAGATGGTGGACGATTTTGCCCAGAAGATCGGCATTACCGACGCGAACTGGGTCCTCCAATAGGGCGCAGCCGCCCAGAAGAACATTGCCGCCTTCTCGGAGAGCGCCCTGGACTCGGTGCGCACCAAGGACCTGGGGGAGGTGGGCGAGGCCCTGTCTTCCCTGGTGGTGGAGCTCAAACGGGTGGGCACCCCCGAGGAGAAGAAGGGGGGCCTGTTCGGCTTCTTCCAGAAAAAGAAGGACGATCTGGAGTCCCTGCGGGTAGCTTACTCCAAGGCGGAGACCAATGTGGACCGCATCGCTGAGATGCTGGAGAAGCACCAGGTCACCTTGATGAAAGATGTGGCCATGCTGGACCAGATGTACGATCTGAATATGAAGTACTACAAAGAGCTGACCATGTATATCCTGGCCGGCAAGAAGCGCTTGGCCCAGGTTCGCGCCGAAGATCTGGAGGCCCTGCGCAAAAAAGCGGGGGAGACCGGCGCACAGGAGGATGCCCAGGCCTACAACGACATGGCCAACATGTGCACCCGCTTTGAGAAAAAGCTCCACGACCTGGAGCTGACCCGGATGATCTCCATTCAGATGGGCCCCCAGACCCGGCTTATCCAGAACAACGACGCGCTGATGCTGGAGAAGATCCAGTCCTCCCTGGTCAACACCATCCCCCTGTGGAAGAGCCAGCTGGTCCTCGCCCTGGGGCTGGAGCACTCCCGCCAGGCCACCGCCGCCCAGAGCGCTGTGACCAACATGACCAACGAACTGCTTCAGAAGAACGCGGATATGCTCAAGATGGGCACCATCGAGACGGCCAAGGAGGCCGAGCGAAGCATTGTGGATATCCAGACCCTCCAGCACACCAACCAGCAGCTCATCTCCACCCTGGACGAGGTCATGAAAATCCAGCAGGAGGGCGCTCAAAAGCGCCGGGAAGCCGAGACGGAGCTGGGCCGCATTGAAGGTGAGCTCAAGCAGAAGCTTCTGGAGCTGCGGGGATGACCTTGAAAGGGCGGTAGGCCATGAAATTCTGGAAAAAACAGTGGGTGGCGGTTCTGGCCGCTTTGATGATGGTGGCCATCGCCATCGGCGTGGGCCAGCTCCGCCGGCCACAGGGGCCTTTGGCCTTCGGCGAGGAATGGGCGCTGGACACCGGCCTGGATACCGGCTATCTGGCCCAATATCTCTCCGACGGGGCGGAGGTGTTCTCCAGCGGCCAAGAGGAGCAGCTGCGCCTCTACAACGCCAACTGGGACGCCCGCTACAACAGCATTGTGGCCCTGGTCACGGTGGAGGACGGAGAGCGCGCTGTGGCCGACTTGGCCTATGACTGGGCTATGGAGTTCGCGCTGAGCGCCAACGACGCGATTTTGGTACTGGACACGGCGGGAAATGGGGACTATTACTTCATGACCGGGGACGAGTTCTATACCATGATGCCCGACGACGTGGTCAGCCGCTATCTGGACCAGTACCTGGAGCCGGATTTTGCCGCCGGGGACTACGGCGCGGGGGTGCTGAGCCTCTTCTCGGCCATCAACGAGCGGTTCTATGACTTCTTTGGCCTGGGCAATGAGGAGGCGGGCGGCTATGAAAGCGGCTATGCGCCCAGCGGCTCCAGCCTGTTGCGGGAGACTGCCCTCTCCCTGCTGTACTTCCTCATCCCAGTGGTAGTGATTGTGCTCATCGTGGCCACCATTGCCGACCAGTACCGTTACAACGACTATCACCGGCGTTACTACGGCATACCGAACCCGCCGGTGTTCCGGCCCATCCTCTTTTGGCATGGGCCCAGATGGGGTTGGTACCGCCGGCGCTGGAACGCGCCCCCGCCTCCGCCATGGCCTCCGCGGGGAGGTCCCCGCGCTGGCGGCTTTGGGGGCGGCCCCAGCCGTCCCAGCGGAGGAGGCCGGCCCGGCGGCAGCTTCGGCGGAAGACCAAGCCGTCCCAGCGGAGGCTTTGGCGGGGGCGCAGGCCGTTCCTCGGGCCGCGGCGGCGGTTTTGGAGGGGGTCATGGCGGCGGACGCTCCGGCGGTGGCTTCGGAGGAGGCCGGGGCGGCGGACGGCGCTGATCTTCCACTCAAGTTCCATAGAGAAGACAGAAGGCCGCGGGGTTTCACGCCCTGCGGCCTTGTTCTATGCCTGTTCCAGCTCCATCACGTCCATGCTGTGGCGCATGTGGATAGCCATGGCGTGCTCCGCCCCCTCCGGGTCCCGTTTGCGGAAAAACTCCAGGAGAAGGGCATGGTCCCGCAAGGTATCCTCGGCCAGCACCTCCGGGTGTTCCCCGGCGGCCACGGCGGTGGAGACCGCCTCGTCGATCACGGGCAGGAGCCGGACCATGAATTCGTTGTGGGTGGCCCGGACGATGGCGGTATGGAAGGCGCGGTCGGCCGCCGTCCGGTCCTCTCCGGCGCGGATGCACCGCTCCACCTCTGCTCCCAACTGAAGGATCTCCTCCATCTCCTCCCCAGTGGCCCGCTGGCAGGCCAGCCGGGCGGCGCTGGGCTCAAAGATACTGCGCAGCTCAAAGAGGTCCCGTAGCTGGCCCTTCACCCGGGCCAGGGACCGGAAACCGAACCGCTCCAGCTCGTCAAGCCGGGGAGAGACGAAGGTGCCCTTGCCCCGCCGGACCTCCAAGATCCCCCGGGCGGCCAGGGCCCCCAGAGCCTCCCGCAGGGTGGCCCGGCTCACCCCTAGGGAGCGGGCCAGGAGAGGCTCGCTGGGCAGCTTTTCCCCCGGGGCGAAGCGCCGCTCCGCCGCCACTAAATTGTACAGGCGCTCCGCCGTCTGCTGCGATAAATTCTGTCGTGCCATGGCGCTTCCCTCCGGATTGTTCTTGACATTCTCCCCTTTATCCTATAATATGTAGACAGACAATGCAAGTGTTATCAGACAACTTTGCTGGATTTTTAGGAGGAGGTCGTTGTTCATGCGCAGTGATGTCGTGAAAAAAGGGGTCCCGGCCGCGCCCAACCGGTCCCTGCTCTACGCCCTGGGCTACACCAAGGAGGAGCTGGAGCGCCCGCTCATCGGCGTGGTGTGCTCTTACAATGAGATCGTGCCCGGCCATATGAACCTGGACAAGATCGCCGAGGCGGTCAAGGCCGGCGTCCGGGCCGCCGGGGGCACCCCGGTGGAGTTCCCCGCCATCGCCGTGTGCGACGGCATCGCCATGGGCCATGTGGGCATGAAATACTCCCTGGTCACCCGGGATCTGATTGCCGATTCCACCGAGGCCATGGCCATGGCCCACCAGTTCGACGGCCTGGTGATGATCCCCAACTGCGACAAGAACGTGCCCGGCCTCCTGATGGCGGCGGCCCGGATCAATGTGCCCACCATCTTCGTCTCCGGCGGGCCCATGCTGGCCGGACGGCTAAAGGACGGGCGGCGGACCTGCCTGTCCCACATGTTCGAGGCGGTGGGCGCCTACTACGCCGGCAAATTGGACGAGGCCGGGGTGGAGGAGTATGAGAACAGCGCCTGCCCCACCTGCGGCTCCTGCTCGGGCATGTACACCGCCAACTCCATGAACTGCCTCACCGAGGCTATCGGCATGGGCCTGCGGGGCAACGGCACCATCCCCGCCGTTTGGTCGGCCCGGCTGCGCCTGGCCAAGCACGCGGGCATGCAGGTCATGGAGCTGGTAAAACAGAATATCCGGCCCCGGGACATCATGACCGAGGCGGCCTTCCACAATGCCGAGACGGTGGACATGGCCCTGGGCTGCTCCACCAATACCATGCTGCACCTGCCCGCCATCGCCCACGAGTGCGGCATCGAGCTCTCCTTCGACATGGCCAATGAGATCTCCCAGAAGACCCCCAACCTGTGCCACCTGGCCCCCGCCGGGGAGACCTATATGGAGGACCTGGAGCGGGCCGGCGGCGTCTATGCCGTCATGGCCGAGCTGGCCAAAGCCGGGCTGCTGGACACCAGCCTGATGACCTGCACCGGCAAGACCATCGCTGAAAACCTGGAGGGGGTGCGCAACCTGGACCCGGAGCTCATCCGGCCCATCGAGAACCCCTATTCCAAGACCGGCGGCATCGCGGTGCTCAAGGGCAACCTGGCCCCCGACGGCTGCGTAGTCAAGCAGTCGGCGGTGGCCCCCGAGATGATGGTCCACACCGGCCCCGCCCGGGTCTTCAACAGCGAGGAGGAGGCCATCCAGGCCATCTACGCCGGGAAGATCGTGGCGGGAGACGTGGTGGTCATCCGCTACGAGGGCCCCAAGGGCGGCCCGGGCATGCGGGAGATGCTCAACCCCACCTCGGCCATCTGCGGAATGGGCCTGGGGGAGAGCGTGGCGCTCATCACCGACGGGCGCTTCTCCGGGGCCACCCGGGGGGCATCCATCGGCCATGTGTCCCCGGAGGCGGCCTCCGGCGGCCCCATCGGCCTGGTGGAGGAAGGGGATATCATCGCCATCGATATCCCCAGCCACACCATCGAGCTGAAGGTGTCCGACGAGGAGCTGGCCGCACGCAGAGCCAAGTGGGTCTGCCCTGAGCCGAAGATCAAGACCGGCTACCTGGCACGGTACGCCAAGATGGTCTCCTCCGCCGACCGGGGGGCCATCCTGGAGTAAAATGCGGCGTCTCCGCAGGCCCCTGGACAGCCAGCGCAGCGCGCCCCGGAGGATTTCCTCCGGGGCGCGTGTTTTTCCCGGGAAAGGTTGTAGTTGCACGCGGGGCCCAAATCGGCTATAATGGCCTCAGCGGCCAGCGGCCCGACTTAAGAGGAGAGCTAAGGAGTTTTGAGTATGAGACAGCGCAGCATTCCCATCTGTATTATTCTGAGTTTAATTACCTGCGGGATTTACGGCATCTACTGGTTTATTTGTGCGACGGATGACGCCAATCAGGTCTCCGATACCTACCATACGTCCGGCGGCATGGCCTTTATCTTCAGCCTGGTCACCTGCGGGATCTACGGCATCTACTGGGCCTATAAAATGGGGGAGGCCATGGATCAGGCCCGGATGCGCAGCGGCGAGCCCACGGGCAGTCTGGCCATCATCTATCTGCTGCTCAATCTGTTCGGCCTGTCCATTGTCACCATGGCCCTGCTTCAGAACGAGCTGAACAAATACGAGATCGTCTGATGGCCGCCCGCCTGCGCCGGCTTTGCCGGTGGGTGGGGCTGGCCCTGGTCCTGGGGGCGGGCTACGCCCTGTGGGGTTGTGTCACCGGGCTGTGGCTGCCCTGCCCCTTTCACGCGCTCACCGGGCTGGAGTGCCCCGGCTGCGGGGTGACCCGCATGTGTATGGCCCTCCTGCGGCGGGATCTCTCCGCCGCCTGGGCGGCCAATCCGGGGCTCCTGGCGCTCTTACCAGCCATTTTGCTCCTCTCCGCCGTCCGGGCTGTGCGGTATGTGCGCACCGGCGCGCCGGCCTCCCGGGGGGAACAGGCCGCCGCCTGGGTGCTCTCGGCGGTGCTGGTGGGGTATGGGGTGCTCCGCAATTTGATGTAAGCAAACAAGGGCGCGCTGCCGCAGGCAGCGCGCCTTTGCCGTATGGTCAGAACGTGAGGGGCATGTGAGTTTCCTCCTGGTCCAGGATCCAGTCATAAAACCGGGCGGCGGCAGCCCAGAAATAGGGCCGGGTCCACAGGCCAAGCAAGCCCAGGGTCAGGGCAGTGAGGAGTCCCCAGCCCAAAAAGGAGAGCCAGAGCTTCCACAGCGCGGCCTTCCGCCCCCGCATGAGGGCGATGCTCCGGGAGATGGCCTGGAGGGCCCCCAGGCCTGGCTGGTCCAGGAAAAGAAAGGGGAGCAGTGCATACCGGGGCAGGAGCCACAGGAGCAGCAGGAAGCAGAGGAGGGCACAGGGAAGGGCGGCGAGCAGGCCCCAGGGTCCCCAGGCCTCTACCGCCAGCACCCCGAGAGAGGCCAGCAGGCCCATCCCGAGTCCCCAGGGCAGCAGGCGCACCACGAGCGCCAAGGCGAGCGCGGCCATCCGGCCAGGCATGGAAAAGCCCTCCAGCAGGCACCAACATCCGGCCTCCTCCCGGCGGGAGAGGCGGAGAGAATAGCTCAGGTATCCGATCCAAGCCACCAGGCTGTAGAGGGCGCACAGAAGGGCCAGCGCCTCCAGAAGTAGGACCTGGGCGGGGAGGAGGAAGGGCAGGTCCCACATACTCCCCAGGGCCAGGGCCATGGCGGCCAAGGGCGGCAGGACCGTGAGCAGCCCAAAGAGCAGCGTCACCCAAACTGCCCGGGGCCGGGCCGCAGCCAGGGCCTCGCGGGCCTCCCGCCGCGCCTGTGCCCGGTTGAAGCGCTCCTCCATAGTCACCCCTCCTCTTCGGCGCAAAATTCAGCCCTATGATACCACGAAACGGCTCGATTTGCAACCATGGCTGGGAGCATGGTAGAATAAAGAAGAAAGGAGATGGGCCGAATGCCGGAATTTGAATGTTGCAAGCTGGAAATTTTTCTCCCAGAAGACCACCTGGAGCCCCTGCAAGAGGCGCTGCGGGCGGTGGACGCGGGGCACATCGGGATGTACGACAGCTGCCTCTCTTACAGCCGGGTCATGAGCTGCTGGCGCCCCCTGCCGGGGAGCAGTCCCTACCTGGGGGAGCCGGGGGCCCTCAGCCGGGAGCCTGAGCTGAAGGTGGAGGTCACCTGCCTCGCCTGCCGGGTGGACGAGACCGTGGAGGCGGTCAAGCGGATTCACCCCTATGAGGAGCCGGTCATCAATGTCATCCCCC
Source organism: uncultured Oscillospiraceae bacterium (assembly GCA_944386885.1). Classification (GTDB taxonomy): domain Bacteria; phylum Bacillota; class Clostridia; order Oscillospirales; family Oscillospiraceae; genus Pseudoflavonifractor_A. Next base: position 4,562 of record CALXCU010000172.1, on the reverse strand, counting down.
TCTGGCGCACCAGCTTTACTCCCTGAGCTCACTCGGCCGCCGGCCGGAGCATTCTTAGGAAAAAAGAGGAAAAATTTGCGGGAAAGGCTTGCGATTTGACTGGATTCCTGATATGATAAAACGCCTGCTCCACTGGAGAACGGTGGACGGCAAAAAAACCGAAAGGATGTTGATAAGTGAAACAGATCAGACCATGCCTTGCATGGACCGCAGCGCTGGCGCTGCTCGTGTCCGGATGCGCACCTCAGGAGGCCCAAGAGACCACTGCTCAGGAGAGCGCAGCTCAGGTCCTCACGCTGGAGGCGGCTCAGGCCGCCGTACTGGAACATGTGGATGTGGATTACTCCTATGAACTGGCCCTCAGGCTGGAGGAGATCCGCTCCAACGAGGCGCTGGGCTACCGGACGGCGGGCTCCCAGGCGGAGCTGGACACCGGAGACCTGCTGAAGGCGGAGATGGAGGCCATCGGCCTCTCCAACGTGACCAAGGACGCCTTCACCCTGGACACCTGGACTTTTGAGACCGCCCGGCTCACCTACACCGGGGCCGACGGCGGGTCCTATACCACCGAGCTGGGCGGCTATCAGACCGACTTCCAGACCGACGGAGCCGAGACCTTTACGGTGATCGACGGCGGCCAGGGGACGGAGGCCGACCTGGCGGGCCTGGATGTGGCCGACAAGCTGGTACTGATCGATATCAATCAGCGGGATAACTGGTGGATCAACTATCCCGCCTATGAGGCCCATCTGAATGGGGCGGCGGCGGTGCTGGCAGCCCAGGATGGAGGGTACGGCGAGGTCAGCCCGGATGCCCTCAATGCCCAGGATGTGTGCGGCCCGGCGGACGCCGCCGCCTTCTCCATCTCCCGCACGGAGGCCGACCATCTCCGGGCCGCCATGGCCGCGGCCGGGACCAACGAGCTGACCGTCACCTTTGAGGCCAGCAGTACGGTGGGCCTGGACGGGACTTCCTACAACATTGTGGGCACCATCCCCGGGAAAGACCCGGACGCCATGGTCCTTATGAGCGCCCACTACGACTCCTACTTCTCCGGCTTCCAGGATGACAACGCCGCCATCGCCCTGATGATGGGCATCGCCAAGGCCATCGTGGAGAGCGGCTACCAGCCGGAGAAAACCCTGGTCTTCTGTGCTATGGCTGCGGAGGAGTGGGGGGTCAGCAACACCCGCTACGACTGGTCCACCGGCGCCTACAACCAGATCTTCCGGGTCCACCCGGACTGGGTGGGCAAGGTGGTGGCCGATATCAACTTCGAACTGCCCGCCATGAACGAGGGGGAGACGGACCAGATTCGCGCCTCCTACGAGCTGAAGACCTTCCTGGAGAATTTTGCCCCCACCGTTCCCGCAGTGGAGGGGGTCTTTGAAAGTGGCATTGAGGTCATTGTGCCGACCCAGACCTGGTCGGACGACTTTTCTCTGTCCATTGCCGGGGTGCCATCTACAGTCACCGCCTTGCGAGGGGGTTTTTCCCAGACCCACTACCACAGCCAGTTTGACAATGCCGAGACCTACAGCGAGGCGGCCTTCCGCTTCCACCATAACCTATATGCCATGCTCATGCTGGAGTACGACCACTGCGCCGTCTCCCCCCTGGACTTCTCCACGCGGCTGTCCGCTTTCCGGGAGAGCATGGACGAGGAGCGCCTCTCCGGCGTAACCCTCCCCGACGGCTCCAATGCCCTGGAGGCCCTGAACGGGGCCCTGGAGGAGGCCGAGGCCGCCGCCCAGGCCGCCTGGGCCCGGGTGCTGGAGGTCAACACCGCTTATGCCGCCGCCCTGGACGGGGGTGACACCGAGCAGGCTGACGCCCTCCTGGCTGAGAGCCGCGCCCTGAATGACCAGGTGCTGGAGGCGTTCCGGTACGCGGAGGACCAGTTTGTCCGCCTGACCTGGGAGGATGTGTCCATCTTCCCCCATGAGCACAGCCAGAACAATCTGGACGCCCTGGACGGTGCGGTGGAGGCCCTCCGGGCCGGGGATGCCCAGAGCGCGCTGGACGAATACCTCTATCTGGTGGACAACAACTGGTATGCCTACGACTGGAGCCGGGAGACCTTTGACTACTTCACCGACTACGTATTGGACCAGCCGGACGAGCGCCTCATGTGGGGCGCGGGCCGGGTGCAGGGACATGTGGACCTCTTCGATGTGATCAACAGCCTCCAGGCGAAGGCGGAGGCGGGAGATACCGATTTCACCGCCGAGCTGGAGACCCTGACGGCCGCTCAGACCTCGGAGCAGGCCCTCCTGACCCAGCAGGCCGCCCATGAGGTGGAATCTCTCCAGGAGCTGACGGGCCAGCTGAGCGCCCTGACGGCCACCTGAGAGGCATCTCCAAAGGGCCCGCCTGCCGTTGCGAAATAGGAAAAAGCCGTCCCCCGGCCTTGCCGGGGGACGGCTCATTTTTTGGAGCGGGTGGAATCAGATGCTCAGCTGTGTCCACAGGTCGTTATAGAGGGTGCGGGTCTCGGCGGGACGGACCAGATAGACCTCGCAGCGATCCAGCACCTCCTGAGGCGCGGCCATGATCTCATAGAGCTCCTCATCCAAAGGCTCGCCGTAGAGCTCCTCATAGTAGGCGGGGTACTGCTCCAGGGCCTCTGCGTTGGGGGAGGCGTACCAGATGTAGTCCATGTTCTTCAGGGAGGCCTCGGTGGAGCAGATAAAGTTGATCCACTCGTGGGCCTCGTCCACATTTTCGGCGTCCTTGAGGACGCACATGGCGTCTACAAACCAGTTGGAGCCCTCCTCAGGGACCACATAGGCCAAGTCGGGGTTGTTCTCCAGCATGGTCAGGTAGTCGCCGGCGTAATAAGTGGCGATGGCGGCCTCGCCGGACTCCATTTTGTCAAAGACCTCGTCCATGACAAAGGCCTGATACACGCCCGCCTCCTTCGCGTCGGCCAGACGCTGGTAAGCGGCCTGGAGCTCCTCTTCACTGTCGGTGTTCACCGAATAGCCCAGGTTCAGCAGGGCGATGCCCAGGGCGTCCCGGGAGTTGTTGATCATCAGTACCTGGTCGGCGTACTGGGTATCAAACATGGCGTCCCAGCTGGTGATCTCCTCGTCCACCATCGAGGTGTTGTAGATGATGCCCAGCGTGCCCCAGGCATAGGGCACGGTATATTGGTTTTCGGGATCGTAGGCCAGATTTCGGAAGCGCTCATCGATCTTTTCAAAATTGGGGATCTGTTCATAGTCCAGGGGCTGGAGCATGTCCTCCTCAATGAGCTGGGAGATCATGTAGTCCGAGGGCACGATGACGTCGTAGTTGGCGCCGCCCATGCTCAGGATGGAATAGAGCTCCTCGTTGCTGGGGACGGTCTGATAGTTGACCCGGATACCCGTCTGCTGCTCAAATTCATCAATCAGAGATTCATCGATGTATTCCCCCCAGCTGCACACGTTGACGACGCGGTCTTCCGAGCCGCCGGGCGCGGACGCAGTTCCGGAACAGCCGGCCAGCAGGCCGGCGGACAGGGCGAAAGCCGCTGTCAGGGATACGAGTTTTTTCAATGGATCATTCCTCCAGTAAAATAGATTTATTTTCACCCCAGCGGGGTAAAAATCAGAGAGACGCGCGCCGGGCTTCCGCCTTCTCCTGCCGGGCCTCCCGGACGTTGATGATGATCAGCAGGGCCAGCACCGCCACAAAGAGCAGGGTGGAGACTGCGTTGACCTCCGGACTGATGCGCTTTTTGGTCATGGCGTAGATGCGCATGGCCAGGTTCGCGGTGGAAGAGCCGGCGGTAAAGTAACTGATGACGAAATCGTCCACGCTCATGGTGAAGGCGATGAGCAGGCCGTTGACAATACCCGGCTTGATTTCGGGGACCACGACCTTCCAGAACGCCTGCATCCACGTGCAGCCCAGATCCTGGGCCGCGTCCACCAGATTTTTGTCCATCTGCCGCAGCTTGGGCATGACGGAGAGAATCACATAGGGGATATTAAACATGATGTGGGCGATGAGCATGGTGCCGAAGCCCAGATACAGCCGCTCGGGCAGGGCGGTGCCCAGGGTGTCGTTGAGCCAGGAGGCGGCCTGCTCCCACAGGCCGAAGGCGGCCACAAAGAACAGGCACAGAGACACGCCGGTGACAATATCGGCGTTGACCATGGGGATGTTGTTGATGGTCATCAGAGGGGTGCGCCAGCGCCGGCGCATGTTGTAAAAGCCGATGGCGGAGAAAGTGCCCGCCACCGTGGCGATGAGGGCGGCCAGAAGGGAGACCGCCAGGGTGGTGTAGAGCGCGTCGAGGATCTGCTGGTCCTGGAAGAGCTCCACATACCAGTGCAGGGAGAAGCCGGCCCAGATGGAGCGGCTGTTGGAGGCGTTGAAGGAAAAGACGATGAGGACAAAAATCGGCGCGTACAGGAAGAGGAACACCAGGCCGATGAACAGCCGGTTCCAGATGGAAGGTTTCGTTCTCACAGGATCACCGCCTGTTCCTCGCCCTCACCGAAGCGATTCATCACGGTCATACAGATGACCACAATCACCATCATTACAAGAGCCACCGCCGAACCCAGCTG
>CALXCU010000171.1 GCA_944386885.1 uncultured Oscillospiraceae bacterium | reverse complement strand
TGTGTTTTTGCTGGGCGAGGACTGCGGAGAGATGAGCCCCCGCCTTCTGCCGGCTGAGATGATTCTGGACGGAGCCCTTGTCAGTCGGAATTACATCATTGCCTGCCAGAAGAACCCCACCTATCTCCACCAGGAAAATCCCATTATCCGGCGCGCCCTGCAGCGGGAAGGGGATGCGCTCCACTTTGTGGGGGCCATTGTCTCCACCGAGAGCAATCTCCTGGAGGGGAAGCGCGAAAATGCCAGGCGCATTGCACAGCTGGCTAAGGAGGCCGGAATGGAGGGTATTCTGATTACCCAGGAGGGGGGCGGACATGCGGATGTGGACCTGATGCTCACGGTGGACGCCTGCGAGGCCGCCGGCATCCCCACGGTCATGCTGACCAACGAGATCGCTGGCCCGGAGGGCACGCTGCCTCCCCTGACGGCGGTCTCCCAGCGTGCGGACGCCGTGGTGACCACCGGGAACAACGACGAGCTCATCCACCTCCCGGCCATGGACCGGGCCCTGGGCGGAACGTCGGTCTGCGCTGGGGCCCACGAGGCCACGGAGGCATTTGAGACCTCGCTGGGGATCCTTTATACGGCCACCAATCAGCTGGGCGCCAGCCGCATGACCAGCAAGTATATGTAAAGGGGGTGATTTGAATGGGAAAACGATACCGTGTGGTTCATTTCATCAACCAGTTTTTTGCCCAGATCGGCGGCGAGGAAAAGGCAGATCTCCCCCCCTCCACAGCCGCCGGGCCGGTGGGGCCCGGGCTGGCGTTTCAGGCCGCACTGGGGGATGCTTTTGAGATTGCCGCCACGCTGATCTGCGGAGATAACTATTTTGCGACGCATGGAGAGAGCCTCCTCCCCGCCCTCATCGAAGAGATCCGAAGCTATGCGCCGGATGTAGTGATTGCCGGACCTGCGTTCAACGCTGGGCGTTACGGCCCCAATTGCGGCGCTCTCTGCGCGGCCGTGCAGCGCGAGCTGGGGATCCCAGCCGTCACCGGCATGTATTGCGAAAACCCCGGCGTGGATCTGTACCGGAGGGACTGCTACATCATAGAGACCCAAAATTCCGCCGTGGGGATGCGGCGTGCGGTTCCAGCCATGTCTGCATTGGTAAAAAAATTGCTTCGGGGACAGGCTGTCTCCCCTGCCGGCGACGGTTACTTTGCCAAAGGGATCAAGCGCAATGTATTTGTCGAAAAGACGGGAGCGGACCGGGCCATCGATATGCTTTTGGCGAAGCTGGCCGGGCGGCCCTACCAGTCGGAGCTGGTGTTCCCGGACTTTGAGCGCGTGCCTCCGGCGCCTCCGGTGCGGGATTTGACCAGGGCCCGCCTGGCCCTGGTCACCGATGCCGGCCTGACCGACCGGCAGAACAGCGCCCGCCTGGAGTCGGCCCGGGCCACGAAATTTTTAGAGCTGAATATCGGTGGGATGGACACCCTCTCCCCGGAGAGATTCGGCTCGGTCCACGGCGGATTTGACACGACGGCCGCCAACCGGAACCCCAACGTCCTGGTCCCCCTGGACCTGGTGCGCGGCCTGGTCCGCCAGGGGCGCGCCGGCGGGCTGCTGGACACCATTTACTCTACCACTGGAAATGGGACCAGCCTAAAAAATGCCCAGCGGTTTGGGGCGGAAATTGCCGCCAAGCTGCGGGCACAGCAGGTGGATGCGGTCATTCTAACCAGCACGTGAGGCACCAGCACGCGTTGCGGTGCAATGCTGGAAAAAGAGCTGGAACGGGCGGGCATCCCAACGGTACAGATCTGCACCATCCTGCCGATTGCCCAGACGGCGGGCGCCAACCGGATTGTTAAAGCGGTGGCGATCCCCCATCCGGTGGGTGCGCCGGAGCTCCCGCCGGACGAGGAGCGCGCGCTGCGCAGCTCCATTCTCGAAAAGGCGCTCCAGGCGCTCCAGACCTCTGTAGAGACCCAACTGACCATAGAGTAAGACGTGCGCCTCAACTCTCTTGGAAGAACGAATAAGGAGGAAGTACCATGAACAAATCTACGGTTGCGAAGATCCGGTCCGGTCCCGTCTTGTTTCTATTGGCGCTCCTGCTGATCCCAGACGCTATCATGCCCTTCGCAGTCCGCGGCGCGGTGGGCCTGTTTCTGTGGATGTCGGCCTGGTGGATCACCATCCCCGTGGGCGTGGCGGTCACCGCGCTCTTGCCCATTGCGGTCTGCGCGGTATTCGGCATTGTGGATGTGGGAGAGATTATTCCCCAGTACTTCACGGATCTGGTGGTGCTGCTCATCGGCGCGGATATTCTGACCCTGACCTGGGAGACCACCGGCCTGAACCGCCGCATCGCCCTGCGCACCCTCTCACTGGTGGGGCCCTCCATGAAGTCCCAGATCGCGGTCTGGTTTATTGGCTCCACCGTCATGAGTATCTTCCTGCCCAATGTGGTGGTGGGCGCCTGCCTGACGCCCATCGCCCTGGCCATGCTGAAGGCGGTCAATAAGGAAAACCCCGGCGAACATCTGAGCGCAGCGAACATTCTGCTGGCCATTGCGTGGGGCGCAGGCATCGGCGGGTTTGGCTCCCCGCTGGGAGGCGGCATGAACCTGGTGGTGATCGGTTATATCGAGGAACTGACCGGCCAGGAGTACATGTACACCACCTGGGTCATGCTGATGATGCCCATCCTGATCGTCATTACCATCGGCTGCGTGCTCTATATGTTTACCATGAAGTCGGAGGCCAAATCTCTGCCCGGCGCGCAGGACTATTTCATCACCGAGTATAAGAAGCTGGGCAAGATGAGCGCCTCGGAAAAACTCAGCCTGTGGATGTTCCTGATCCCGGTCATTTTGGCCTTTACGCGGGAGCTCTGGAAAGGCCTGATTCCCTCGTGGACCTCCTCTTATGTGTTTATTGTCTTTGCCATCGCCTCCTTCTGCCTGCCCGGCAGCTGCGGCGGGCGACTGATTACCTGGAAATTTGCCCAGCCCCGGATGTCCTGGGGCCTGTTCTACACCTTGGCCGGCGGCTTAGCGCTGGGAAAAGTCATCACCAGCTCCGGCGCTTCCGACATGCTGGCCCAGCTGGTCTCCAACTCTGGGATCGACAATCCGATGATTCTGTGCATCCTCTTCATCATTCTGGCCTCTGTTTTGGCGAATATCTCCAGCAATAACTCTGCCTGCGCAATCACCTGCCCGCTGGTGGTCAGCGTCATGACTGCAATGAATGTTAACCCGATCCCCTATCTCTATCTGGCGGCTGTGGGCGGAAATCTGGCCTTCCTGCTGCCCAGCGCCACCCGTGCCATCCCAGTGGACGCGGGCGTGGCCCCCTCCTATATGCTTAAGAAGGGCTTCCTGATCAATGTGATCTGTGTGATTCTGGCCATCATCTGTGCGGTCATTTACCTGAACCTTCCCATTTTCAACGCCTGAACGCTGGCCATAGCGTAAAAAGGCCGCCGCAGAGAATGTTCTCTGCGGCGGCCCTGATTTTGGCACTCCGGCTATGGCTGGACCCGGTCCTTGAGCAGACCAAATTCATTGATCTTCACACCGCTGGACTCGTCCCGGTTAAAGTTGAACTTCAACCCAAGCTGCACGGTGTCGCCCCGGAAAACGCGCTCATTATAGACCACGGGAATATCGTCGTGCCAATATACCGTAAAGAAGCGAAAGCCGGGGATGGCGTCTGCCAGCTCCAGAATGTCGCATTCATAAGGATCTAAAATAATGGCGTTGATGAGCATGTCAAAGCAATTGAGGGTAACGCCGGAATGCTCTTCAATGTAGCGGTGAAAGGACAGAGAGGACAGGTCCGACTCCAAAAGACCGCCGGCATATTCCTTGCGGATGTATACCGTTTGAATGATGCTGGGGAGGTCGTTGACACAGCGTACCCGCTTGAAATAACAGATCTCCGTTCCGGGTTCCAGGTGCAGCTTTTTAGCCACATGCTCGTCAGCGCGTACGTAGCCGCTCTCAAGGATGCGGGCCCGCTGCTGTGCGCCGCGCTCATCCATGCGTTGATAGAAATTGGGCTCCTGAATGATGTCGAATTCTGAGCGCTGATAGCTGACATAGGTGCCCTTTCCCTGCTTGCGGGTGATCAGCCCCTCATTCACCAAGCCGTCATATGCCTGTTTGACCGTGGCGCGGCTGAGCTTCAGCTCGGCGGCCAATTTCGGCTCCGAGGGAAGCTCGCTGCCATAGGGGAGGCTGCCGTCCATAATTTGGTTGCGGATCTGCTGGCGCAGCTGGTAGTAGAGCGGGGTCGGACTGGCATGGTTTAATTTCATACGGACCTCCAGAACGATACAATGGATCAACGGAAATTATACACATCTATTATATGACATTTCATTCCGCTTTTCAAGAAATAGGGCGGTCCAGAAACGCTATACCTGCCTGAAGGGCTGCGCAGAGACGGATATCCGAGGGATCTGTGCGGGGCAGGCCGGGACGGTCAGCTTTCTTGCAGGAGGCCGTAAACGCGGGCCATGGTCAGGGCGCTCTGCTCATAGGTATAGACCCCGGTAGGCTCAAAGCGGCCGCCTCCCACCCCGCTCATGATGCCGGCGGCAGTGACGGCCTGAACGCTCTCCAGGGCCCATGATGCGCACAGTTCCATGTCTGTGAACGAGACCGTTCCCGTCTCCGGGAGAGGGCAGCCCAGGGCGGTGCACAAGCGATGGAGCAGGACTGCCGCCTCCTGCCGGGTGATCCGGTTAGCCGGACTGAATGTCCCGGCACTTGTGCCGCCGATGACGCCCATTTGGTAGAGCTTGATGATCCCATCTGGCGAATCGGACCAGCGGTTTGAATAGAGCGCCCCCTGTCTCGGCCATAGGTCGGTGAACGGGTGCAGGACCGCCAACCGCTCCTCTGGGCAGTCCGGATAGGCCGCGGCCCACCAGCCGGGGTCCCCGGTGCGCTCCCGCTCGAACCGGTCCGCCAGCAGATAGGCCGCCTGGGCAAAGTCCCAGCGGGCGGCCCCCGATTGATAGCCGGGATAGAAGGGGCTGGAGCTGGAGGCCAGGAAGGTGGCGTCCGGGAATAGTTCCAGATAGCGCGCTACGCCCGCTTGGGCCCAGCCGCTGGGCTGGGAGGGATCGATGGAATAGAAGATGGAGGCGTCTACCGGGAAGCACTCCAGCAGCACCCGCTGCAGGAAGCGGAGCTTCTGAATCGCGGGGCAGTTGGGGTCCTTCTGGGCCAGATCCTGGACGGAGGTTGGGTGGTCGAACAGATAAGAGAAGCTCTCCGCAAAGTCCTCTTCATAGGAAGTAGAGGCATAGTGGGTGAGGAAGGTCCCCTCCACATACCCGCTTCCATAGCTGGCTCCGCCGTTGAACGCGGTCCACTCCGCCCGGAGCCGGTCCGCCCCGTAGAGGCTGCCGAGCAGCGTGAGGTGGACCAGGTGCCCGTATTCGTGGATGTGAACGCCGGTCATGTGCAGGCCAATGGTGACAGTGGACGGGTCATAGCTCCCCATCATGGCCGAGGTGGCCGGGAGGGCGTCGTTCAGAAGGACGGTCAGCGTCTCTCCCATGGCGGCCAGGCTGGCTTGGGCGGCCGCATAGAGCGGCTCTGGGATGCGGGCGATCACCTGCTCCAGGTCCCGGAGCCGATAATAAACGGTCATTGGCTTCTCGCCCGCTCCCTGAATCCGGAGATTGTATTGGCGCTCCAGCCGCGCCTGTAGGGCTTCTGCCTTTTGGGCGACTTCTTGGGCAGTGGGCATATCATAGACCCGGTTCCAGCCGGCGGGTGTCTGGAGATAGTCAATGCCGCCCTGGGCGTTGACGATGTCCACCCACTCCAGCTCTCCCTGGGCGTTCCGCATCTGGGCGCGTACGGGGTTGAACGCCTCGTCGTAAATTACGGAGGGCTGGACCGCCTCCGCGACCGGAGCGGCCAAGACCAGCAGGAGTATGGACAGGAGCAAACTTGCCAGACGTTTTTTCATGAGGGCCTCCGTTTCTGTGTGTCAGCCGGTCCCGGGCAAAAGCCCGGGACCGGCGTCTTTCGGGTCAGCCCGCTAGCGCGTTGTACAGGAACGTGACGATTTGTGCCCGGGTGCAGGTATAGTCAGGGGAAAATTTGTCTCCGCCCGTGCCGACGGTGATCCCCTCATCTACGGCCCAGGCCACGGCCGGAGCGTAGTCTGCCCCGGCGGGCACGTCGGCAAAGGCGGCGGCTCCCTGGCTGGGCCGGCCCGCCAGCTTCCATAGGTAGGTCACCGTGGCGGCCCGAGTGGCCGGGGTATCGCCGTGGAACAGGTTCCCAGAGATTAAGCCAGCCTCCTGAGCCCAGGAAGCGGCATCCGCATACCAGGCCCCGGCGGGCACGTCGGAAAAGGCGGCGCCATCCGCGGGGGCGGGAGAGCCATAAGCCCGCCACAGGAGGGTAATGATCTGGGCTGTGGTGCAGGTATCGTGGGGTCCAAAGGTATTGGGGCCGGTGCCGGCCGTCACGCCGTTCTCTACCGCCCAGGCCACCGGGGCGGCGAAGTAATCCCCGGCGGCCACGTCGGAGAACCGGGTCCCGGGAGACTCCTCCCCGGTTCCCGTGGGATCTGTCCCGCCTTCCTGGACGCCCTGGACATAGACATAGCCGTAAATGGAGTCCACAAAGCCGAACTCATAGATATCAGTGGTCTCGATGGTGATCGGCATAGACTCCCTTACGGTCACATATTCCTCCACCTGATCAAGGTAGGTGTTGTCATACAGGGATTCGCCCTCCACCGTAGACCGGCCCAGATAATCCAGGGGCCAGGCTCCGGCATCCACGCCGGAGATCACCGTTCCGATGGGAACCTGGAAGACAAAGCTGTCCCGCGGGGACTTGCTGTCTGTCTCCCAATCGTAGTGGGGGATGGACAGGATCACGAGCTCGGCCGGCGCGGAGCTGAGGACAACATTCACTTCCGTACCCATGGTCGGGTCGGTGAGCAGATAGCCGCCGGACTCCTCCAGCGGTGTCGCAATCCGGTTCCGGATTTCCAGCAGGTCCTCCGGCGTGGGGTCGGGAAATTCCCGCAGCACGGCCGCCACCGTGGTCTGCGCCTGGCTTTCCACAGCGAACTGCGCCCCGGCTGGCACAACCAGCACAGGCAGCAGCAGTGCGGCGGAAGACACCATACCAATCAGTCTTCTGTTCATTTTTTACACTCCTTCTCCGCGTTTTCGCAGGGGCTTGGCCGGCCCGCCCAACGTCGGTCGATGCTCCGCAATGGTTTTCAGGAACGGCTGTGGGGCTGCCCGGTCAAGGATTAAGCCAAAGTCTACCGTACGGCTGGCAGTTCCGCCATAGGGCTGTCAAAAATAGAGCTTTTTTTGTCATAAATAGGATCCGCCCCCCTCTCTTGACGGCCAAGTTTCCCCTTGTTATACTGGGTTCAGAATGAGTGGAGAAGGGGGGAGGGCCGTGGAAGACGGTGTGACGGTTCTAATCGACGCGGTCACAATCCTGCCCCAGCCGCTCTTCGGCGCATGGGTTCTCTGCCGCCTGCTCCCCATGCGCCGGCCGGTGGTGTTCGTTTTGCTCTACTCAGGGACGATCGTGGTGTTCCACAGCCTGTTTCTGTGGAGCTGGATCTCACCGCCGGCCGTTAAAATGGCGGTGATGTCGCTGCTCTCGGTGTCTTTGGCCTGTCTGTTCAGCCGCCGGGGGGACCGGCTGCCCGCCCTGAGCATCGCTGTACTCTACATCGTGCTGCTGGTTCTGGCGGAGTTTTTGACGGTATTTTTTCTGCTCCTGCTCCTGAACGCGGGGCCGGGGCGCTCTATGGAGGAGTATCTCTGTCTGCTCGAGCCCCACCTGCTGGCCGCCCGCTGTGCCTATACGGCGCTCTTTTTGCTGCTGCTGCTCCCCCTCTATCTGGTTTGGAAAACGATGCTTCAAAGGGAAGCGGTCAGCGGTGTGCCGGAGCTGCTGCCGTTTTTGGTGGTACAAAGCGCCATGCTCCTGACAGGAGAGCTGATGCTGCTGCTGTGCGGGCGCCCCTCTGCCCGCCTTCTGCCCGCCGCGCTGGTCACGGCCGGCCTCTCTTGCAGCGCGCTGTCCGCCGTGCTGTGGGCTTATCACCAGGAGCGGCGGCGGCACAGCCTCCGGATGAGAAATCAGTCCCTGGGCCTCCAGAATCGCGCGCTGCAGGCCGAGCGGGCAGCGGCCGCCGCCCGAGAATTACAGGTGCGCGCCCTGCAGAAAGAACTGAGAGACCGGCTCCAAGAGATTGGCACCGCGCTGTCTCAATGTGCCGGTCAGGCGGCGCAGGAACAGCTCTTTCAGACCGCCCAGTGGCTCCAGCTCCATGCATCCCCCCGGTACTGTGAAAATGTCGTAGTCAACCTGGTGATGGCGCAGCAGGCTTCGTGCTGCCGCGCCAGGAAGATCCACCTGGACAGCGCACTGGAGCTGCCCCGGGAGCTGGATATGAGCGAGACGGAGCTCTGCAGCGTGTTTTCCAATCTGATGGACAATGCTGTGCGGGCCTGCTCCGCCCTGCCGGAGGGGATGCGGCGGATCCGCTTGTCCGCAGCGCTGCGGGGGGCCTATTTGATCGTTCGGGTGCGCAACCCCATGCCGGAGGAGCCCCGCTCCGCCGCTGAGAGGGGGGACCACGGTCTCGGTTTGGGTATCCTGGAGGAGATTGCCCGGCGGCATGACGGCGCACTGGAGGTCAGCCGGGAGGACGGGCAGTTTTCCGTCACCTTGTGGCTAAGGACGGGGCCGCAGGTCCCTGCCTCGGCCGGCGCCCGGGACGCAGCGAAGGATGTGCCCAGATGCCGCTCCGGCGGGCCGGCCCGGCTCCGGGACACCGGCCTCCCGCTGGGCATTCTGCCCCTGAGCCAGTTGGTCCTGGTCTGGTTTATCCGGAGTTTGGGGCGGCAGTACGGTCAGTCTGTCCACTGGGGCGGACCGCTGGCGATCTTATTTTTGGGGCTGTGCGCCGACCTATTGCTCTTGCAGCTATTCCGCCGCCTGCGGGATACGCGGCGGCTCCAGCGGCAGGCGATGGCGCTGGAGTCCAATCTTGCTGCCCAGCGGACCTACCTGGAGGAGCTGGGGCGGACGTCGCTTCAGCTGCGGCGGCTCCGCCACGACATAAACAACCACCTGCAGGCAGTCAGCTATTGGATCGGAGCGGGAGAGCTGAAACGGGCGGAGGCGTATCTGGATGAATTGGCGGGGACTCTGCCGGCGGGCCTGTCAGGCTCCGGAGAGGAGGAGAGATGATGCGCCGGGTTCTGGTGTGTGATGACGATCCCAGCCAGATGGAGCGGCTGGGGGAGTTGGTCGGGCGGCTGATGGGCCCCGGCGTGTCTGTGGCCTCCTGCCGCTCGGCGGACCAACTGGCCAGAGTGCTGGAAACGGCTCCGCCCCCGGACGCTGTGCTGATGGACATCGAACTCGGGCCGGACTCGTCCGGCATCGACGTGGTCAAGCGCCTGTTCCCGGCGGGGTCTGGGGTACAGGTGATTTATGTCACCGGCCACATCGAATACTGCACCCAGGTCTATGAGACAGAGCACGTCAGCTTTTTGGTCAAACCCGTCCGGGCGGAGGAATTGAAAGAGGCCCTGGACCGTGCGCTGGCCAGGGCGGCAGTCAGCTCCCGGGAGGGGCTCGCCATTCAATCCGGCGCCGAACTTCGCTTTCTCCCCTTCTCCAGCCTGTGCTTTTTGGAGAGCGCCGGGCGGAAGATCCGGTTTTGCTGCGGCGGGCACGCCTATGAGAGCTACGCCCGGCTGAAGGATATAGTCGGGAATCTGGATGACCGGTTTTACCAGTGTCACAAGAGCTTTGTGGTCAATCTGGACTGGGTCGCTTCCTGTGACGGCCGGAATTACGCGCTGACCACCGGCGAGCGAATTCCGATCAGCAGTCCCTATCGGGCGGAGGCAAAACGCGTATTCCTGCGCCGCTTAAGCGGCAGAGTTTTGTAAGACCAAAAATCAAAAAGGCCTCTGTTTTATCTTAAAACAGAGGCCTTTTGGTGTGCAATACAGAGAAGCCAGGGGTTTGCCCAGGCAACTATAAAATGCTATTTTGCATTTAATTGTTACCTCCTGGTGCCTATACCACATTATTGTGCGTACTTTTCAAGTTGCTTTGTGTGCACTATGATGCAGTCACAAGGACGGGGAACACCCCGCCGAACGAAATCCAAAAGGAGAGATCCCTCATGACACACACAAAGAAGTTCGGAGCTTTGTCCATGGCGGCCGTCCTGTCGCTTTCGCTGGCCGTCCCCGCAGCAGCCGCGGATTACACCGTGCAGAAGGGCGATTCCCTCTGGAAGATCGCTCAGGAAAAACTGGGCAGCGGTCTCAAGTGGAAAGAGATTTATGAGGCCAACAAGGAATCGATCCGAGTCCCCAACCGCATCTATGTGGGACAGGTGCTCCATATCCCCGACAATGCCGCGGGAACGGCTACGCCGGCCCCTCCAGCCGAACCTGCCGTGCCCTCTGTGGAGGCCCGGACCCAAACCGAGAAGGCTCTGGCGCTAATCAATACCTTCGCCACCGGTGACACCGACACCGCCGCATCCCTGCTGGCGGAGGGGTATATTCAGCATAACCTGGCCTACGGCACCGGCGAGGAGGCCTTCATCGGTTCCGTGGAGTACCTGGCCTCCGCCCCGGTCCAGACCACCGTGGAGAATATCCGGGTTTTTGAGGACGGCAACTATGTGTTCCTGCAGACCGTCTACAACTTCGCCGGGGCTGGCGAGCAGGTAGCCTTCGACATTTTCCGCTTTGATGAGAACGGCGAGATCGCGGAGCACTGGGACGTGATGGAGACCATTGCGGACGCGTCCACCTGGCAGAACAGCAACGGCAAGTTTTAAATAGACAAGTAAAAAGGAACCGGCAGAGGTCGTTTGATCTCCGCTGGTTCCTTTGCGTTTAGTCCGTATGTCTCATCTTTTTCTGGTATCCCAGGCCCCACTGCTCCATGGCCTTGATGATGGGCCACATGGAGTCACCCAGTTCGCTCAGAGAGTATTCCACCCGGGGCGGGACCTCCGGATAGACGGTGCGGGTGACGATGCCGTCTTCTTCCAGGGAGCGCAGACTGTCGGTCAGGACCTTCTGGCTGATTCCCTGGAGGTCCTTTTTCAATTCGTTGAAGCGCCAGGGCCGGGCCAGCAGATTGCGGAGGATCAGAAGCTTCCACTTGCTCCCGATCAGCGCCACTGTGGTGGCCACTGGACAGTCCGGCATTTCCTCTTTCGTCAGCATTTCAACGCCCCCTTTTGGAGAAAGTACAACAGTTTATACGATTATACTTCTAAATATTGGCGTGGTCAAGGAGTTACAAAAAGGTGACCGGGTTATAAAAAAGTGCGTACTTGTGAGGGGCATATTCCCCCGCTATACTGAAGTCAAGGATCAGGAAAATACCTGATTTCCAGAAAATTTTTTAGGAGGAACTGATTATGGCACTGAAAAATCTGATTAGCTGGAGCAGCAAGGCCCAGGTCAAGGCTTCTTCCGCCTGTGGGAGCGCCTGCGGCGCCGGCGACAAGCCCGCTGAGAAGCCCACTGCCTGTGGCTCTGCCTGCGGGGCCGCCGACCCCAAGCCCACCGCCTGCGGAAGTGCCTGCGGCGCCGGCGACAAGAAGTAAGCGCCCGCGCCCCCGCGGGGCAGCCCGCGGGGGCGCACTTCCCAAGGGACGGAGCCCGCGCTCCGTGTTTTGGGAAATGCGCCCCCTTCTCAAAGAACAAACGATCAGGAGGTAACTGGAGATGGAATACTTTGCATTTCAGTGGCACATCACCGACGAGTGCGATCAGCGGTGCAAGCACTGCTACATTTTTGCCGAGGACACCTGCAAGAAGCTGGACGCCATGACCTGGCCCCAGATGCAGGACACCTTTTACAACTGCCTGGACTTCTGTGAGGTCCACCACCGCCTGCCCTATTTCTATCTCACCGGCGGCGACCCCATCCTGCACCCGAACTTCTGGGACCTGCTGGGGCTGATAAAGGAGCACCGCATCCCCTTCACCATCCTGGGCAACCCCTTCCACCTGGATGATGAGGTGTGCAGACGGCTGAAGGAGTACGGCTGCGAGAAGTATCAGCTTTCACTGGACGGCCTGCGGGAGACCCACGACTGGTTCCGCAAGCCCGGCAGCTTCGACTGCACCCTGGAGAAGATCGCCTGCCTCAAGCGGGCGGGTATCCGGGCGGTGATCATGACCACGGTCTCCGGCGCCAACATCGGCGAGATCCCGGCGCTCATCGACACCGTGGTGGCCCACAAGGCGGATGTGTTCGCCTTCTCCCGCTACTGCCCCACCAGTGAAGAAAAGGACGTGGGCATCGAGCCCTTGCGCTACCGGCAGCTGCTGGCCGACTGCGACAAAAAGTTCAAGGAGTACGAGGCCGCTGGCTGTGAGACCTATTTCAACAAGAAGGACCACCTGTGGACCCTGTACGAGTACGAGACGGGCGGGTTCCGCATCCCGGAGAATGCGCAGGAGGGCATGATCTACGGCGGCTGCAACTGCGGCAACTGCCACCTGACCATCCTGCCCACCGGCGATGTGTACGCCTGCCGCCGGGTGCAGAACAGTAGGGTAGGGAATGTGTTCAGTGACCGGCTGGCAGACCTGTGGGTGTGTCAGGTGGAGCAGTACCGGGACTACGCCAGATTTGAAAAGTGCGCCAAGTGTGAGCTGCTGGCCTGGTGCCGGGGCTGTCCGGCGGTGGCCAGCGGGCGGGACGGCAACTTCTACGCCGCCGATCCCCAGTGTTGGAAGGAGGTTGTTTGAACGATGAATCAGGTCATGGAGACCATTTTGCACCGGAGATCCATCCGGCGGTTTGAACCGCGGCAGATCGAGGAGGATGCCCTGCAGCAGATCCTCCAGGCGGGCCTATACGCCCCCAGCGCCGGCGGACGTCAGGGCGTGCTGTTTGTGGTCAGCCAGGACCGGGAGGTCAATGAGCGGCTGGGCAGGATCAAGCGGGCCAATTCCCACCCCCATATGGCCACGGCCACCAGCTATGTGTCCCGGGAGCAGCCAAGCATTGCGGATGACCCCATGCTGGCCAACGCCTTTTACGACGCCCCGACGGTGATCACGCTGTTTGCCCCGAAGAACTTCCTGTTCGCCGCTGAGGACTGCGCGGTGGCGGCCGAAAATATGATGCTGGCCGCGGATACCCTGGGGATTGGCTCCTGCTACATCGGCCAGGGATGGCCCGCTTTTGCCGACCCCTATGGCCAGGAAATTCTGCGCCGCTGGGGGATCTGCACGGACTACTACGCCGTGATGCAGCTGCTGCTGGGGTATCCGCGGGAACAGGACCGGCATCCCACGCCTAAGCCCCGTAAAGAGGGCCGGGTTTTGCGCGTCTGAAAAACGGGCGCGGCGGAGAAAACATATCGTCTGCGCGAAACGCTGAAAGCGAAATAGATCTGGATTTAAGCGGAGCATCTGCCAAAAAGCAGAGGCTCCGCTTTTTGGCCGGGCTGATGGAGGGACTGGGAAGACACACAAAAAAATATATGCCGGCCCCCCGGAAAATCGGTAAAGATGAGTGCGAATACGGTGCGCAAGCAAGGGGCTGCCCGCGCCGGCTTCCCTTGAACAGGAAAGTTTATTTATATTTTGTTCTGTCCCTTAAATATATGATTTACATTCAGCAGGTAAGCTGTAGTTATAGGTTGGAAAGACAACATCAATCGGAAAGAAATTTGTTATGAGTGTCGTGTGGCTGCTGTCACTGGAACCGCTGCCCGGCTTCTGATAGGAACTGTAGTGGAATCCTGAGAGTCCAACTGACGGTGGAGGACCATGAGGCCGTGGCCGGCCTGCCCGAGAGCGCATTTGCCACCGAGGGTTTCGCATTTTTGATGCTGTTCTCTGGTATCCTGTTTTGTCTGCTGCCTACCCTGTACCCGGTGCCCGAGCTGTACGGTAAGATCGAGCCGCTGATGGGCATGGCCCTCGTACCCGGGACAGCGCCATCAACTCCAAGGCTCCGGCTGTGGCGATTGCCATCGCTGTCCTGCTGGTCATCAAGCAGAGTGCCGGAAAGAAAGCTGCGGTGAAGTGAGATGAACGCGGTTTCGATCGATGGTTTGACCTACACATACCCAGGCGCCGGCCAGCCCACCGTTGGGGACATCTCCCTCCAGAGCGAGCAAGCGGACTTCCTAGCAACCGTTGGAAGCAACGGCTGCGGGAAGTCCACTTTGGACTGATCCCTCATTTTATCACGGGGACCATGGAGGGGGCGGCGGTGGGTGGGCCGGCCAAATTCATTTTGGTGTGTATACTACCCCTATACTGGCGAGGGCCATGCTATGCCGTCCGGCGGCTCGGAGCTTTTGGAGGGACTGGTGCAGGCGGGCGCCGGTGGTCGGGTGGTGCTGTTCAGTTTTTCCAAATTCTCCTGCAAAGACCGCGTTCTGTCTGAAAGCGAAAAACCGTCCTCCGGAGGAAACAGCTTCTGGAAGACGGTCTTGCTCTGCCTGTGCCTACTAAAACGGTGATCATGCGTCATTTTACCGAGTCAGGATGGTGCAGGCTATTTTTTCTAGATAACTCAGATTTTGAGGAACATAAAACGGTAGGGAAAATACGACTGGTTAAAAACGCCTGCTCAATTTATGCGAATCAACTGAAGGTTCAGATCCACATCGCCGGAAATTCCATCCACACTCCCGGTGGAGGAATACTGCCACATTTGAAAATCATAATAGAAATCCGGCGTATCGCTGTATTGTGCAAACCAGAAAGCATACTCCATTACTTGACTCAGGTCATATTTGATATACCCTGTATAACTGGTAAAGTAGATCATGGCCTCATATCCGGCCGCCTCCACCATGGAGCAGAATGTATTCGCACAGGCACAGAGCGTTTCCGTATCCAGGCCGTAAGTACGGGCCGTTTCTGTCCCGATCACCTCCCAATCGAAGACCACGGGGCAGGTCAGATCATATCCCTCCAAATAGCTGAGGACAAATTCCGCCTCCTCAGCCGCCTCCTCCACTGTGATAGCTTGGGAGAAAAAGTAGACCCCCACGTCCAGACCCGCGGCGATGGCCCCTTCCAGATTGGCAGTAAACTTGCGGTCCAGGTTCATCGAGCCGCTTTCTCCATAACCCCGAAATCCCAGCCGGATGATCGCAAAATCGATCCCATCGTTTTTTACAGCCTCCCAGTCAATATCACCCTGATAGACGGAAACATCAATACCGGTGCGGGTCTCCACGGTATCGGACGCATAGTAGATCCGCCCGTCCTCTTGATAAAAGGCATCCGCATCATAGGAATTGACCGGCACATCCTCCAGAACATCCACCAGATAGGAGCCATAGGCAATCTGCTCCGGCTCTTCCTGCTCTATCTGTTCTGCCTCGTTCTCCTCCGAACTGGCGGCTTCCTGCCACT
>CALXCU010000170.1 GCA_944386885.1 uncultured Oscillospiraceae bacterium | reverse complement strand
CGCTTCCTGGCCCTGGAGGTCTCCGACGGCGTCATCGCCCCCGGCTACACGCAGGAGGCTCTGGACATCCTCAAGACCAAGCGCAAGGGGGGCTACAACGTGGTGGAGATCGACCCCAGCTATGAGCCCAGCCCCATCGAGCGGCGGAACATCTACGGCATCACCTTCGAGCAGGGGTATAACGCCCTGGACATCAACGAGGACATGCTCCAGAACATTGTCACCGAAAACAAGGACCTGCCCCGGCAGGCCAAGCACGACATGCTCCTCTCCCTCATCACCCTGAAGTACACCCAGTCCAACTCGGTCTGCTATGTGAAGGACGGCATGACCATCGGCGTGGGCGCCGGCCAGCAGAGCCGCATTCACTGCACCCGCCTGGCGGGCAATAAGGCCGACATCTGGTGGCTGCGCCAGCACCCGAAGGTCCTCGCCCTCCCCTTTGTGGCGGGCATCCGCCGGCCCGACCGGGACAACGCCATCGACCTGTACATCTCCGACGAGTGCGAGGACATCCTGGCCGACGGCGTGTGGCAGAATACCTTCACCGAGAAGCCCGAGGTCCTCACCGCCCGGGAGAAGGCCGATTGGATCGCCAAAATGAGCGGCGTCACCGTGGGCTCCGACGCCTTCTTCCCCTTCGGCGACAACGTGGAGCGGGCCCGGAAGTCCGGCGTGCCGTACATCGCCCAGCCCGGCGGCTCCATCCGGGACCAGCAGGTCATCGACACCGCCAACCAGTACGGCATGGTCATGGCGTTCACCGGCATCCGGCTGTTCCACCACTAAGCAATGCCCAGCGTCAAGACCGGCGGCCTTACCGCCACCCAGCTGAAATACCTGGCCGCTGTATTTATGGTCATCGACCATATCGGGATGCTCTTCACCCCCCTGGCCCCCCTCTTCCCCACCGGCGATTTGCGCTTCTACCTCTTTCGGTACCTGGGGCGGCTGGCCTTCCCCATCTTCGCCTACTTCGTCTCCGAGGGCTGCCGCCACACCCATGACTACCGGGCGTATCTGAAGCGCCTGTTCCTCTTCGCGCTGCTGACTCAGCTCCCCCTGGTGCTCTTCCTCCCCGACGGCGGGCGGAGCATCGTGGTGACCTTCTTCTTCGCCGCCCTGGGCATCGGCCTGTGGGAACATTTGCGGCAGGGGCAGCCCCTCTTGGCCGCCCTGGCCCTCACCGCCTGCGTCCTGGCCGCCCAGGTCTTCCAGGGGGATTACGGCGCCCTGGGGGCCTTCACGGTGGCCGCGGTCTACCTGGCCGGGGCGGACCGGCGGCGGCAGCTGCTGGCCCTGGGCGGGTGCCTGGCCCTCTACTACCTGGTCTGGCCCCTCTGGTCTTACTGGGACGCCACTCTGGCCCTCCTGGGCCAGGGCTGGGGGGCTTTTCTCCTGGAGGCGGGGGAGCGCCTGCCCTACTTTCTCCAGTTCTACCTGCCTTACTCCCTGCTCATGACCGCCTGCGCCTGCCTGACCCTCCCCCTGCTGGCCCGCTATAACGGCCGGAGGGGGAACGGCAGCCGGTGGTGCTTCTACTGGTTCTACCCCGGGCACCTGGTGGTGCTGGGGGCCATCCAGATCCTCATGACCCTGTAAAAAAAGGAGATTTGACATGAACGTTCTTGTTGTGGGCGGCGGCGGCCGGGAGCACGCCATCGTCTGGGCCCTGGCCAAGAGCCCCAAAGTGGATACCCTCTACTGCGCCCCCGGCAACGCCGGCATCGCCCAGCTGGCCCAGTGCGTGCCAATTCAGGCCACCGATGTGGAGGCCATGGTGGCCTGGGCCAAGGAAAACCCCGTGGACTTCGTGGTGGTGGCCCCCGACGACCCCCTGGCCCTGGGCATGGTGGACGCCCTGGAGGCGGCGGGCATCCCCGCCTTCGGCCCCCGGAAAAACGCCGCCGTCATCGAGGCCAGCAAATCCTTCTCCAAGGACCTGATGGCCAAGTACCATATCCCCACCGCCCGCTACCAGACCTTTACCGAGCTGGACGGGGCCCTCGCCTACCTCCAGGAGCAGGGCGCCCCCATCGTGGTCAAGGCCGACGGCCTGGCCCTGGGCAAGGGCGTGGTGGTGGCCCAGAGCGTGGAGGAGGCCCAGCAGGCCGCCCGGGACATGATGGCCGGAAAGAAATTTGGCCAGGCGGGGGCCAAGGTGGTCATCGAGGCGTGCATGACCGGCCCGGAGGTCACCGTGCTGTGCTTCACCGACGGCACCCATGTGGTCCCCATGCCCTCCTCCCAGGACCACAAGCGGGCCTATGACGGCAATCAGGGCCCCAACACCGGCGGCATGGGGGCCATCTCCCCCGTCCCCGCCTACACCCCAGAGCTCGCCAAGCTCTGCATGGAGACCATCTTCCAGCCCACCGTGGACGCCATGGCCGCCGAGGGCCGCCCGTTCCAGGGGGTGCTCTACTTCGGCCTGATGCTCACCCCCCAGGGTCCCAAGGTGGTGGAGTACAATTCCCGCTTCGGCGACCCGGAGTGCCAGGCGGTCCTCTCCCTGCTGGAGAGCGACCTGCTGGAGATCTTCCTGGCCTGCCGCAGCGGCACCCTGGACCAGGTGGACATCCGCTGGAAGGACGCCTCCGCCTGCTGCCTGGTGCTCGCCAGCGGGGGTTACCCCGGCTCCTACGCCAAGGGTTTGCCCATTTCCGGCCTGGAAGAGGCCGGTGAGACCGCCGTGGTCTTCCACGCCGGCACCGCCCTGGACGGCCAGGGCCGCATGGTCACCAACGGCGGCCGGGTGCTGGGCGTCACCGCCGTGGGCAAAGACCTGGAGGCGGCCATCGCCGGGGCCTATGAGGCGGCCCGGAAGATCTCGTTTGAAAACATGCACTTCCGGCACGACATCGGCCACGCCTTCTAAACGCCAGCTCCAGGACGAAACAAGACCCTGCCACCCAAGCCGGGCGGCAGGGTCTTTTGCGCGCAAGGGGCCGGGTCATCCCCCGCCGTCTGAACCGGAGGATGCCTCGCCTGCCGCCTCCAGCCGGTCCCGCCCCGCCGTCAGCAGCTGGAAGAGCCACTTGGGCGCGGGCGCACCCAGGCGCAGGGCCTTCTCCCCCGCCGCCCTCAGCTCCACCAGGGCGTACCAGGCCAGCACCAGCGGGCAGAGCAGCCCCTGGTACTCCCCCGGCAGGGCCAGCAGCGGCAGGTGCTCCATGGCGTACTTCATCAGATGGTCGGCCCCGGTGGCCACCAGAGCCACCGCCGCCATCCCCGCCTTCGCCCAGAGGTCCGCCCGCAGGCCCTCCCAGAGCGCGCTCCTCTCCCGCAGGGCCGCGCAGACCCCGCACGCCGTGTCCAGCGCCATGGCCAGGGCCCAGCCAAGCAGCAGTTCCCAATACGCCCCCCACACCGGCACTTCCATCGCCATCCCTCCCCTACAGGCTATGCTCTGGAAAGAGCGGTTGTCACTTTTCTATCAAATTTCCCCGGATGCAACCGCTGGTTGTCAAATTTTTTATCTTTTTTGGTGGCAGTTGCGGGACCGAACTGCTATGCTGGGCCCATCCCAAATCCATCCGAGAGGACTGATCGTACATGTTTCAAGAGCGTCTCTACCAACTCCGCAAGTCCAAAGGCATCTCCCAGGAGGAGCTGGCCAATGTGGTGGGGGTCTCCCGCCAGGCCGTCCAAAAATGGGAGTCCGGGGCCTCCCGGCCCGACATGGACAACCTGACCGCCATCGCCGAATTTTTTCAGGTCAGCCTGGACTACCTGATCCGCGGCGTGGAGCCCGCCGCACCCCAGGCCGCCCCTGAGAGCCACACCACCATCATCAACCACTACTATCAGGGCTGGTCCTACGAGTACACCAGCCGCCGCACCCTCTGGGGCCTCCCCCTGGTCCACGTCAATCTGGGCCGGGGGTTCCGCCGGGCCAAAGGGATTATCGCCGTGGGCAATCTGGCCACCGGCGTGCTGGCCGTGGGGGCGGTGGCTCTGGGCCCCTTCGCAGTGGGCTGCGTGTCGGTGGGACTCCTGGCCCTGGGCGCCGCCTGCCTGGGTCTGGTCGCGGCGGGCGCGGTGGCCGTGGGCGTGCTGGCTCTGGGCGCCCTCTCCCTGGGCGTGCTGGCCCTGGGCGCGGTGGCCAAGGGAGTCTATGCCGTGGGCACGGTGGCCCTGGGCAGCCAGGTGGCCATCGGGACGGTGGCCTCCGGCCCTCTGGCCATCGGAGATGAGGTGGAGGGGGCGGTGGAGCTCCTCCTCTCTGACCCCTACCTCACCCGCGCCGGCGTCCGCGCCGCCCTGGAACATGCCCTCGCCGGCGGGCCAGAGTTCCTGATCGAACCCCTCACCTTCCTGGCCGCCCATGTTCACCCCGTTCCCCTGCCCTAAAAACCAGAAAAATGCGCCCCGCCCTCGAAACGGAAAGAGGGCGGGGCGCACGCGTCCGTTCCCGGTCACCGGGCCGGGGCAAGGGGCCGCTCCCGCCGGAGGAACCACAGGCTCAGAAGAGCGGTGAAGATCTCCGAGAGGGGGATGGCCCACCAGGTGCCCGCCACGCCCAGGGCCGGCGGGAGGAGAAGCAGCAGCGCCGCCAGGGAGATGGGCTCGCCATAGATGAGCAGGTAGGCCCGCCGGTTCTGCCCCGTGGCGTAGAGATAGGCGGTGACCACCCGGGAGACGGCCAGGAAGAGGTAGCCGCTCAAAAAGATGGGCAGTACCCGCCCCGCCTCCTCCGCCACCGCCGGGGAGGCTCCAAAGAGCAGGGCCGTCTGCCCCCGGAGCAGGTAGAGCAGAAACATGCACGCCGCCCCCAGGGCCAGCGCACACAGGAGGGCCAGATTCCGGACCTTCCGGGCCTTCTCCTCCTCTCCACGGCCGTAGGCGAGGCTGAGCAGGGGCTGGCAGCCGTCGCTCACCCCCTGGAGCAGGAGAAGGATCACCGAGGACAGGTAACTGATGGGGGCGTAGACCATTACAGCAAACTCCCCGCCAAAGATGGCGGCGCTTTTGTTGATGAGAATGAGGGTGATATTGGGGGAAAAGGTCAGCCCAAAGGGGGAGAGCCCCACCAGCAGCACCCGGGCCATGAGCCGCCCGCCCCGGCCGCCGAAGCGGAATTGGGGCCGAGCCCGCCGGTGCGCCAGGGCCAGGGCGCACACCAAAAAGGTCACAGCCTGGCCGATGGCGGTGGCCGCCGCCGCGCCGGTCATCCCCCAGGGCAGCACCCATACAAAGAGATAGTCCAGCACCAAATTGGTCACAAATCCGGCAATCATGGAGGCCATGGCCGCCACTGTGCCCCCCAGATTCCGCAGAAAGGGCACCAGGCCGGTGGCCAGGATCTGGAAGAACGCCCCCAGGGAGATGCAGCGGATATACTGCCACCCCAGCTCCAGAATCTCCCCTTGGGCGCCAAAAAGCCCCAGCAGGGCCGGCGCCTGCCACAGATAGAGCCCCATGAGCAGGGCGCTGGCCGCCAAGAGCAGCGCCACCGAGGCCCCAAAATACTGCCGCCCCTCCTCCTCCCGGCCACCGCCCGTCTGGATGGCGTACTGAATGGCCCCGCCCATGCCGATGCCGGTGCCTGCCGCCTGTAAAAAGGCGGTGAGGGGATAGGCGATGTTGATGGCGGCCAGAGCCTCGTCCCCAAGGGCGTTGCCCACAAAAAAGCCGTCTGTCACCGCGTATACCCCCGACAGGGCGAAGGCCAGGACGGAGGGGACCACATAGCGCGCAAACTCTCGATACAGTCTCATGGACACACCTCACTGTTCTCTGATGTTGGGCCTTCCGGGCCCAAAAAGCCCGAAAAAGGCCGCCGGGCCGGAGCCCGGCGGCCGCTTCTATCCGACAAGGAGATCACCTTTTCTCCTCTTCCAGCGGAAGAGGATCCGGCATCTGGGGGCCCATGGCCTCCTCGCAGCGCTTGAGCAGGGCCTTCAGGTCTCCGTCCCGCTGGTCAAACTGCGTGAGGATGTGCTCCATGCTCCGGCGCACCCGCTCCAGCTCCCCGGAGGTGTGGGAGATGGTGGCGGCGATGTCGGTGCGCATGCGGTCGTAGTCGGCCTGGACCTTGGCCGCCCACTGCTCCACCTCCTGCCTGGCCTTGTCCACCTGGACCTGAGCGGCGGCCTCCACCGCCTGGGCCCGGCAGTGGGCCTCCAGCTCAATGCCGGCGGTGCGGTCCTTGATGCGCTCGTAGGCCGCCGCCGCGCGCTCCGCCTTCTCCAGGCGGCCGCGCAGCTCCTCCCGCTCCCCGGCCAGGGCGGCGGCGGCAGATTCCTGCTTCACCCGGCCCGCCTGGGCCTCTTCCAGGGCCTTTTTCGCCCCCTCCAGCTCCTTTTTCAGCTCCTCCAGCTCCCCGGTGAGCTTCTGCACCTGGGCGGAGAGCTCCACGCTGCGGCCCTCCGCCTCCTCGGCCCGGGCGCGGTATTTGTCCCGCTCCTGGGCGGCCTGAGCCCGGTCCTTCTCCAGCTGCTCCGCCTTGATCTGGTGCTCCCGGTTGGCCCGGGCAATATAATCCAGCACATCCTGCTTGCTGAAGCCGCCTATGGCGGCGGTTCGAAATTGATATTCCTCGTGATCCACGTCTGCACGCTCCTTCTCGGCGCCGTTTTTCTCGTGCGCGTCTGGCCGGGGCGGATCTCCTCCCGCCCTTGGCAAGGGGTATTGTATCATGTTTCGCCGGAAAACACAACGCCGGAGGGAGATTCGCCCCTTTTCCCGAAAAACCGCGGCGCACAGGCCGCCGGTCCCGCCGCTTTTTCGCAGGGAATACAAAAAATGTCCGCCTCCAGCCTGAAATCCTGAACACAACGCGCCCCGGTTCCATTTGACGCTGGCGGGCGCAGATGATATAATAACCTGATTGTACTTTTCAGAATTGGGAGGTCTCGGCCATGTGGATTTCCACCCATTGGAAGGATTATGAGCTCATCGACTGCTCCCGGGGCGAGAAGCTGGAGCGCTGGGGCAAATATGTCCTGGTCCGGCCCGACCCCCAGGCCATCTGGAGCACCCCACGGGAGCACCCCTGCTGGCGGCGGCCCGACGGGCGCTACGCCCGCTCCTCCAGCGGCGGCGGCGCCTGGGATAAGGGGCGCCTGCCCGAGCGGTGGAACGTGAACTACCGGGACCTGACCTTCCTGGTCAAGCCCATGAACTGCAAGCACACCGGCCTCTTCCCCGAACAGGCCGCCAACTGGGACTGGGCCCGGGAGCAGATCCAGAAGGCCGGCCGGCCCGTCCAGGTGCTCAACCTCTTTGCCTACACCGGCGCGGACACGGGGGCCTGCGCGGCCGCCGGGGCCAGCGTCTGCCACGTGGACGCCGCCCGGGGCATGGTCTCCTGGGCCCGGGATAACGCCAAGGCCTCCGGCCTGGAGGAGGCCCCCATCCGCTGGATCGTGGACTACTGCATCAAATTTGTGGAGCGGGAGATCCGCCGGGGCCGCCGCTATGACGCCGTTATCCTGGACCCCCCCTCTTACGGCCGGGGGCCCACCGGCGAGATCTGGCGGCTGGAGGACAACCTCTATCCCTTTGTAGAGCTGGTGAGCCGGGTGCTCTCCGACCAGCCCCTGTTCGTCCTCCTCAACTCCTATACCACGGGCCTGGCCCCCTCGGTGCTCACCTACATCCTGGAGAGCCTCCTCTCCCGCCGCTTCGGCGGGCGCACCGAGAGCCAGGAGCTGGGCCTCCCCGTCACCGAGAGCCGCCTGGCCCTCCCCTGCGGCGCCACCGGCCGGTGGACCGCCGGGCACTGATCCCCCAGAAAGGAGCACCACACGCATGGAGCGCGCCATCATTGAGACCAGAGACCTCCGCTTCTCCTACACCACCGCCGAGGGGGTGGCCCCCTCGGTGCTGGACGGGGTGGACCTGCAGATCCAGGAGGGCTCCTTTGTGGCCGTACTGGGCCACAACGGCTCGGGCAAATCCACCCTGGCCAAGCATATGAACGCCATCCTTCTGCCCACCGGCGGGGCGGTGTACGTCGGCGGCATGGACACTGCCGACGACGACAAGCTCCTGGACATCCGGCGCACGGTGGGCATGGTCTTCCAGAACCCGGACAACCAGATCGTGGCCAACGTGGTGGAGGAGGACGTGGCCTTCGCCCCCGAAAACCTGGGGGTCCCCCCCGCCGAGATCCGCCGCCGGGTGGACGAGGCCCTCAAGGCCGTGGGCATGTACGAGTACCGGGAGCATGCCCCCCACCTCCTCTCCGGCGGGCAGAAGCAGCGGGTGGCCATCGCCGGGGTCATCGCCATGCAGCCCCGGTGCATCGTCCTGGACGAGCCCACCGCCATGCTGGACCCGGTGGGTAGGCGGGAGGTCATCGATACCGTAAAGAAACTCAACCGCGCCAGCGGCGTCACCGTGGTGCTCATCACCCACCACATGGACGAGGCCGCCCAGGCCGACCGGCTCATCGTCATGGCCAAGGGCAGGGCCGTCTCCGACGGGACCCCCAAGGAGGTCTTTTCCCATGTGGAGGCCCTCAAGGCTGTGGGCCTCACCGTCCCGGAGACCGTGGAGCTGTGCTGGCAGCTGCGCCAGGACGGGCTGGACCTCCCTCTGGACGCCCTGAGCGACGAGGAGTGCGCCCAGGCCCTCTTCCAGCTGCTGCAATAGCTTTCTCTTCCCCGGGCGCGACCGCCGGAGGCGGCGTGCACCACTCTCGCAAAGGAATGAATTCATTTGGAAGTTATCCTGGAAACCAAACACCTCTCCCACGTCTACTCCACCGGCACCCCCTTCGAGCGGGCGGCCCTGGTGGACGTGGACTTCACCGCCTACCGGGGGGAGTACTTGGGCATCATCGGCCACACCGGAAGCGGCAAGTCCACCCTCATCCAGCACCTCAACGGCCTGCTCCAGCCCACCGGCGGGCAGGTCCTCTTCGACGGCAAGGACATCTGGGAGAGTAAGGAGCGCACCCGGCAGACCCGCTTCCACGTGGGCCTGGTGTTTCAGTACCCCGAGTACCAGCTTTTTGAGGAGACCGTCTACAAGGATATCTCCTTCGGACCCCGGAACATGGGCCTGGACGAGGGGGAGGTGGACCGCCGGGTGCGGGAGGCCGCCCAATTCGTGGGCCTGACCGAGCAGCAGCTCCAGGGCTCCCCCTTTGAGCTCTCCGGCGGACAGAAGCGCCGGGTGGCCATCGCCGGGGTCATCGCCATGGAGCCGGAGGTCCTCATCCTGGACGAGCCCACCGCCGGGCTGGACCCGGTGGGGGTGGAACAGATCCTGGCAAACATCCACGACTACCACGCCGCCCACAACGCCACCATTATCCTCGTCTCCCACTCCATGGAGGAGGTGGCCCGCACGGTGGACCGCCTGGTGGTGGTCAACGACGGGCGCATCCCCTTCTCCGGCGTCCCCCGGGAGGTCTTCCGCCACGGGGAGGAGCTGGAGCGCATGGGCCTGGGGGTGCCCCAGATGACCCGGGTCTTCCACCGTCTGAAGGCCATGGGGCTGGACATCGACCCGTCGGTCTACACCATCGCCCAGGCCCGGCAGGCCGTGCTGGACTACCGGGCGCGAAAGGGGGCGCGGTAATATGGCGCTGAAAGACATCACCCTGGGGCAGTATTTCCCGGGAAACACCATCTTCCACCGCATGGACCCCCGCACCAAAATCCTGCTCACCGTGGCCTACATCGCCGCCCTCTTCCTGTGCATCAATGTGCCGGCCTACCTGCTGGCCATCGCGGTGCTGGCCGGGGCGGTGGCCGTCTCCAAGGTGGGGGTGAAGGCCATCGTCAGGGGCATGCGCCCGGTGCTGGTCATCGTGGTCATCACCGGCGTGCTCAACCTCTTCTACACCCCGGGGCAGGAGATCTGGCGCCTGGGCTTTCTGCGCATCACGGTGGAGGGCATCTGGTCGGCCGTCTTCATGATCCTGCGGATCATGCTGCTCATCACCTGCACCTTCCTGCTCACCTACACCACCTCCCCCATCCTGCTCACCGACGGGCTGGAGAAGCTCCTCAGCCCCCTGAAAGCCATCCGCGTCCCCGTCCATGAGCTGGCCATGATGATGTCCATCGCCCTGCGTTTTATCCCCACCCTCATCGAGGAGACCGACAAGATCATGTCCGCCCAAAAGGCCCGGGGCGCCGACTTCGAGAGCGGCAACCTGGTTCAGCGTGCCCGGGCCCTGGTGCCCCTGCTGGTGCCCCTGTTCATCTCCGCCTTCCGCCGGGCCGACGAGCTGGCAGTGGCCATGGAGTGCCGCTGCTACCACGGCGGCGAGGGGCGCACCCGCCTGCGGCAGCTGCGCTTCCAGTCCTTCGATGTATTGGCTCTGGTCCTGGCCGCTCTCCTCATCGCGGCGGTGGTGCTGCTGGGCCGGCTGCCCCTGCTGCCTTAAAAAATTTTTAATGGAACTGAAAGGTTTCTCTCCCCCAACCTGTGCTATAATCATCTCCGCGGAGCTGTGAGTATTATGAGAAATATCGCCCTGCAACTTATGTATGTGGGCACCGCCTATCACGGCTGGCAGGTGCAGAAGAACGCCGTCACCGTGGCCGGGACCCTGGAAAAGGCCCTCTCCTCCGTGGTGGGCCACCCGGTCAAATGCACCGGCGCCGGGCGCACCGACGCCGGGGTCCACGCCCAGGTGTATGTGGCCAACTTCCGCACCACCTGCCGCATCCCATGCGGCCGGTTCCCCCTGGCCGTCAACACCCGCCTGCCCGACGACATCGTGGTGGTGCGGGCCTGGGAAGTGCCCGAGGCCTTCAACGCCATCGGCTCCTGCCTGCGCAAGGAGTACACCTACCGCATCTACAACTCCCGCATCCGCAACGCTTTCTTCGTCAACCGGGCCTGGTTCTACCCCCGCCCTCTGGACGAGGGCGTCATGCAGCGCGCCGCCGCCCATTTCGTGGGCACCCATGACTTTGCCGCCGTACAGTCGGTGGGCACGGAGGTGCAGTCCACCGTGCGCACCGTGCACTATTTTGACATTGCCCGGGAGGGGGATCTCATCACCTGCCGGGTGTGCGCCAACGGCTTCCTCTACAATATGGTCCGGGCCATGGTGGGCACCTGCGTCTACGCCGCGGAGGGAAAATTCCCTCCCGACGCCGTGCCCGAGATCCTGGCGCGGCGCAACCGCACGGAGGCCGGCCCCACCGTGCCCGCCGGCGGGCTGTATATGACCCGCCTGTGGTATGACACCCCGCCCCTGGAAGAGGTGGCCCCCTTCCTGGAGCGGCCCGGCCTCTCCGGCTGACAGGAGCGCGATTATGGAACTGCTCAAACCCAAAGCCCCGCCCCCGAAAAAGCGCCCCAGCCTCCTGGTGCGCTTTCTGGCTTTCCTGACCACCCTGGCCCTCATCGCCGGGGCGGTGTTTCTGGTGGCCCACCGGGATGTGTGGAACCTGGACAGCCTGTGGCGCGCCATCCGCTACCTGGGCGTGGAGCGCAGCGGCACCGGCCAGGCCGAGTCCTTCCCCTACGAGGGGGGGAGCTCCAGCGCCTTTGCCGCCCTGGACGGCGGGCTGCTGGTCTGTTCCACCTCCACCATCCGCCTCTACGCGGGCAGCGGCGACGTGGTCTTGGAAAAGACTGTCTCCCTGGAGCATCCCGTGGTGGACGCCAACGGCACCGCCGCCGCGGTCTACGACGCCGGCGGGCGGGATCTGTGCGTCATCTCAGGCGGGCAGGAGGTCTTTTCCCTGGAGCTGGAGGAAGAGGAGTCCTTCCTCTCCGCCCGGCTCAACGCGAACGGCTATCTGGCCGTCACCGCCCAGACCAGCGGCTATAAGGGCGTGGTCACCGTCTATGACCCCCAGTTCCAACCGGTGCTGCGCATCAATCTCTCCAGCCGCTTCATCACCGACGCGGCCGTCTCCCCCGACGGCTCTGCCGTGGCCCTGGTGAGCCTGGGATTGTCCAACAGCACCTTCGACACCCATTTGGAGCTCTACCGCCTCTCCCGCAGCGAGGAGGAGGTGGACCCGGACCTGACCTGCTCCCTGGGCAACGACGTGGTGCTGGACCTGGATTGGAAGAGCGACGGCATCTGGCTGCTGGGGGAGAGCGCCCTGGCCGTCTACGACGGCGGCGGGGAACTGCTGGGCCGCTACGACTACGGCGGCCAGTATCTGAAGAGCTACTCCCTGGACGGAGACGGATATGCCGCCCTCCTGCTGGGCAAATACCGGGCGGGCAGCGACGCCACCCTCCTGACCGTGGACAGCGCCGGCCAGGCTGAGGCGTCCCTCCCCTTCTCGGAGCAGGTGCTCTCCCTGTCGGCCCAGGGGAATTATGTGGCGGTCCTCACCGCCGGGAGTTTGCAGCTCTATTCTCAGGAGCTCAACCCCTACCGCACCCTGGAGACCACCCAGGGGGCCCGGCGGGTGCTCCAGCGCGCCGACGGCAGCACCCTGCTCGTCAGCGCCGACACCGCCCATCTCTACGTTCCAAACTGACCGACGATCGGAGGTTTCACTATGTCCTATATCCTGGATCTCATCGCCCTGGCCGTCATTGCCCTGCTGGTCTGGCGCGGGGCGTCCCGGGGCCTGGTCCGCTCCCTGTGCGGGCTGCTGGCCTTCGTGGTGGCTTTTGCCGGGGCGGGCCTGGCGGCCCGGACCCTCTCCCCCGCCGTGGCCCAGGCCCTGGAGCCCCGCTTCGCCGCCGCCATTGAGGAGCAGCTGGACGCCCAGCTCCAGGCCCTGCCGGAGGGCAGCGCCCCGTCCGAGGACTCGCTTCTCTCCGGGGCGCTGGACATTCTGGAGGGCCTGGGCCTCTACGACAGCCTGGCCGGCTCGGTGGAGGAGGCGCTGCAGACCGGCGTGGATACCGCGGTGGACGCCGCCGCCGCCATGGCGGCCTCGGTGGCCCAGTCGGTGGCCTACCGGATCATCTTTGCCGTGTCGTTCGCCCTGCTACTGGCCGCCTGGGGCGTCCTCAGCCGCGCCCTCAACCTGATGGCCCGCCTGCCCGTGCTCCACTTTCTCAACAAAACCGGCGGCGCCCTCATCGGCCTGGTAGAGGCCTTTCTCCTCCTCTCCGTGGCGGTGTGGCTGCTCCAGGTCCTGGGCCACGCCATCCCCCAGCAGGCCGTGGAGGAGACCTGGCTGCTCAAATACTTCCTCAGCGCCCCCGCCCTGCTCTCCGGCCTGGCGTCGGGCATTTAACCGAAAAGCCCAGCTTCCTGCGAGGTGATACTATGAATCTACCCAATTTTCTCTCCCTGCTCCGCCTGTGCATGGTCCCCGTCTTTGCCGCCGTCTTTTTCAGCGGCCGGGAGGACGCCCACTACTGGGCCGCCGCCGTGTACGCCCTGGCCTTCCTGACCGACATTGCCGACGGCTGGATCGCCCGGCATTTCAACCAGATCACCCGCCTGGGCCGGGTGCTGGACCCCCTGGCCGATAAGCTGATGACCTTTACGGTTATCATCTGCATCACCGTCGACGGCATCATCCCCGTGTGGGCGGTGGTCATCTTCTTCCTGAAGGAGGCCGCTATGGGCATCGGCGCCCTGTCCATGTACCGGAAGGTGGACGACGTGATCCCCTCCAACTGGCTGGGCAAGACCTCCACCGGCGTGTTTTTTATCGTCTGCGCCGCTCTGGTCCTCTTTCCCGAGATCCCCAAGCACTGGGCCACGGGGCTCATCTCCTTCGCCCTGGTGCTCACCGTAGCCGCCTTCCTCAGCTACCTGTGGCAGTACCTCACCGTCACGGGCCGGAGGAAAAAATCGTGAATTTTTCGTGAATTTCCCCGCATTCATATCCAGTTCACAATTACCGGCTATACTTCTGTTTTCAGGAAGAACGATCCCATGCGCCGGCCCGGTCCGGACCGCGCGCAGCAAAGGAGTGAACCCAGAACGATGCAACCGACACTCTGTTCCAGATGTCATCAAAATATCGCCGTGGTCTTTATCCAGAAGATGGAGAACGGCGCCGCCAAGACCGAGGGCCTGTGCCTCAAATGCGCCAAGGAGCTGGGCATCCAGCCCCTCCAGGACATGATGCAGAAGATGGGCATCACCGACGAGGACCTGGAGGGACTCTCCAGCGAGATGATGAACGCCATGGGCTCCCCCGAGAGTATGGCGGGGCTCATCCCCTCCGATCCGGAGGGCGGGGACGAGGAGGAGGACGGCAAGACCGCCACCTTCCCCTTCCTCAACAAGCTCTTCGGCGCCCAGAACAGCGGGGAAGCCCCCGCCGGAGGCGAGACGCCCCCCCGCCAGAACCGGGAGGACAAGGCCGGCTCTAAGTCCGAGCGGCCCCCAAAGCGCAAATTTTTGGAGAACTACTGTATCTCCCTGACCCAAAAGGCCGCCGAGGGCAAGCTGGACAACATCATCGGCCGGGAGGAGGAGATTCAGCGCACCATCCAGATCCTCAACCGCCGGCAGAAGAACAACCCCTGCCTCATCGGCGAGCCCGGCGTAGGTAAGACCGCCATCGCCGAGGGGCTGGCCCAGCGCATCTACAACAAACAGGTGCCCTATAAGCTCCAGGACAAGGAGGTCTACCTGCTGGACCTGACCGCCCTGGTGGCGGGCACCCAGTTCCGCGGCCAGTTTGAGAGCCGTATGAAGGGCCTCATTGAGGAGATCAAGAAGCTGGGCAACATCATCCTGGTCATCGACGAGGTCCACAACATCGTGGGCGCCGGCGACGCCGAGGGCTCCATGAACGCCGCCAACATCCTCAAGCCCGCCCTCTCCCGGGGCGAGATTCAGGTCATCGGCGCCACCACCCTTACCGAGTACCGCAAGCACATCGAGAAGG
>CALXCU010000169.1 GCA_944386885.1 uncultured Oscillospiraceae bacterium | reverse complement strand
GAGAAGTCTGTGCCTGGATTGCTTGAGATTGTGATAGGTTGGTTGTCGTCCATTGTGGACGCTATTGTATCGCTTCCTGGTGCAATTGCTTCTGCGCTGGGTGAGCTGCTGCAATCCCTCTTTGTGCCGTCTCAGTCCGATCTGACCGGCATCGTCTCCCAGTACCAGACCTTGTTTGAAGATAGGCTCGGGTTTATCTGGCAGGCAGGGGATTGGGTGGTAGATTTTGGTTCTACTGTGTTGTCTGCTTTGCAGTCCGGGGATGATTATACTTTTCAGTTTCCTGGGCTCTCAGTGCCGTTAGGTGGGCAGACCTATACAATCCTTTCGCCTACTACCGTCAGCATGGATAATGCTTTTATGGATTGGGCCAGGCCGGTTGCTGGGACTGCGGTGGGCTTTATCTGTGTCGTGGCTTTTGTCAATATGTGCTCGGATATGGTGGATGCTGTCGTTTCTGGTGCGAGCTATTTTGAGTTTTTAAAGAGGGGAGG
Organism: uncultured Oscillospiraceae bacterium; assembly: GCA_944386885.1. Taxonomy (GTDB): domain Bacteria; phylum Bacillota; class Clostridia; order Oscillospirales; family Oscillospiraceae; genus Pseudoflavonifractor_A. The sequence goes on along the minus strand of CALXCU010000169.1, from coordinate 15,313 downwards.
GCGGCATGATTGATCATTTCGGCTTTGCTGACGTTGATCTATAACGTCCTTTCTGTGCTTTTGGTCTTTAATCTGCCGGAGCTGCCTTCTAGCGTGACTACGGTGGCCTCTGAGGTTGTGGACTATATCGGTACAGGTATCAGCGTAATGGCGTCGTTTGTTGGTTCTACCTGTATGGGCGTGATTGCATTGCTCTTTCAGCTTGTCATTGGGCTTAATGCTGCGTATTTGCTTTACAGCGTGGTGTTCTGGGTGATTCGCAAGGTGCCTGTTTTGAATATTAAGGAATGAAGAACGCCCCGCATACGGCGGGAGCCGTGCGGGGCGTTTCATCACTTTTTGCAGTTGTTTCCGATTTCTGGGAAGTCCTCGGATTTGTTCCGGGCTTCCCCGGCCCCCCTAGGCTAACAGGGGGGCACAACCTACAGGACTGAGGGAAAAAGTTGTGAAAACGGTGATATATGATTGGATGTCTATTACCTCTAAAATCCATAGTCCTGCTAACTTTGTTGATCTATTAGGGCTTAGGGATGTGGCATGGGAGACGGTAAAGGGGGCGCATGGATACCGGGACAGGCTGTACTGGGGATGTATCAGCATCCACTTCAATGGCCGGGATGATATGGGGATATGGTTGGAGATGTCCGGCCAGGGCTGCCGGAATTTTGAGAGCTTTGGCACAGGGGATTATGAGGCGCTTTTTGATGAGGTGCGGCAGAATCCAGGCGAGATGAACCTTACCCGTTTGGATGTGGCGTTTGATGAACAGGAGGGTTTGCTCGATCTGCCGGAGCTGGAACGTGATACCCGCCAGCATGCCTATGTGTCCCGGTTTAAAAAGACAACCGTGGAATGGCAGCGTAATGAGGAAGATGGTTCAGAGGGCCTGAGCATCTACCACGGCCGCAAGTCGTCTGATATCCTGGTGCGGATCTACGACAAGGCGGTGGAACGTGGATTTGTTGGACGGCATTGGGTGCGGGTAGAGCTTCAGCTCCGGCAAGACCGGGCGCTTGCTTTCTTGGACAAGCCTGGGACGATTGGGGTACGGTTTTCAGGTGTCCTGGCTAATTACATACGTTATGTAGAAGATGAGGGTACGGATTCTAATAAGTGGCGCTGGCCGATGAAGTCATATTGGGCCAAGCTGCTGGAAGGTGTGGCCCCGATCCAGCTTTATGAGAAACCGGGCGCGGAATACAACCTGAGTAATCTGGAGGCTTACGTCTATAAGCAGGCCGGGGGCGCGGTGGCCACCTTGCTCCAGATCGTGGGGGACGAGCAGTTCCGCCGCGGCATCCAGCAGCGCGGTACGGCGCTCAACCCGAAATACCGTGCCTTGCTGGATGACTACCGGAATGGTATAATTGGGCCAGTACAGACTGACGGAGGGAGGTAAAACGGGGTTGTGCCGCAACTCAGCAAAATAAAAATTTTGTTGAGTTTGAGGGAGGTCCAAACGGCCTCTCTCCCGATTTTAGCTCTAAGCCGGCCTGACAACCCCTAGCCTATGGACTACCGCACGGAAGCGCCGGAACTCATCCGCGCATTTTTGACTTATCACCGAACCATCCAGGGCCACTCCACAAGAACTGTGGATGAATACTATCTGGATCTACGGACCTTTTTTCGTTTCATCAAACAGCTCAAAGGGCTTGCGCCAACCGGGCCTGATACAGATTTCGAATCGATTCCAATTGACGACGTGGATGCTGCTCTGGCCGGTTCGGTCACTCTGAGTGATGTGTACGCCTTCATGGATTACCTGGACCGGGACCGCAGCCTTAACGCTGCCAGCCGGGCGCGCAAGGTCGCCACAATTCGATCCTTTTATAAATACCTCACCAGCAAGGCCAAGCTTCTGCGGGAAAACCCCATGCAGGACCTGGACGCACCGCGGCTGAAAAAGACACGGCCCCGTTATCTTCAGCTGGACCAGTGTATCCAGCTTTTGGAATCGGTAGACGAGCCAAACCGGGCCCGGGATTACTGTATCCTAACGCTCTTCTTGAATTGCGGGCTGCGCATCTCTGAACTGGTGGCCCTCAATGTATCCGATGTCCGTGAGAATCAGATCCGAGTTTTGGGTAAGGGCAACAAGGAGCGCATCCTATTCTTAAACGATGCCTGTCGAGCCGCCTTGGATGACTGGCTGGAGGAGCGCTCCCACCAGGCCGCTGCCGACCCCAATGCGCTTTTCCTCACCCGCAGTCATACTCGGATGACCCGGGATGCGGTACACTATATGGTCAAGCAGCGCCTGAAAAAGGCCGGCCTAGACAGCAGCCTCTATTCCAGCCATAAGCTGCGCCATACCGCCGCCACCTTGATGCTCCAAAATGGCGTGGATGTGCGCACCTTACAGGAGGTTCTGGGCCATGAGAACCTGAATACCACTCAAATCTATACCCATGTCGACAGCGACAACCTGCGCATCGCCGCAAAAGCCAACCCTCTGGGCAAGATCCGCCCCCGAAAGAAAAGCAAAGAGCCTGCCGACGGAAAAGATTCTTCCTAGGAATTTGAGTTGCTTTTGGCCTGTAAATGCAGTAAAATAAAGAAAAATATATCGCTATTAGTTGAAAAGGAGGCTTTTTTATGGTATTCGACAATGTTAAAAACGTATCTCTTTACTATGGGCTCGGCGACCGGTTCCACACCGCGCTGGAGTGGATGACCCGGGCCGACACCTCCAAGCTGAAGAGCGGCGATCGGGTAGACATTGACGGTGACCTGATCTTTGCCCGTTACTTCGAGGTGGACACCAAGTCCCCTGATGGCGCAATGCCCGAAGGCCATGCCAACTATGCCGACATCCAGTGCCTTCTGGAGGGAGATGAGGCGGTGGGCTACGCCCTTCAGGATGGCCGCGCTCCCGCAAAAGCGTATGACCCGTCGGCTGACATTGCCTTTTGGGATGTGCCATTCAGTATGATCCGCCTGAAACCCGGCGATTTCTATATCGTCTGGCCAGAGGATCTCCACGCCCCCCGCCTAGCAGTAGCCTCCCCTTCCAGAGTCCGTGTCCTGGTAGTCAAGGTGCGGCTGGACTGACCGCATCTTTTTTCCGGGGCCTGAAACGTCATGTTTCAGGCCCCGATTTTCCTTTTATGGAGTCAAGGAGTATGTTTGCACCTCTGGGACGTCCTGCCGCACTTCAGACCGTTGCAACGCATTGTCTGTCCACCGGCATAGGATGATGCGGGAAGCCGTGAGGCCCCCAAAACTTTCACCTGAGGAGGAACTTCCCTTGAATGCCAAGACCAACGGCACCAATGGCGCAATGGAACAGCGCTGTCCCGACAGCTGTGGCACTATGCCATCCTGTGCGCCTCTGGCTGTGCCTTATGTTCCCTTTCAGCAGACCGCTTCCACCCGGTATTCCCAGCAGGAAGCGCTGAACAACGGGACCCTATTTCCCGGACTCAATCTTCCCTTCCATCTGAAGGAACACGCGGCCAACGTCGTCGACGGCCCTTTGGCGGAGCTCCAGGCGTTGGAGTTTGTGCTGGTGGAACTTGGGCAGTACCTGGACACCCATCCGGAGGACACGGAGGCTTTCGAACTCTACCGTCAGTACGCCCAAATGGAGCAGGAGGGCCGCGCTGCTTACGAAAGTATGTACGGCCCTCTCACGCAACAGTCCACCGCTCGCATGGAAAATTGGTCCTCTTGGTTGGGCAACCCCTGGCCCTGGAATGAGATGGAAGGAGGAAAGGGCTGATGTTTGTCTATGAAAAAAAGCTCCAATACCCCGTGCGGATCAAAAACACAAATCCGCAGCTGGCCTCCTTTATCATTAGTCAATATGGTGGACCAGATGGCGAGTTAGGCGCTTCCCTGCGCTATCTCAGCCAGCGCTATGCCATGCCCTACCCCGAACTCAAAGGGCTTTTGACTGATATCGGAACGGAAGAGCTGGGGCATCTGGAGATGATTGGGACGATTGTCTATCAGCTCACCCGGAATCTGTCAGAGAATGACCCGCGTATGGGCAACTTCGCCCCCTACTTCACGGACCATGGCGTCGGAGTGTATCCGGTGGCCGCCTCGGGCTCGCCCTGGAACGCCTCTACCATTGCCGTCAAGGGCGATATTATCTGCGACCTCACCGAGGACTTGGCAGCAGAGCAGAAGGCCCGTGTTACCTATGACAACATCCTGCGCCAGTCCGACGATCCGGATGTGAGCGATGTGATCCGCTTCCTGCGGGAGCGGGAGATCGTCCACTTCCAGCGTTTTGGCGAAGCCATTCGTCTGGCAAAGGAGCGGATGGAACAGAAGAACGTGTATTTTACCAATCCTATATTGGACCAGAAAAAGAGCCGCTGACACAGGAAACGCCGGGGCTCCGCAAAAGCGGAGCCCCGGCGCTCTTTACTCCGTGGTATAGTTGTCGAAATAGCCCTGGATATAGACGATGGGAGTGCCCTTGTCCCCAGATCCAGAGGTCAGATCGCACAGGGAGCCGATCAGGTCGGTCAGCCGCCGGGGCGTGGTGCCCTCTGAGGCCATCTGCCCCACTAAGTCCCCGTCCTTCTTCCGGATCTCAGCCTGGATAGCTTCCCGCAGAGCCTCGCCGGAGAGGTGGGCGAAGTTGTTGTCAGCCAAGTATTTCAGCTTGAGCTCGTTGGGGGTGCCCTCCAAGCCGGGGGTATAGGCCGGAGAGACCACCGGGTCGGCCAGCTCCCAGATCTTCCCCACCGGGTCTTTAAAAGCCCCGTCGCCGTAGACCATCACTTCTACATGCTTGCCCGTGCGCTCCAGCATGGCCTTTTGGATCTGATTCACCAATTCCATGCACTCCCGCGGGAAAAGCTTTACCGTGTCTTCGGTGGACTTGTTGGAGCCCAGCAGGCCGTAACGCTCGTTGCAGCCGCTGCCCTCCACCGGTGCGGTCAAGATGTCATCCAGGCCGTAGACCAGCTCGGCTCCGGCCGCCCTCAGCAGCCGCTTGGTCCGCGCCCGGGTGTGAATGTCACAGGCAAGCACCCGTTTTGTGCTGGCAAGGATCGCCCGGGGATCGTTGGCAAAGAGAATTTCCACCTCCGCCCCGCTCTCCCGGATCAAGTCGCCGTAATAGGAGATATAGTCCATCCCCGTAAAGGGGTGTTTGGGATAGCCAAACAGGGCGCGGAACTGCTCCAGGGTGAGCACGTCCCGATAGGGGTCGATCCCCTTCTCGTCCATTACGTCCGGGTCGATGAGATGGTTCCCCACCTCGTCGGAGGGGTAACTGAGCTGCAAAACGATCTTCTTGGCACCTTTCGCGATGCCCCGCAGGCAGATGGCAAAGCGGTTGCGGCTCAGGATGGGAAAGACTATGCCCACCGTCTCTCCCCCCAGCTTGGCGCGTACGTCGGCGGCGATTTGATCTACCGTGGCGTAATTCCCCTGGGCCCGGGCCACAATGGCCTCCGTCATGGCGAGAACATCCCGGTCACGGATGGCAAAGCCCTCCGCCTCCGAGGCGGCGAGCACAGCATCCGGCACAATCTGGGCCAGGTCATCGCCGCTGCGGATAATGGGGGCGCGGATCCCCCGGGAAACAGTACCGACCATCCGGCTCATGGTTGCAACACTCCTCAATCATCTGGATTTTCATCTGAAAGTGGGGCAATCCGAAAAGATTCCCATATTTTTATTATACCGTACCTCCTGCCATTTGTAAACCATCCGGTCGAATTTCAAAATTGGTTGACAGATGTAATCCAATGTGCTATATTAGGCTTACAAGAGTAGACCGAAAGGAGGTACTTCCATGGAATCGGAACGTCTGCGCCTGAGTGAAAGCGAGTGGCGGGTAATGGAGGCCCTGTGGGAGGCTCCGGCCACCCTGATGGAGCTGGTCCGCATTCTCCACAACCGGGTGGGCTGGGCCAAGAGCACGGTCACCACTATGGTACGGCGGATGGAGGAAAAGGGCCTCATCCGCCACGAGGAAGAGGGCCGGACCAAGCGCTTTTACCCGGCGGTAGCGCGGGAAGCGGTGGCCGCCGCTGAGACGGACTCGCTCCTCTCCCGCGTGTACCACGGCAGTGTGAATCTGCTGGTGAGCCATCTGCTGGAGCGGCAGCGGCTGAGCCAGGCCGACCTGGATGCCCTGTACGCCCTTCTCGAAGAAAAGAAGGAGGAATAACTATGCTGGAGCGCGTGATCACCTCGTCGGTGCTCATCCTGGCCCTGGCCGCCCTGCGCTTCCTGCTGCGGGGGCGGATGAGCCCCAGGGTCCTCTACAGCCTGTGGCTGCTCGTGGCCCTGCGGCTGCTGCTGCCCGTCTCCCTCTTTGAGAGCCCGGTGAGCGTCCTCTCCCTTCTGCCAGAGTCCACCGCCGCCTTAGAAGAGGCCCTTCCGGCGAACCCTGAGCAAAGCGGGGCCGATTCCCTCCCCGCTCAAGATCTGATGCGATCCGGGGAGGTCCTCCCCTCCCCTGCCGGGGCGCCCTGGCCTCCCCAGGAGGCCGACTCCGCGCCGGAGGGCGCTGCCGTCCAACCGGCAGAGCGCACGGCCTCTTGGCCGAAGCTCCTGCGGCAGGTTTGGCTGGCAGGGGCTGCGGGTATGCTCCTTTGGTTCTTCCTGGTCAATCTGCACCTGCGCCGGACCCTCCGCCACGCCCGGCGGGTGGAGATCCCCTGCCCGCTCCCCGTCTATGTGTCCGGAGAACTGTCCTCTCCCTGCCTGGCAGGCCTGTTTCGCCCGGCCATCTACCTGACGCCTCCATGTCTGGAGGACCCGGACCGGCTGCGCCATGTGCTCGCCCACGAGATGACCCACTACCGGCAGGGGGACACCCTCTGGGCTTGGGTGCGCTGTCTGTGCCTGGCCTTTTACTGGTTTGACCCTCTGGTATGGCTGGCCGCCGCCCTGTCCCGGCGGGACTGCGAGCTCTCCTGCGACGCGGGGGCCATCGCCCAGCTGGGGGAGCGGGAACGGCTCTCCTACGGCCGCACCCTGCTGGACCTGGTGGCCTGTGCCCCAGCCCCGGGGCAGCTCTTTCAGACCGCCACCACCATGGCCGCCCGGCCCAGAGCCCTGCGGGAGCGCATCGCCCTCATCGCAAAAAAGCCCCGCATGCTGGCCATCACCCTCATCGCTGTGCTTCTGGCAGTGGCCGTTGCCGTGGTCTGTACCTTCAGCGGCCGCCCCGCTGACCGCCGCTCCCTGGAGGAGCGGCTTCAGGACCCGCCGGACGGGCTCTCGGAGGTCCTTCTGGAGTACAGTCTCTCAGAGGACACCCTGCTGGCGGCCTACTACGAGCCCTGCTACGACCCGGAGACCGGGGAGGGCTACCTCGGCTCCCTCTTTGCCTTAGAGCCCGCCCAGTTCGAGCGGGAATACGACGAGTGGGAGATGACCGGCGGGCGAACCTCCCTGGGGGTAGGTCCGGACGGCCGCTACTATGCCCTCCAGACCACCACCGACGTGCGCTATCCTCCAGAGTGCGCCGAGGGCTACCTGGCTGCCCGGGACACCCTCCTTTCCTGGGTTGCCCAGGCGGTGGCCGATTCCCCCGGCACGGTTCCCCTGGAAGAGGACGGGCGCTGGAACGCCTTCCAGGACGTGTGCACCTTCCCTGGCGAGCACCGGCTGGCCACCGTGGAGCTGAGTAACGGTTACCGGTACTACTTCGTGCTCTCCCAGCCAGCGGACCAGGGCGGAAATGGAATCTGGTGCGTGGACCGCTGGATCGACCACCAGGGAAACAGCCGCATCGCCCACCCGGCGGAGGCCTACAGCGTCACCCTGGATGAATACTACGCGCAGTGCCAGGAGGAGGATTTTGCGTCCTGGTCGGACCCGGAGGCGGTGCTGCTGGCCTACTTGAACGAGACCTTTGGCTGGCAGTACGTCCGCCCCACCTCCATAGAGCCCGTTGACGCGGCGGGAATTTCCGACCTGGTGGAGCAGCTCCGCTCCGGTCTGGCCTCCAACGAGCCGGAGAACGACGCCGTGGCCGCCGCCCTCGCCGGCCGGGCGGACTGGTCCTTGACCCTGACCCCGGACGGCGGGGAAAGCGTCACCCGGTCTGTTGGGACGTCCATACCAAACGGCTCTCTGGAGTCCCTGACCAGCGGGTATGACTGGTATCCGATGGCCGGGGGGTATCTCCCCGGCGGGGCGTACACGATCTCCCTCTCCGACGGGGAGGGGCTCTCCCTCACCTGTGTCCAGGGCAGTCCCGTGGCCCAGCTCACGGTGGATGGAACTACCATCTATTATCAGGTGGAGTCCACCTACCCCTCCGACGGGGATACGGGGCTGACTGGGGCCCTGCGGGCCTGGTACGATGAGTTGGAATTTGACCTCAGAGCCGTGACCATTCCCACCGTGGCGGATGAGGAGCCCGCCGCCACCGCCCAACGCTTTGGGGAAGCGGTGGCGGCGCACCTGCGGGATCTCACCGCCGGGAGCCTGTACGCCGTGTTAGACGCCCAAAACGACAACAGCGCCGTACAGGAGGTGGGCGGCAGCGGAGATGCGCTCGTGCTCTCCCTCTCCCTAGCCCTCCGGTTCCCGGAGGGGAGCGATATAGACCGCTCCCCCTATCAGGCCGGCGCCGGCCTCGCCACTCTGAGCGGAGACTGGGCGGGCTGGTATGGCTGGGGACGGCAGGTACTCCTGGCCCGGGAGGGCGGAGCCTGGCGGATTCAGGAGATGGGCACCGGCGGGGTGACCCTGGACGGGTACAGTACGCTCAGCCTCGCCCTGGACGGGGAGGAGGCCCGGACCATCACCATTGCCGACGACGGCACCCTCTGGGACGCGGTGCAGGCCGCCCTCACCACCCCCGCTCCGGCGGGGACCGCCATCCCCAATGACGGGGGCGAGTTCTGGACTCTCCACGCCTACGGACGCCGCAGAACGCGGGCAGGCCCCTGGGTCCGGGTCTGGCCGGAGGAGGAGCTGGCCTATGTGTCCGATTCCGGGGCGCTCTACGCCACCCCCGGTCTGGAGGAGGAGCTGCGGGCGGTCTTTGACCCCCTGGAGCTGGAGGAGGCGATGCGCTTCTCCTTCTCCCTGGAGCCCTACAGCGCCCAGGCCGTTGCCCAGCGCTGGGCGGAGACCTGGTTCTCCATTCTGGGCGGTCTCACCCCCGGCAACCGCTACCGGCAGGACTACCACGACGGCTATACTCTCTCCGGCTGTACGGTTGCCGCCGAGCGCAGCGGGGCCATCTCGTTCGCCATTCACCTGACCGGGCCTCAAGGCCAGTCCCGCACGGTGGAAGCGGAGCTTACCCTCCAGGACGGCGTGTGGCAAGGCCAGGCTCAATTGGATTGAACATTGGAAACGGGGCGGGGACCATTGCGGTCCCCGCCCCGTTGTGGTACACTGTTGGAAACAGAAAGCGAGGTTTTTACCATGAAGCAAGCGGCATTTATCGGAACCGGCAATATGGGCGGCGCGTTGGCCCGGGCGGCCTGCCGGTCCATCGGACCGGGCCAGGTGATTCTCTCCAACCGCACCCGGGAAAAAGCGGAGGTCCTGTCCGGAGAGCTGGGCTGCACAGCGGCCCGGGACAACCGGGAGGCCGCCCAGGCCGCCCGGTACCTCTTCCTGGGCGTGAAGCCCCATCTGATGCGGGGCCTTTTGGAGGAGATCGCCCCGATTCTCACCCCCGGCCAAGTTCTGGTGTCCATGGCGGCCGGGCTCACCACGGAGACGCTGTCCGCCTGGGTCCCGGCCGGAACGGCCGTCCTGCGGGTCATGCCAAACACCCCCTGTTCCATCGGCAAGGGCGTGGTGGCCCTGTGCGCTGCCCCCGGCGCAGAGGAACATCTCCCAGACGTAGAGGCCATCCTCGCCGCCGCCGGGCGGGTGGAGCGGCTGGAAGAGCGGCTCTTCGACGCCTTCTCGGCCGTGGCAGGCTGCGGCCCGGCTTTCGTCTACCCTTTCCTGGAAGCTATGGCCGACGGCGGGGTACTGGCTGGGCTGCCCCGGCAGCAGGCCCTTACCTTCGCCGCTCAGACCGTGCTGGGGGCGGCCGCCCTGGTGTTGGAGAGCGGCGGGCACCCCGGCGCTCTCAAGGACGCGGTCTGCTCTCCCGGCGGTTCTACCATCGAGGGGGTGGCCGCCTTGGAGCGCCACGGCTTCCGTGGGGCCGTAATCGATGCAGTAGAGGCGGCCTGGAACAAGAACGCCGCCCTGGGCAAGCAGTGATGCTGGCCCTCGTTACAGGCGGCAGCGGCAGCGGCAAATCTGCCTGGGCAGAGGACTTGGCCCAGTTCCTCTGCCCAGGCTCCAAGACTTACCTGGCCACCATGCGCCCGGGAGGACAGGAGGCTCAGGCCCGCATCCAGCGCCACCGGGCTCTGCGCGCAGGCAAGGGCTTTCAGACCGCCGAGTGTCCCGACGGCTTTGCCCGCCTCCGCCTCCCGCCGGGGGAGACCGTGCTGCTGGAGGACCTGTCCAACCTGGCGGCCAACCGGCGCTTCTCCCCTGCCCCGCCCGACGACTGCGCTGGTGTGTTGCTGGAGGAATTGGACGGCCTGGCGGCCAGGTGTACCCACCTGATCGTAGTGAGCAACGAGATCTTCTCCGACGGCGTGGCCTATGACCCGGATACCACGGACTACCTCACGCTGCTGGGGGAGCTCAACTGCGCCCTGGCCCGGCGGGCCGAGTTGGTCATGGAAGTGGTCTGCGGCCTGCCGCTGGTGCTGAAAGGAGCTCTGCCATGGGCGCGGCCTTTGTAATTGCCTTCTCCACCTACTCCCGCCTGCCCATGCCTCAGGTGGAGTGGAGCGAGCGGAATATGCGGTACGCCATCTGTTTCTTCCCTCTCATCGGGGCGGTCATCGGGGCTCTGGTGCTGGGCTGGGGCTGGGTGTGCCGGGCGTTGGAGCTCAACCCTTTGCTCGCCGCCGCTGGGTGGACCGCCCTCCCTCTCCTCATCACCGGCGGCATCCATATGGACGGCTTCTGCGATACGGTGGACGCCCTCTCTTCTCACCAGGACCGGGCGCGCAAGCTGGAAATCTTGAAAGACCCCCATACAGGGGCTTTTGCGGTGATCTTCTGCGGGGTGTGGTTGCTGCTCTACGCCGGGGCGGCGGCGCAGGCCCCCTTTCCTCGGGGAGCGGCGGTGGCCGCCTGGGGATATGTACTCTCCCGGGCCCTGAGCGGCCTGGCCTTGGCCAACTGGAAGGGAGCCCGTCCGTCCGGGATGCTGCAATCCTTTGCCAGCGCCTCTCACCGCACGGCCGTCACCGCCGCCATGGCTGGGTATGTTCTCCTCGCGGCGGCAGGGATGCTCTTGTGCGCCCCCGTGGGCGGTGGGGCCGCCCTGCTCGCCGCTGCCCTGGTTTTCGCCCACTACCGGCGCATGTCCCACAAGCAGTTCAGCGGGATCACCGGCGACCTGGCCGGATACTTTGTCCAGATGTGTGAGCTCGCGGTGCTCCTGGCCTGCGCCCTGACCCACCGCTGGCTCTGAACAGGAGGAATCCATATGATGCTCTTTGTGGGTGGCTGCCATCAGGGCAAAGCCGCCTATGCCGCCGCCAGCGCCGGGCGCACCCCGCGCCCCTGTGCCACGCCGGAGGAGGCCCTGACCTCCCCCGCCATTGACGGCTTCCACCAGCTCTGCCGGGCTATTTTGGAGGCTGGCGGTGATCTGAACGCCTTTGTGGACCGGCTCCTCACAGAAAATCCCGGCGCAGTGGTGGTCTGTGACGAGATCGGCCTGGGGGTGGTCCCCCTGGACCCCTTTGAACGCCGCTGGCGGGAGGAGACCGGCCGGGCCTTATGCCGCCTGGCCGCCGCCTCGGAACGGGTGGAGCGGGTGTGCTGTGGGCTGGGGGTCCGGCTGAAATGAGGGAATTTCTTCTTCTCCGCCACGGTAAGACAGCGGGCAACCTGCGGGGGAGCTATGTGGGCGGGCGCACCGACGAACCGCTGTGCCCTCTGGGGGTAGATGAACTGAAGGCTCTCCCCCGGTATAAGGTGCAGCGCCTCTATCTCAGCCCCATGCGCCGCTGCCGGGAGACCGCCGCCCTCCTCTTTCCCGGCCTAGAAGGTGTGGTGATCCCGGACTTCCGGGAGTGCGATTTCGGGGCTTTTGAAAACAAGAGCTTCCCGGAACTGGAGCACGATCCCCGTTATCGGGCCTGGGTGGAGAGCCATTGCGCCGGGCCAATCCCGGAGGGGGAGCACCCGGATGACTTCATGGCCCGGTGCCGCACGGCTTTTGCCCCCCTGCTGGCCGATCCCTCTACAGACGCAGCCGCCCTGGTGGTCCATGGGGGGACTATCATGGCCATCCTCTCGGGCTTTGCCCGGCCAGAGCGGCCCTATTTCGCCTATCAGGTGAAAAATGGATGCGGCTACCGCTGTGCCGTCCGGGAAGGTTTTTTAGAAATTTTGGATACCCTAGAATCGCAGCAACATTCTATCTATATGAATCAGGAGGCCGGTATGGATCCTTGCTATGAGTTTGATGCGATTCTGAAAAAAATTCCGGATCTGGATGGAGCCTATGTAGAAATTCCTCTCAATGTGCGGGAAATATTTGGTGCAGGGCGGGTCCCAGTCCATGCCACCTTCGATGGGGAACCCTATGACGGGCTTCTGGTTCGAATGGGGACACCAGGCCATATCATCGGCGTAAGAAAGGAGATTCGAACTAAAATCGGTAAGCAGCCGGGAGACACCCTTCACGTCACTCTCCGCAGACGGAGACACGGGGGCAAGTGAAATGCTGAATCATATGATATGAAAGGACCGGCACAGCCTTTGGCTGTGCCGGTCCTTATAGATGGAAGAACTTTTGCTGGAGTTAAGTGAAGTCAGCCAGCAATGGAGGCGTCCTCAACAGTAGCCTCCAGGTGCTTCATATTACTTCTTGCTGCCCCACTGGGTGCCGGCCACATGGCGCAGCCGGGCACAGACCAGCATGAGGGCGGAGCTACCGTCCGGGAAGCTGCCCACCACACGGGTGCGGCGGCGGATCTCCCGGTTGAGTCTCTCAATGACGTTATTGGTGTGGAGCAGTTCCTCCACCACGGCTTTGGCTTTCTCCCGGGCAGCTTTCTTGCTTTCCTGGGCGTAGATCGCCTTGAGCATCTTTGCTACCAGCTTCACCTTGGAGCGAGGTGTGACCGAGAACACATTGGTTCGTACCAATACAACCGGGCAAAACGGTTTTGAGACAGGACAATCTTGGGGGTAGGATGCGGATTTTAAATAAAAAAGAGTCCGAGGTAAGATAATTACCTCGGACTCTCGTGAGTCGATTTTTATCGGACAATGTGCTGGTTTTGATTGGGACAGCTACAATCGGACGAGGTCTTACTTCAGCTCGACCTTGCCGCCCACTTCCTCCAGCTTCTTCTTCATCTCCTCGGCCTCGTCCTTGCCGACAGCCTCCTTCAGGGTCTTGGGAGCGCCCTCGACCATAGCCTTGGCGTCAGCCAGGCCCAGGCCGGTGATCTCGCGGACGACCTTGATGACCTTGATCTTGGAAGCGGCGTCAAAGCCGGCCAGGACCACGTCGAACTCGGTCTTCTCCTCAGCAGCGGGAGCAGCAGCGCCGCCAGCGGCGGGAGCGGCCATCGCGGCGGCGGAGACGCCGAACTCCTCCTCCAGAGCGTGAACCAGCTCGGACAGCTCCAGCACGGTCAGGCCCTTAACCTCTTCAATCAAAGCAGTGATCTTCTCGCTAGCCATGATAAGATACCTCCTAAATTCAGTAATTTACAAATTGAAATGGATCCCGGAATGGCTCTCCGGGGAAAAGCGTCCACACAGGGACGCGCGGGGGCTTGGCTTACTCGGCCTCAGCAGCGGGCTCGGCCTCCACGAAGCCGCCCTTCTCCTCGGCAATGGCCTTCAGAACGATGGCCAAGCTGGTGATGGGGGCCAGCATGGTACCCAGGACCTGGGCCTGCAGCACTTCCTTGGAAGGCAGCTCGGCCAGGGCGTTGATCTCATCCAGAGCCAGGACCTTGCCGTCCATGAAACCGGCCTTGATGACGAACTTCTCGCCGTTGAACTGCTTGGCAAACTTGGCGATGACACGCATGGGCGCAATGGGATCGCCGTGGCTCAGGGCCAGGGACGTGGTGCCGTTGAGAACGGAATCCATCTCCTCCAGACCCACGTTGTTGATGGCGAAACGCACCAGGGTGTTCTTCACCACCGCGTAGTCCAGCTCGTTCTTGCGGCACTCGGTGCGCAGCGCAGTGTCCTCGGCCACGGTGATGCCCTTGTAGTCCACCAGAACGCCGCTGGAGGCGCTCTTCAGCTTCTCAGTCAGCTCGGCGACGATGGCCTGCTTCTCGCTCAAAACCTTAGCGTTAGGCATGTGGGATTCACCTCCATGAAATAAAAAATGCTCTTCTCATGCTCAAAGCACGAAAACAGCAAAGAGAAACTTCTTCACTTGCTGCATTCTCGGCGGGGCTTATGGATGCCCGCTGTCTTTGAACACGCGAATTAGTATATCATACCGGACAGGCTGTGTCAAGCACAACCTGTCCGGAGATGATCTTTTTGTCCCGCAACCCTGCTTACATCAGCTTGGCGGCGTTGATCTTCACGCCGGGGCCCATGGTGGTGGCAGTGACGCAGCTGCGGACATACTGGCCCTTGGCGGCGGCGGGCTTGGCCTTGATGATGGCACCCATGAGAGCGTTGAAGTTCTCAGCCAGCTTCTCGGCGCCGAAGGACACCTTGCCGATGGGGCAGTGGATGATGTTGGTCTTGTCCAGACGGTACTCCACCTTACCGGCTTTGATCTCTTTGACGGCCTTGGCCACGTCGGGAGTGACGGTGCCGGCCTTGGGGGAGGGCATCAGGCCCTTGGGGCCCAGCAACTTACCCAAGCGGCCCACAACACCCATCATGTCGGGGCTGGCGACCACCACATCATAGTCGAACCAGTTCTCCTGCTGGATCTTCTGCACCAGGTCCATCTCGCCCACGAAGTCAGCACCGGCTTCCTTGGCGGCCTCGGCCTTGTCGCCCTTGGCGAAGACCAGCACCCGCTGGGTCTTGCCAGTGCCGTGGGGCAGGACGATGGCGCCGCGGACCTGCTGGTCGGCGTGGCGGGAGTCCACGCCCAGCTTCACATGCAGCTCGACGGTCTCGTCAAATTTTGCGGTCGCAGTCTTGACCACCAGGTCCATGGCATCGGCCACATCATAGAGAGTGCCCTTCTCGATCTTCTTGGCGCTCTCGACATATTTCTTTCCTCTAAACATTCCTTATCCCTCCTTCGCTCAGTCGCCCACCACGACGCCCATGGAGCGGGCGGTACCGGCGATCATGCTCATGGCCGCCTCGATGCTGGCCGCGTTCAGGTCGGGCATCT
>CALXCU010000168.1 GCA_944386885.1 uncultured Oscillospiraceae bacterium | reverse complement strand
CTGGGCGATGAGCTCCATGCGCCGGGCCAAGGGCCTGGAGGAAGCGCGTCCGGCGCTGGACTGGGCGGCTTACCAGGAGGAGCAGTACGACCGTCTGGCCGCCGCCGTGCGCAGCGCGCTGGATATGGAGCGGATCTACCGCATATTGAACCGGGAGGAATAGGTCATGAGAGAGGTCCATTTACAGCAGGTCTCCCCCGCCGGGATCGAGGCGCAGAGCATGGCGGTCATCACCCGGGAGCTGGGCGGGCGGACCTTCCCGCCGGAGCAGCTGCCGGTGGTGCTGCGGTGCATCCACACCAGCGCCGACTTTGATTACGCCGACAGCCTGGTCTTCTCCCCGGGGGCGGTAGAGCGGGGGATCGCGGCCCTGAAGGGGGGCTGCACCCTGGTCACCGACACGCAGATGGCCCGTGCGGGCGTCAATAAACGGGTGCTGGAGGGCTTCGGAGGCCGGGCAGTGTGCTTTATGTCCGACCCGGATGTGGCGGAGGAGGCCCGCCGCCGGGGGGAGACCCGGGCGGCTGTCTCCATGGAGCGGGCGGCGGCGCTGTCCGGGCCGGTGGTCCTGGCCCTGGGCAACGCCCCCACCGCCCTGGTGCGGGCCTGCCAGCTCATTGACGCGGGCGCCCTCCGGCCCGAGCTGGTCATCGGCGTGCCGGTGGGCTTTGTCAATGTGGTGGAGTCCAAGGAGCTGCTGCTCACTCTGGACGTACCGTACATTGTGGCCCGGGGGCGCAAGGGGGGCAGCAACATCGCTGCGGCCATCTGCAACGCCCTGCTCTACCAGGCCTCCGGCGGCCGCCGGGAGTAAGAAAGGGGGAGGGCAATGAAACGCGCGTTATTGGCGGTCTCCTTTGGGACCAGCTACCGGGAGACCCTGGAAAAGACCATTGGGCGCATCGAGGCCGACTTGGCCGCGGCGCTGCCGGAGCGGGACGTGTTCCGGGCCTTCACCAGCGCCATGGTGTGCCGGAAGCTGGCCCTTCGGGATGGGGTGCACGTCGACAGCCCCGCCCAGGCCCTGGAGCGGCTCTCGGCGGCGGGGTATACCGACGTCCTCATCCAGCCCACCCACATCCTCAACGGCGACGAGTACGACAAGCTCCTGGCCCAGACGCAGCCCTGGGCGGGGCGGTTCGCCTGCCTGCGGGTGGGCAAACCCCTGCTCACTTCGGCGGAGGACTACCGGGCGGCTGCCCGGGCCCTCATGGCCGCCCGTCCGGCCCCGATGGAGGACGAGGCGCTGGTCCTCATGGGCCACGGCAGCGGCCATTTTGCCAACGCAGCCTACGCCCTGCTGGAATACACCCTCCACGACCTGGGCTGGAGGCGCTGTTTCCTGGGCACGGTGGAGGGCTACCCCGGTCTGGAGGAGGTGCTCCGCCGCCTCTCGGAGCACCCGGAGGTGCGCCGGGTGCGGCTGGAGCCCTTCCTGGTGGTGGCGGGGGATCACGCCCTCCACGACATGGCCGGGGAGGAGCCGGACTCCTGGCGCTCCCGCCTGGAGGAGGCGGGCTATCCGGCCGGGTGCGTGGTGCGGGGGCTTGGGGAGTACCCGGCCATTCGGGCCCTCTTTGTTGCCCACGCCCGGGCGGCAGAATCACGGTGAGAACAGGGCGGCCGCCCTTTCTCAAATAAAACGCGGTCCACGGTGACCGCCCTGCGGGGCGGTCTGAAAAGGGAAGAGGGGTGAGAGTCCCCCACAGTCCCGCTGCCGTGATGGAGGAGCGCCCCCGCAGACATGCCACTGGCCCTTTGGGGCCGGGAAGGCGCGGGGACGCGGTGAGGCCAGAGTCGGAAGACCTGCCATGGACCGCGCCGGCGAGAGGCCGGCAGACCATACCGCTACGGATGATAGGAGGTGTGTGGAACATGAACTGGAACGACACGCGCATCGGCACGGGGTAGCGGCCCGGCGGGAAGCCCCCAGCGGGGGTGAGGCGAGCGATCACAAGATTTAGAAAGGATGATTCGTCTATGAAGCGTTCTGACGCCTGGATCCGCCGCGGAGCCGCGCTGTGCCTGGCCCTGGGGCTGATGACAACCGGGGCCTCGGCCATGCACATTGCCGAGGGCTACCTGCCCCGGACCTGGGCCTTTGGCTGGATGGCGGTGTGCGTGCCCTTTGTGGCGGCGGGCTTTTTTTCCATCCGCCGGAAGGTGGGCCGCTACCCCAAGGCCAAAATGCTCCTGGCCATGTGCGGGGCGTTTGCCTTTGTGCTCTCGGCGCTGAAGATCCCCTCGGTCAGCGGCTCCTGCTCCCGCCCCACCGGCGTTGGGCTGGGCGCCATCCTCTTCGGTCCCACGGCCACCACGGTGCTGGGCCTCATCGTGCTCCTCTTCCAGGCCCTGCTCCTGACTCACGGCGGCATCACCACCCTGGGGGCCAATGTATTTTCCATGGCCATCGTGGGGCCCTTCGTGTCCTGGGGGGTGTATGTGCTGCTGAAAAAGGCGGGGTGCAGGCCCGCCCTGGCGGTGTTCTGCGCCGCTGCATTGGGCGACCTGATGACTTATGTGACCACCTCTGTGGAACTGGGGGTGGTCTACGGGAACATCGGCTCATATCTGGCCATTTTCGCCGTGACGCAGATCCCCCTGGCCATTGCCGAGGGGCTGCTGACAGTGGTGGTCTACAACGTGCTGGAGAAGTATTCCAAGGCCGAGCTCCAGGAGCTCTCGGTGCTGTAAGGAGGGTGCCGGTATGAAGGTATGGCAGAAGAATGCGATTTTGCTCCTCCTGGTGGTGATTTTGGCGGCGGCGCCCCTGTGGCTGCTGCCCGATGCGGAGTTCAGCGGCGCCGACGGGGAGGCCGCCGAGCTCATCGAGGCCACGGTTCCCGGCTTCGAGCCCTGGTTCGAGCCCGTTTTGGAGCCGGCCAGCGGGGAGATCGAGTCCCTGCTCTTCGCCCTCCAGGCGGCGGTGGGCAGCGGGGTGGTGTGCTTCATTCTGGGACGCATCACCGCCAGAAAGTCCGGGCAGGAGGGCTAGGATGGGCACCGACCGGTACGCCTACGCCTCCCGGCTGCGGCGGGTGGAGGCGGTGCCAAAGCTGTGGCTGACCCTGGGCGCCCTGATTCTGTGCATCTCCTGCGGCAGCGCGGCGGTGGGCCTGGTGACGCTGGCTCTGATGGGCGCGCTCACTGTGGGCCTGGGCGGGCAGAGAGCGGCCACCCTTGTGCGGTTTCTCCGGCTGCCGCTGGCCTTTCTGGCGGTGGGCTGCCTGCCCATCGTGTTCCGCCCCCTCCCCGCGGGGGAGGGGGCCCTCTGGGCCGCGGAGGTGTTCGGGCGCTTCCGCTGGGGCGTGACGGCCGAGTACCTCCGGGTGGGGCTGACCGTCTTTTGCAAGGCCCTTGGGGCGGTCTCGGCCATGTATTTTCTCTCCCTGAACCCCCCCATGACCGACCTGACCCAGGCTCTGGAGCGGCTCCATGTGCCCAAGCTGCTGGTAGAGCTGATGGAGCTGATCTACCGCTTTTTGTTTGTTTTTTCGGACACGGCCCGGCGCATCCGGGTGGCCCAGGAGTCCCGGCTGGGCTATCAGACGGCGGGGCGGGGCCTGCGCTCCTTGGGGGAACTGGCCTCCAGCCTCTTCCTGCGGGCCTGGCGGCAGGCCGACCGCTCCTATACGGCCTTGGAGTCCCGGGGGTATACGGGCGCGCTGAATACCCTCCCGGCCACCCGGACGCCGGGAAGGTGGCTCTATGGCGTGCTGGCGGCGGTGGCGGCGGTACAGATTTTAACGTGGATGGCGGAACGGAGTTGGTTGCAATGAGCGTTGCCATCGAGACAAGAGGACTTTCCTATGTCTATGAGGACGGCACCCGGGCCCTGGAGGGGGTGTCCCTGCGGGCAGAGCGGGGAAAGGTGACGGGCGTTCTGGGCGGCAACGGCGCCGGGAAGTCCACGCTGTTCCTCAATTTAAACGGCGTGCTCACGCCCTCCGGCGGGGAGGTGTTCCTCGCCGGGAAGAGGGTGTCCTACGCCCGCCGGGACCTGCCCGGGCTGCGCCGCCGGGTGGGCATTGTTTTTCAGGACCCGGACGACCAGCTCTTCTCGGCGGATGTGTACCGGGACATCTCCTTCGGGGCGGTGAACCTGGGCCTGCCCGAGGGGGAGGTCCGCCGCCGGGTGGAGGCGGCCATGGCGCGCACCGGCATCTCCCACCTCCGGGATAAGCCCACCCACGCCCTGTCCTACAAACAGAAAAAGCGGGCTGCCATCGCCGGGGTCCTGGTGATGGAGCCGGAGATCATGATTCTGGACGAGCCCACGGCGGGCTTGGACCCCCAGGGAGTGAGTGAGATCCTGCGCCTGCTCCGCTCCCTGCGGGAGAGCCTGGGGATGACCATTCTGCTCTCCACCCATGACATGGACTTGGTGCCCCTGTACTGTGACTACGCCTATGTGCTCCGGGGCGGGCGGGTAGCCGGCCAGGGGACCCCGGGGGAGCTCTTTCTCCGTCCGGAAGTCCTGCGGGAAAACCAGCTCCGGCTCCCCCGGCTGGCGCATCTCATGGAGATCCTGGCCCGGGAGGACGGGCTGGCGGTCTCACCGGGGGCGGCCACCATCGGCGCGTCCCGGCGGGAGATCCTGCGGGCGTATCAGGAGGGATCGCGATGAGAGAAGGAATGTTATATGGCGTGGGCGTGGGCCCCGGGGACCCGGAGCTGCTGACCCTCAAGGCGGTGCGGGTGCTGCGGGAGGCCCAGGTGGTGGCCCTGCCCGACAGGGGGGCGGGGGAGCAGACCGCCCGGGCCATTGTGGCGGAGTTCTTGGCGGATAAAGAGGTCCTCTCTTGTCCAACCCCCATGGTCCGGGACCGGGCTGCCCTGGAGGCGGCCTATGAGCGCAATGCCCAGACCCTCTGCGCCCTGCTGGACGCGGGAAAGACGGTGGCCTTTGTGACCCTGGGGGACCCCTCCATCTATTCCACCTATATGTACCTCCATCAGCGGGTGGCCGCCCGGGGCTACCGGGCCGAGCTGGTGCCCGGAGTGCCCTCCTTCTGCGCGGCGGCGGCCCGCCTGGGGGTGAGCCTTTGCCAGGGGGAGGAGCGGTTGCTCATCGTCCCGGCCAGCCACAGCGTGGAGGACTGCGTGGACCTCCCCGCCAACCAGGTATATTTAAAAGCTGGGCGCGGCCTGGGGGCGCTTCAGCAGACTCTGGCCCGCCACGGCCGGCTGGAGGGGGCCATGGGGGTCGCCCGCTGCGGTATGACGGGGGAGCGCGTCTGGCCCAAGGCCGCCGATATGGACCCGGAGAGCGGGTATTTTTCCCTCCTCTTCGTGCCGGGAAAGGACCGTGAACAAGGGTGAAGGAGCTGGGAATCTACTACTGCGGCGTCAGCGACAAGCGGGCCCCCATCGCCCTGCGGGAGCGGCTCTCCTTTCCCAAGAGCCGGGTGGAGGAGCTCTGCGCCCGCTTGGCCGGGACGCCGGGGGTGGCGGGCTGCGTGCTCTTGTCCACCTGCAACCGCACCGAGCTCTACTGTTCCTGCCCGGAGGGGCTCTGGCCCGACGGGCCGGGGCTTTTGTGCCGGGCGGCGGGGGTGGAGCCGGGGGTCTTTTCCGGCGCCTTCCGGGCGTGCACCGGCCTGGAGGCGGCCCGCCATCTGCTGGAGGTGGCCGGGGGGCTGCGCTCCCGCCTGTGGGGGGAGGACCAGATCCTCTCCCAGGTCCGCCAGGCCCTGGCGCTTGCCCGCCGGGCGGGAGCGGCGGACGGGGTG
>CALXCU010000167.1 GCA_944386885.1 uncultured Oscillospiraceae bacterium | reverse complement strand
GGGGATGGCGGTCAAAAATAGTCTCATATATAAATATGAGAATCTCCACAGCAATGCCGAGGGGCCCGGCCCATTTGATGCAGCGGACAAACTCATATTGATCCTGCCTCACAAAAAATCCCCCTTTTCAACGGTTAAGACCAGTATAGCATAGTTCCAGAGATTGTCAAGCGGAGGTGAGGAGATGGCGGGAGAAATAGTGCTCACAGCGGACCAAATCCAGAAGCTGAGCGGCCGAATGAAGACCCTGGCGGAATGGACCAAGGCGTTTAACAAGGATACGGACAAGCTGACGATCAGCCTGCGGGCCCTGAATGAGGCTCCAAAAAACATGCTCAAGCAGTCGTCAAACCTGGAAAAGGCCATAACCAGGGCCGACAAGGCGGCGGAAAAGGCCCAGAAGAGCTATAAGGCCCTCCGGACCGAGACCGGCCGGGGCGCGATGGACGAGGCCGTCCAGGAGCAGGAGCGGCTGCGCCAGGCCCTCAAGGAGACGGAGGAGGCCATCCAGAACAACCGCACCGCCCAGAGGAAGCTGGCCGAAGAGTCCGGGGGGACGGGCTCCGGAGGGCAGAGCGGCGCAGGAGGCGGGACGAGCCTGTTCCAACAGCTGCAAAAGGCCGGCGTATTCAAACCCATGAGTGAGGCCGCCGGGCAGGCGGCCACCGCGCTCCTGACGAGCGCCCTGGGCGAATCCATGGGGAGGACGGCGGGAGGCGCCCTCGCAGGGGCGGCGAGCGGGGCGATTGCGGGGAGCGCAGCCGGGGCGCAGGGCGCGGTGATTGGAGCCTTTTTTGGGTTGCTTTCCGGAGGAATTTCCGGTATAACCCAGAACTTCCAGGACGAAGACGAGGTATTCAAGACCTATTACAAGGGCCTCTACGAGGCGGGGAAGACCGCCGCGCAGGAGAACCTGACCAGCGGCAGCGCCACCGCCGCCCAGCGGGAGCTGGAGGGGATCACCCTGGATGAGCTCCTGGGCGCGGAGGCGGGGGCCTCCGCGGCCGACCGGCAGTGGATGGCGGAGACCATCGCGCGGATCGAGCAGACCAACCAGATCCAAACGGGGGATCTGGAGGGGTTCCAGGCCCGGGGCGCCGACGTGCTGGGCATGCTGGCCAAAGCCTACGGCGTGGATGCCGGCCAGATGCAGGCCATGCTCTCCGAGGGCGAGGTGGGCGGCCGGGATGCAGCCAGCGTACTCTACACCGCCCTGACCGACCCAGAGGGGCCCTATACGAAGGCGCTGGAGATGGTGGAACAGACCTTCTCCGGCCTCACCTCCGCGCTGGAAGACACCATGGAGAATGTCAACGCAGGCTACGGCGAGGGCTACAACCCGGAGCGCTCCAAGGGGCTGCAGGCGGAGATCGACGCCTACGGCGGTGCACTGGGGACGGCGATGGAGAACCTCAACCGCATTTCCGGGGAGAACGCGGCGTACATGGAGAACCTCCAGGACCGCTACACCCGGGAGGCCCTCTCCGCCGTGCTTCTGGGCGAGGACACCAGCGGCATCTTCGACGCCGAGCAGCGGGAGCAGCTGGAGGACCTGCGGGCGCAGTTCATCGAAGCCTCCGCCCAGTACGAGCAGGGCAGCCAGGAGGGGGGCCTTAAAATGGAAGACCTCCGGGACCAGGCTGCGGCCCTGGCCACAATGGCCTACGAGAACTCGGACGCCTATCAGACCATGCACGAGACCGAGCTGGACCAGCTCGACTCCCTGCGGCAGCTCACCAGCACCATGGAGACCTGGTACGATCAGTACGAGCTCCAGCAGGAGCAGACCAAGGGCCAGGGGCGGGGCGTGCTGGACAACGTCTTTTTATCCCTAGAGGAACAGGGCGGCTCGCTGGCCGCCTCCCGGGGCTTCGCCTACGGCCCATGGGCCACTGCCAACGCCTACGGCCTGCGCCGGGTGCCCTACGACGGGTACGCGGCCATCCTCCACGAGGGGGAGCGGGTGCTCACGGCCCGGGAGGCCCGGGCCATGGACCGGGGCGGCCCCGGCGGGGTGACGGTGAACGTCACCGGGAGCTGGAGCGTGCGCAGCGGCGCCGACGTGGACGCGCTGGCGGAGGCCCTCTACCGGCGCATCCGCACCGCCCAGATGGGAGGGGTGCGGACATGAGGCGGCTGATCACCTTCCTGGACGAGGCCGCCGGGCGGGAGCTGGTGCTCCCCGTGGCCCCAGCCTCCTACCAGTGGCCCCACGAGGCCAACATCGAGAGCGTGACGGTGGACCAGCTGGGCGACCTGAATTTTTTCGGCGGGCTCCAGATGGGCTCCGCCACCCTCACGGACTGCCTGCTGCCCGCCCACGCCTACCCCTTCCTCTCCCCGGGGGCCGGGACCAACCCCTGGGCCTACCTGGAGCAGCTGGAGCGCTGGGTGGACGCCGGGACGGTGGTGCGCTTCCTGGTCTCCGGCACCCCCGTCAACGCCGCCGTGCTGCTGGAGGGGGTCACCTACCGGGAGCAGGACGGCACCAACGACCTGTACGCGGACATCGCCCTGCGGCAGTACCGCCGGCCGGAGACCCCCGCCCTGCCCGCCCAGGGCAGCGCCTCGGGCGCCCTCACACGGCCCCACGAGACCGGGAGCAGCGCCCAGCGGAGCTATACCGTCGTCGCCGGGGACACCCTCTGGGACATCGCCCGGCGCTTCTACGGCGACGGGTCCCTGTGCTGGCGCCTGGCCGCCGCCAACGGCATCGCCAATGCCAACCTCATCTACCCCGGCCAGACCCTCACCCTCCCCGCCGGGGACCAGCTCCCCGCCGCCGGGAGCATGCCCCAGAGCGCACAGACCGCACAGAACACCACCTATCAGGACGGGAAGTGGGTGCTGGACTAGGCCCAGGGGCCCTGGGGGCAAGGAAATAGGGCCTCTCAGGCCCGAAAGGAGGACCGTATGGCGGACTATCAGCTGATTTTTTCCACCTCCGGGGGGCCGGAGGTGGACGTGACGGAGCGGGTGAGCATGCTCTCCTGGTCGGGGAGCATCCGGCAGGTGTCCCGGGAGCTCTCCGTATCCCTGGT
>CALXCU010000166.1 GCA_944386885.1 uncultured Oscillospiraceae bacterium | reverse complement strand
AGCTGAGCTAAGCCTCCAATTGGCGGGAGCGATTCCTCTCCCGTCATGGTGACGCGTACGGGAATCGAACCCGTGTTACCGCCGTGAAAGGGCGGTGTCTTAGCCGCTTGACCAACGCGCCAAGCGTATCCGGCCTTTCGACCGTGGTAGCGGCACCTGGATTTGAACCGGGGACACTGCGGGTATGAACCGCATGCTCTAGCCAACTGAGCTATGCCGCCGTAGCGAACTTCTGTCGCACAGGACAAGTGGTATTATACGTCAGGACCAGAAGTTTGTCAAGCACTTTTTTGGATTTTTCGAAAAGAACTTGTGTCAGCCTGCTCTGTGCGCTATAATAACGGTATTGCCGGCCTCACCGCACCTTTTTGAGGCTGTAACCCCGGTCCCGGCTCAGGGCCGTCAGAAAAGGAGTCCATTTTATGCTTAAGACCACCATTCCCGCAGGCTATGCGCCCTGCCTCAACCTCTATGATACCCAAAAGGCCATCGGCCTGCTCAAGCGCCTGTTTGAAGATACCCTGGGCGGAGCGCTTCACCTGCGCCGGGTGTCCGCCCCCCTGTTCGTGGAGGCCGCCACCGGTCTGAACGACGATCTGAACGGCGTGGAGCGCCCTGTGTCCTTTGATATCCCCGCCGCTGGCCGGGAGGCTCAAGTAGTCCACTCTCTGGCCAAGTGGAAACGCATGGCGCTTCACCGCTACCACTTCCCCGTGGGAGAGGGGCTCTACACCGATATGAACGCCATCCGCCGGGATGAAGAGCTGGATAATCTCCACTCGGTCTATGTGGACCAGTGGGATTGGGAGAAGGTCATCGCCCCCCGGGACCGGACGGTGGAATACCTTCAGGAGACGGTGCGCACCATTGTGGGCGCCATGCGCGAAACCCAGCACACCCTGCGCTCGGTGTTCCCCCAGCTCACCGCCCTGCCTCTGCGCTCTCCGGAGGTGAGCTTTGTCACGGCACAAGAGCTGGAGGACCGCTGGCCCGACCTCACCCCCAAGGAGCGGGAGGACGCCTGGGTCAAAGACCACCCCACCACCTTCCTCATGGGCATCGGCGCCGCCCTGAAGTCGGGCAAGCCCCACGACGGCCGGGCCCCTGATTACGACGACTGGGCCCTCAACGGCGATATCCTGGTGTGGAACAGCGTGCTGGGCCGCGCCTTTGAAGTCTCCTCCATGGGCATTCGGGTGAGCCCCGAGTCCCTGGACCGCCAGCTCACCATCGCCGGATGCGACGAGCGGCGCTCCCTGACCTTCCATAAGCTCCTGCTGGAGGGCAAGCTCCCCCTGACCATCGGCGGCGGCATCGGTCAGTCCCGGCTGTGCATGCTCCTGCTGGGCAAAGCCCACATCGGCGAGGTCCAGGCCAGCGTCTGGGACGACCAGACCATTTCGGCCTGCCAGGATGCGGGGGTTATCCTTCTGTAAGCTCCCCGCCGTTTTATCAATTTCCAGAGAACACGGGCAGGCCCCCGCCGAAAACGGCGGGGGCCTGCCCGTTAGAGAGAGAAAAGAGAGAAACGGCTGTTTTCAATCTGTAGGAGGCCCTACACGTAGAAGAGAAGATCGCGGTAGGTGGGGAAGGGCCAGTGGTCCTGGCCCACCAGGAGCTCCAGCTCGTCTGCCAGGGCCCGTGCCTCCTCCATAGCGGGAATAACAGCGTCGGCGCAGTACTGGGCGGCCTTAGCCATATCCCCGTCCGGGATGGCGTTTGTGGCGGCCTCCAGGGCGGACATCCGCTCCATCAGGGCGGCCGTCTTGTCGGTGATGGTCCGGACCAGGCCGGCCTCCCCCTCGGCAGAGACGCCGATGGATTTCTTCACCGCCACGCCGTCGGCCACCTCCTTGGAATAGGAGATACAGGCGGGAACGATCTGCTTTTTCAGAATATCCAGGGAGGTCTTGGCCTCGATGGTGATGGTCTTGGCATACTCCTCCAGGCTGATCTCCTGGCGGGAGCGGAGCTCCTCAGGGGTATAGATGCCCAGGGAGGTAAAGAGGTTCAGGTTCTTTTCGTCGTCGAAGTGGACCAGAGCCTCGGGCGTGGTGCGTAGGTTCATCAGGCCCCGGCTCTCCGCCTCCGCCGGCCAATCGGGGCCGTAGCCGTTGCCGTTGAAGAGGATGCGCTGGTGGGCGGTGAGCTCCCGGCGGATCAGTTCCGCCAGGGCGGCGTCAAAATCTCCGGCGGCATCCAGCTCGTCGGCGTAATTTTGGAGCACTTCGGCCACGGCGGCATTGAGCATGATGTTGGTGCAGGCAATGTTAAAGGAGGAGCCGGGCATGCGGAACTCAAATTTGTTTCCCGTGAAGGCAAAGGGAGAGGTCCGGTTCCGGTCCGAGTTATCCAGGGGGATGGGGGGCAGAGCGGTGACGCCGATGTCCATGGCCCGGCGTTTTTCCCCGTCATGGTGGGCGCCGGAAATGATAGTGTCCACCACCTCGGCCAGCTCGTCACCGATGTAGACCGAGACAATGGCGGGAGGGGCCTCGTTGGCGCCCAGGCGGTGGTCGTTGCCCGCGCTGGCCACCGAGATGCGCAGCAGATCCTGATAGTCGTCCACCGCCCGGATGACCGCAGTGAGGAAGAGGAGGAACTGGGCGTTCTCCATGGGGGTCTTGCCGGGATCCAGCAGGTTCTCCCCCGTCTCAGTGGACAGAGACCAGTTGTTGTGCTTGCCCGAGCCGTTGACTCCCTCGAAGGGCTTCTCATGGAGGAGGCAGACAAAGCCATGCTTGTCGGCCACCTTCTTCATGACCTCCATGGCCAGCTGGTTCTGGTCGCTGGCCAGGTTGGCCGTGGCAAAGAGGGGGGCCATCTCGTGCTGGCTGGGAGCCACCTCGTTATGCTCGGTCTTGGCGCAGATGCCCAGCTTCCACAAAGCCTCGTCCAGGTCGGCCATAAACGCCTTGACCCTGGGCCGGATGGAGCCGAAATAGTGGTCCTCCATCTCCTGGCCCTTGGGGGAGGGTGCGCCGAAGAGGGTGCGCCCCGTGAGGATTAGGTCGGGCCGTTTGGCGTAGTCGCTCTTATTGATGAGGAAGTACTCCTGCTCGGGACCCACAGTGGCGGTGACCCGGCGGACCTCCTTTCCGAAGAGCTTGAGTACCCGGATCGCCTCCCGGCTCACCACGTCCATGGAGCGGAGCAGGGGGGTCTTCTTGTCCAGGATCTCGCCCCGGTAGGAGCAGAAGGCAGTGGGGATGCACAGGGTGTCATCCTTAATAAAGGCATAGGAGGTGGGATCCCAGGCGGTGTAGCCCCGGGCCTCGAAGGTGGCCCGCAGGCCGCCGGAGGGGAACGAGGAGGCATCGGGCTCACCCTTGATCAGCTCCTTACCGGAGAACTCCATGATGACGGTGCCGTCCCCGCAGGGGGAGATAAACGCGTCGTGCTTTTCGGCGGTGACGCCGGTCATGGGCTGGAACCAGTGGGTAAAGTGGGTGGCGCCCTTGCTCACCGCCCAGTCCTTCATGGCGGAAGCCACCACGTCGGCCACGGTGGGGTCCAGGGCGGTGCCCTCGGTAATGGTGCGGCGGAGGGAACGGTACACGTTCTTGGGCAGGCGCTCCTGCATGACGGCGTCGTTGAATACCATGCTGCCGAAGAGTTCAGGGACCTGGGTCATAACAAACACTCCATTTCCTGTTGGATGGGCCGCGGCAGAATACAAAAAAGGCGCTATGGCCATTCCGCCACAGCGCCCTTGCTGTCAACTGCGCTCATTATAGTCCCGATGCCCGCCGGTGTCAAGGAAAAATGCAGGACTAATTTTCTAAACTTGCGCGTCTTGTGAAAAGGCACCAAAAAAGCCCGCAGGAATCCCATCGCTCTTTTACGTGCAGAAATCCCCCTCCTTTTATAAAAATATCTTGCAACTGCCCGAAAGGCGTGGTATACTTTTGCCCATGAACAAAGGCGTTCACAGAAGCGCCGCCGGTTTCAGTTGGAGAACAGGCGGTTTTTCTGTGGACGCCTTTTGCAGTTTGAAAGGGGCGAACATTCATGTTGAAAGAAGGTCAGGTCCGCATCCCGTCGGGCTGCGCCATCTCGGGCATCTTCTCCCGGAAGGGCTCCGCCATCTCTGGGGAGCGCATCATCCGCTCCATCGCCGTGATGCACGACCGGTCCAACGGCCTGGGCGGCGGCTTCGCCGGGTACGGCATCTACCCCGACTATCCGGATTTCTACGCCCTCCACGTCTTTTACGACTCCCAGACCGCCAAGCAGGAGTGCGAGCGCTATCTGGAGCGCTACTTTGACATCATCAACCTCTCCAAGATCCCTACCCGGAAGTCGGCCGCCATCGTGGACGAGCCCCTCATCTGGCGCTACTTCGTGGCCCCGCTGCCCCACCGCCTCTCGGACAGCCAGCTGGATGAGCGGGAGTTCGTGGCCCGGCGGGTCATCCGGGTCAACAGCAGCATTGAGGGGGCTTACATCTTTTCCTCGGGCAAGAACATGGGCGTCTTTAAAGCCGTGGGCTACCCAGAGGACGTGGGGGCCTTCTACCGCCTGGAGGACTACGCCGGCTACTGCTGGACGGCCCACGGCCGCTACCCCACCAACACCCCCGGCTGGTGGGGCGGGGCCCACCCCTTTGCCCTGCTGGACTACTCGGTGGTCCACAACGGTGAGATCTCCAGCTATGACGCCAACCGCCGCGCCATTGAGATGCACGGCTACCGCTGCACCCTCCAGACCGACACGGAGGTCATCACCTATATTATTGACTACCTGGTCCGCCGCCAGGGCCTGACCATGGAGGAGGCCGCCCGGGTCATGGCCGCCCCCTTCTGGGATACCATCGCCCGGATGCCCCAGCAGGAGCGGGAGGAGGCCACCTACCTGCGCAACGCGTTCGCCAGCTTCCTCATCACCGGCCCCTTCTCCATCCTGGTGGGCTTCGAGGGGGGGCTCATGGCCCTCAACGACCGCCTCAAGCTCCGCTCCATGGTGGTGGGCGAGAAGGGCGACCTGGTCTATGTGGCCTCGGAAGAGGCCGCCATCCGGGTGATCGAGCCCGAGCTGGACTCCATCCGTGCCCCCAAGGGCGGCGAGGCCGTCCTCATCACTCTGGACGCTCAGAAAGGAGGCGCACAGTAATGGCCGTGCGGTTTCTCTATCCCGAATTTGAAGTGGTGCGCAACCAGGACCGGTGCGTCGCCTGCCGGGCCTGTGAGCGCCAGTGCGCCAACGAGGTCCACCGCTATGACCCCGAGCTGGGGTGTATGGTGGCTGACGAGTCCAAATGCGTAAATTGCCACCGCTGTGTCTCTCTGTGCCCCACCCGGGCGCTGAAAATCGTCAAAACCGACCATGCCTTCCGGGAAAACGGCAACTGGACGGGCAAAGCCATCACTGAGGTCTACCGCCAGGCCGAGACCGGCGGCGTGCTCCTCTCCTCCATGGGCAACCCGGAGCCCTATCCCATCTACTGGGATAAGCTGCTCATCAATGCCTCCCAGGTCACCAACCCCTCCATCGACCCTCTGCGGGAGCCCATGGAGACCCGGACCTTTTTGGGCAAGAAGCCGGGCGGCATCCAGCGGGACGCTCAGGGCCGCCTGATCAACAACCAGACCCCTCAGCTGGAGCTGAGCGTTCCCGTGATGTTCTCCGCCATGAGCTACGGCTCCATTTCCTACAACGCCCACGCCTCCCTGGCCCGGGCGGCCCAGGCTCTGGGCACATACTACAACACCGGCGAGGGCGGCCTGCACGAGGATTTCTACCAGTACGGGCCCAACACCATCGTCCAGGTGGCCTCCGGCCGCTTCGGCGTCCACAAGGACTTCCTGGAGGCGGGCGCCGCCATTGAAATCAAGATGGGTCAGGGGGCCAAGCCGGGCATCGGCGGCCACCTGCCCGGCCAGAAGGTGGGCCCCGACATCTCCCGCACCCGTATGATCCCCGAGGGGTCGGACGCCATCTCCCCCGCCCCCCACCACGACATCTACTCCATTGAGGACCTGCGCCAGCTGGTCTTTTCCCTGAAGGAGGCCACCGAGTACAAAAAGCCCGTCATTGTCAAGATCGCCGCCGTCCACAATGTGGCGGCCATTGCCTCGGGCGTCGCCCGCTCGGGGGCGGACATCATTGCCATCGACGGCTACCGCGGCGGCACCGGCGCCGCCCCCACCCGCATCCGGGACAGCGTGGGCATCCCCATCGAGCTGGCTCTGGCCGCCGTAGACCAGCGCCTGCGGGACGAGGGGATCCGGGACCAGGTCTCCGTGGTCATCGGCGGCTCCGTGCGCTCCTCCGCCGACCTGGTGAAGGCCATCGCCCTGGGGGCCGACGCGGTGTACATCGCCACCGCCGCCCTGCTGGCCCTGGGCTGCCACCTGTGCCGCACCTGCCAGACCGGCCGGTGCAACTGGGGCATCGCCACCCAGCGGCCCGACCTGGTCCGGCGGCTCAATCCGGACCTCGGCTGCCAGCGGCTGGTGAACCTGGTCACCGCCTGGGACCACGAGCTCAAGGAGATGATGGGCGGCATGGGCATTAACTCCATCGAGGCCCTGCGGGGCAACCGCCTGATGCTCCGGGGCATCGGGTTGAACCAGAAGGAGCTGGACATCCTGGGCGTCAAGTACGCCGGCGAATGAGGAGGAGCCTATGAAACGGGTCTATGTGAATGAAAAGTGGTGCCTGGGCTGCCACCTGTGCGAGTACTACTGCGCCTTTGCCAACTCGGGCCAGTCCAGCATGGTCAAGGCTCTGAAGGGCCGCCGCATCGCCCCCCGCATCCAGATCGAGGAGCGCAACAACATCTCTTTCGCCGTCTCCTGCCGCCATTGCACCGATCCCATCTGTGTAAAGAGCTGCATCTCGGGGGCCCTGTCTATTGTGGACGGAGCGGTGTTTATTGATTCAGACAAGTGCGTGGGCTGTTACACCTGCATTCTCACCTGCCCCTATGGGGCCCTGACCCACAGCGAGCAGGGGGCCGTGCAGAAGTGCGAGCTGTGCAAGACCAACGAGTTTGGCGTGCCCATGTGCGTGCAGGGCTGTCCCAACCAGGCCATCGTGTATGAGGAGAGGTGAAGCATGAACTACGTCATCATCGGAGGCGGCACCGCCGCCGTGGGCTGCGTGGAGGGCATCCGGGCCCTGGACCGGGAGGGGAACATTACCCTCCTGGCCGCCGAGCCCTACCCCGTCTACGGCCGGCCCCTCATCTCCTATCTGCTGGAAGGCAAGACCACGGAGGAGAAGATGCTCCGCTACCGGGAGCCCTCCTGGTATGAGGAAAACGCCGTCACCCTCCTCCACCGCCGGGCGGTCGGGGTGGACTCCGGGGCCCGGACAGTGGCCCTGGACGACGGCTCCGCCCTTCCCTACGACCGGTTGTGCATCGCCACCGGCTCCCGCCCCTTTGTGCCCCCGATGGACGGGATGGATACGGTGGCCAATCAGACCAGCTTTATGACTTTGGACGACGCGAAACATCTGGAAGAAATGCTGGGCGCGGGGAAGGATAAGAAGGTCCTCATCATCGGCGCGGGACTCATCGGTCTCAAGTGTGCCGAGGGCATCCTGGAGCGCTGCGCCAGCCTGGATATCGTGGACCTGGCCGGGCGCATCCTGCCCAATGTCATGCTCCCCGAACCCGCAGGCATCATCCAGGCCCATTTGGAGTCCAAGGGGATCCGGTTCCACCTCTCCGACTCGGTAGCCCGGTTCACCCCGGACACCGCCACCCTCAAGAGCGGGGAAGTGCTCCCCTTTGACGTGCTGGTCGTGGCGGTTGGGGTGCGCCCCAACACCGAGCTGGCCACCCAGGCCGGGTGCAGCGTGGAGCGCGGTATCCGGGTGGACAGCCACAGCGCCACCGACGTAGAGGGCATCTGGGCCGCCGGGGACTGTGCGCTCTCCCACGACATCTCCACGGATACCGACCATATTCTGGCCATCCTTCCCAACGCCTATTTTCAGGGGGAGACCGCCGGGCGGAACATGGCCGGCGGGGACGCCTCCTTTACACAGGCCATCCCCATGAATGCCTCGGGCTTCTGCGGGCTGCACATGATCACCGCCGGCAGCTACGAGGGGGACACCTACCTGAGCCGGGAGGACGGGAGCTACAAGCTCCTGGTCACCCGGGACGACCGCCTGGCGGGCTTTATCCTCCTGGGCGAGGTGGACCGGGCGGGCATTTACACCGCCCTCATCCGGGAGGAGACTCCCCTCTCTTCCATCGACTTTGCACTCATTCGGGAAAAGCCTCAGCTCATGGCCTTCACCCGGGCCGAGCGGGCGAAAAAACTGGGAGGTGTCAAGACATGGTGATTGAAGCCAATCAGACCTACTATCAGGCCCTCAACGAGGCCATCCGCGCCTGTCCTGACACCGAGGTCATTGTGGACCGGGTGCTGGGCCAGCGGTATCTGGGCTGCGGCTCCTCCGGGCGGCGCTTTACCCTCCGGGGCACGCCGGGCAACGGCCTGGGCCAGTATCTCAACGGCTCCACCATCGAGGTCTACGGCAACTGCCAGGAGGCGGTAGGCGACACCATGAACGACGGGGACATTATCGTCCACGGCAACTGCGGCGACGCCTGCGGTTACGGCATGCGGGGCGGCTCCATCTTCATTGAGGGGAATGTGGGCTACCGGGCCGGTATTCACATGAAATCCTATCTGGACAAATCCCCCCTCCTGGTGGTGGGGGGCGTGGCCGGCTCCTTCCTGGGGGAGTACCAGGCCGGCGGCACCATCGTGGTGCTGGGCTTGGACGGCACCAGCGAGCCCTTGGCGGGCAATTTCTGCGGCATGGGTATGTACGGCGGCAAGATCTTCCTGCGGGGAGACCGTATCCCCGTACTCCCCCGCCGTCTCATTCTTCAGGAGGCCTCGCCAGAGGACCGGGAGGAGCTGCGCCCCATTCTGGAGCGGTTCTGCCGCTGCTTCCACCGGGACCTGGCAGAAGTGTCCAACGCTCCGTTCCACGTCATTACCCCCGACAGCGCCAACCCCTATAAGCAGCTCTACGCGCCCTATTAAATCGCCCGGACCGCCGGCGGAAGATTCCGCCGGCGGTCTATGCGGTTTCTATTTGCACCTGATTTGGACTGGAAAGAGAGGAAACGACATGGCAAAATTCATTTTCGTCACCGGCGGCGTGGTCTCCGGCCTGGGCAAGGGCATTACGGCCGCCTCCTTGGGGCGGCTGCTCAAGGCCCGGGGATTGAAGGTGGCCGCCCAGAAGCTGGACCCCTATATCAACGTAGATCCGGGGACCATGAGTCCCTACCAGCATGGAGAGGTCTTCGTCACCGAGGACGGGGCCGAGACCGACCTGGACCTGGGCCACTACGAGCGCTTCATTGACGAGGATCTGAACCGCTTCTCCAACCTGACCACCGGCAAGGTCTACTGGAATGTGCTCAATAAAGAGCGCCGGGGGGAGTACCTGGGGGAGACGGTCCAGGTCATTCCCCACATCACCGGGGAGATCAAGTCCTTCATCTATTCGGTGCAGCGGAATACCAATGCCGACGTAGTCATCACCGAAATCGGCGGCACCATCGGCGACATCGAGTCCCAGCCCTTCCTGGAGGCCATCCGCCAGGTGGCCCAGGAGGTGGGGCGGCGCAACTGCCTGTTTGTCCATGTGACCCTGGTGCCCTATCTGGAGTCCTCCGGGGAGCACAAGTCCAAGCCCACCCAGCACTCGGTGAAGGAGCTCCAGGCCCTTGGCATCATGGCCGACGTAATTGTGGCCCGCTCCGACCGGCCCATCGAACCCTCCGTGCTGCGGAAGATCGCCCTATTCTGCAATGTGCAGGAGGACTGCGTCATTGAGAACCGGAACCTCCCCATCCTCTACGCGGTTCCCATGATGCTGGAGGAGGCCGGTCTGGCCCGCATCGCCCTGCGGGAATTGGGCCTGGAGGAACAGGCCGGCCCCTGCGACCTGAGCGAGTGGCAGGAGATGCTCCAGCGCATTCAGAACGCCAGGCGCAAGGTCCGCATCGCCCTGGTGGGGAAATACGTCAAGCTCCATGACTCCTATCTGAGCGTGGCCGAGGCCCTGCGCCACGGCGGCTGGGAGAACGGCGCCGAGGTGGAGCTCGGCTGGGTGGACAGCGCGTGCATCACCCGCGAAAATGCCGCCGCCGTTCTGGGGGAGGCCGACGGCATTATCCTCCCCGGCGGCTTTGGGGACCGGGGCATCCCGGGCATGGTGGCCGCCGCCGAGTACGCCCGCACCCGGGGCGTCCCCTATTTCGGCATCTGCCTGGGCATGCAGATCGCCGCCATTGAGCTGGGGCGGCATGTGCTGGGCTGGGCCGATGCCAACTCCCGGGAGTTCGACCCCACCAGCGAGCACCTGGTCATCGACCTGATGGCCGGCCAGCAGGGCAACCTGCCCAAGGGCGGCACCATGCGTCTGGGGGCCTATCCCTGCCGGGTGCAGCCGGGTACCAGGCTCCACGCCGCCTATGGCCTGGACGGGGTTCAAGAGCGCCACCGCCACCGCTACGAGTTCTGCAACTTCTACCGCACCCAGTTCCAGGAGGCCGGGGCGGTCTTCTCCGGCCTCTCCCCCGATGGCTCCCTGGTGGAGGCCATGGAGCTGCGGGATCACCCCTTCTATGTGGGTGTGCAGTACCACCCCGAGTTTAAGAGCCGTCCCAACCGGGCCCATCCCCTTTTCCGGGCCTTCCTGAAGGCCGCCCTGGACTACCAAGACCGGCATTAACTTCGCTCACACCCCGGGCGGACCTCCCCTCTCGGAACGCCCGCGTGTTGAGAAACGCCCCGGACGCGATGCGTCCGGGGCGTCTTTGCGCCTTACCACTCCACACCCACCCGGGCGGATACGCCCCGGTCAAAGGGGTGCCGGCGCTTGACCATCTCGGTGATATAATCCGCCCGTTCCAACAGCTCGGGAGCGGGGTCCCGTCCGGTGAGGACCACCTCCAGCTCCGGCGGACAGCTGTCCAGCAGCTCCAGTACCCGGGAGAGCTCTACCATGCCGGTGGAAAGGGCGGCGCAGAGCTCATCCAGAACCAAGACCCGGGCCCGGGACGCCCGGCGGAACGCCTCCTCCAGCAGGGCGCGCTCCCGCTCCGCCTCGTCCGTCCGCTCCGCCTCAGTCATACGGAAGGTAAATTTCATGTGCTCCGGCACGGGGAGGAGCTCTACCGCGGGGAGGGCCGCCAGGGCAGCGCGCTCCCCGCTCTGCCCCGCCTTTAAGAACTGGGCCACCACCACATTCTCCCCATGGCCCGCCGCCCGCAGGGCCAGGCCCATGGCCGCGGTGGTCTTGCCCTTGCCGTCGCCGCAGTAGAGATGGATCATACGCTTCTGCCTCCTGTCTCCGGTCCAGAGACCGGACAAAAAGGTCCCCGGAGCGCCGGGCCCCGGGGACGCTGTTTTCGGTTTACTTGGCCCGGAAGCGGGCGAGGAATTCCCGGGTCCGCGCCTGCTGGGGATGTTCGAAAATATCCTGGGGGGTGCCCTCCTCGCAGATGACCCCGTCGGCCATGTACACCACGCGGTTGCTCACATCCCGGGCGAAGGCCATCTCGTGGGTGACCACCAGCATGGTCATACCCTCCTGGGCCAGATCCCGCATGACGGAGAGCACCTCGCCCACCATCTCCGGGTCCAGGGCGGAGGTGGGTTCGTCAAAGAGCAGCACCTCCGGCTCCATGGCCAGGGCCCGGGCAATGGCCACCCGCTGCTTCTGCCCGCCGGAGATCTGCCGGGGCTTGGCGTTGATGTAGGGGGCCATGCCCACCTTCTCCAGGTACTTGAGGGCGTTGGTCCGTGCCTCCTCCTTGCTGCGCTTGAGGACCTTGGTCTGGCCCACGATGCAGTTTTGAAGCACCGTCATGTTGTTAAAGAGATTAAAGGATTGGAAGACCATGCCCACCTTGGTCCGGTAAGAATTGGGGTTGACCTTGCCGCCCGTGACACTCTGGCCGTGAAAGACGATCTCTCCGTCGCTAGGGGTCTCCAGCAGATTGATGCACCGCAGCAGGGTGGACTTGCCTGAGCCCGAGGCGCCGATGATGCTGGT
Source organism: uncultured Oscillospiraceae bacterium (assembly GCA_944386885.1). GTDB lineage: Bacteria > Bacillota > Clostridia > Oscillospirales > Oscillospiraceae > Pseudoflavonifractor_A. The sequence goes on along the minus strand of CALXCU010000166.1, from coordinate 8,594 downwards.
CACATCTCCGGGGCGGACGGTAAAGTCGATGTCCCGGAGCACCTCGTTGCGTCCAAAGGATTTTGAGAGGTGGCGGACCTCCAGAATGGTGTCGTTCATTTAGCGGTCCCCCCTGTTCCGTCCGTATTTGAGCTCCTGCCGGGTGCGCTCCCGCTTCTCCTCCGCACCGGCCTTGGCGGGATAGGTGTAGGTCCCCGCCGCCATGACCAGCTGGTCGCTCTGCACCAGCTCATAGCTGTCGGCCCCGTCCAGCACCTTCTCCAACAGCCGCAGCAGGAAGGAGGCAATGAGGGTCATCGTCAGGTAGCCGATCATCTCAATGGCCGCCGAAGGGAAATACATCAGGTTCACGCCGGTGATATAGCGGTGGGCGGCAAAGAACTCGGTAAAGCTGATGATGAACATCACGGAGGTGTCCTTGATGTTGATGATAAAGTTGTTGCCGATCTGGGGCAGGATGTTGCGGAACGCCTGGGGCAAAATGACATGGATCATAGTCTGGAAATGGTTCATGCCGATGGCCTTGGCCCCCTCCGTCTGGCCGGGGTCGATGGAGAGGATGCCGCCCCGGACCGACTCGGCCATATACGCGCCGGTGTTGATGGACACGATCAGGATCGCCGCTGCCCAGATGTTGTCAAAGCGCATGGTGTTATTGGAGAAGTAGGGCAGGCCATAGTAGATGAACACGGCCTGGAGCACCATGGGAGTGCCCCGGAATACCTCCACATACACCCGCACCAGGATGCGCACCAGGCGCAGCAGCACCCGCTTGGGGGCCGGGTCATACTTGGAATAGGGGATGGTGTTCAGGATGCCGCAGGCCAGGCCGATGACGCAGCCGATGACTGTGGCCACCACTGCCAGGATGATGGTATTTAAAATGCCGCTCGCGTAGGACCTCCAATAAGTCCCCCAGAGCAGGGCCATATCCTGGCCCAACTGCATGAACCGCTCCATGGTTTAAACCTCGGGCTGGACGGCAATCGCCTGGTCCATCATCTCGTTGAAGTCGTCCTCCGTCATACCGGAGAGGACTTCATTCATGGCGTCCAGCAGAACGGTGTTGCCCTTGACCACGGACATGCCGATGTTCACGTTCTCGGCCCGCTCTTCCTCGCTGGCAAACTGGAAATCCCCGTCGGTACCGGTAAAGTTCAGGACCACCAGATTGGGGTCCTGGGCCACAGCGGCGGTGGCGGTGGGCAGATCGGTGCAGATAAAGTCCACCGTGCCGGTCTGGAGCTGCATGATCATGGCCGGGGCGGTCTCCGCCGCCGTCTGAATCTGGGCGTCAGGAATCTGGGGCAGGCAGGTATCGTACCAGATGGTGCCCGTCTGGGCGGTGCAGCGGCCGCCGGAGAGGTCGGCAATGCCGGTGGCGGTGGCGTACGGACTGTCGGCGGTGGTGACGCAGACGATCTGCGCATAGTAGTAGGGACCGGCCATATCAACCTGGGCCATGCGCTCGGCGGTCATGGACTGTCCGGCGATGGCCACGTCGATGGTGCCGCTCTGGAGGGAGGGCGTCAGGGAGTCCCACGCGGTGGAGACCACCTCCAGCTCCCAGCCGTTGGCCTCACAAATGGCCTTGGCAATCATCACGTCGTAGCCGTTGGCGTAGGAGCCGGGCACATTGGAGATGGGCACGGCCCCGTTGGAGTCGTCCATCTGAGTCCAGTTATAGGGGGCGTAGGCGCACTCCATGCCCACGGTGAGGACCCCGTCCTCCACGCCGGAGGGCACGCTCTCAGTCTGAGCCTGGGAGGGGGCGGCGCTCTCGCCGGCGCCCGGGCCGGCAGAGGGCTGGGAAGCGGTTCCGCCGCCGCAGGCGGTCAGAGTCAGACCCAGGGCGGCGGCCAGGGTCAGGGCAGTCAGTCGGTTGTTCATCATGTTTGTTTCCTCCAGTCTAGTTGTAATAGCCCTTTTGTCTCCCCATCCGGCAAACAAAAAAGCCACGAACCTTCCTGGTGGAAGCGGTTCATGGCAACGAGTGCGCCTGTGACCGGTGATAGGTTCTCCGGCGCCCTTGTGGTCCGATGATAGCGCTCCACACAAGAGATGTGGCAGTCCGTGAGATCTTCTCCCAACGGCCCAGGTTACCGTCCCCCAGGCAGAAAAACGGCCCTTCGGCGGAAAGGCCCTTTCTCCGGCGGGGTGCTCTGCCCCATACTGCCGGATACTCTTGCGGTTCCGCGCCTCTATCCTTGCAGCGGCTGACCCGCTGCAATCGGTTCTTGCGGGCATTATAACACCCCTCTCTCCTGCCGTCAAGTCTTTTTTTGCCGGAAAATAGGGGAGAGGGGTCAAAATTTTCTCTCCTTACGCCCCGGCGGGGAGCCAGGGGGAGAGTTCCAGGCGGATAAAATAGCCCTGGGGGTGCTTGCACACCGGGCAGGCCGCCGGGGCCGCAGAGCCCTCCACAATGTGCCCGCAGTGCAGGCACATCCACCGCATGCTCACGTCGGAGACAAAGAGCTGTTCCTTCTCCAGCAGCTGGGCAAAGGCCCCAAAGCGGTCTCCGTGGATACGCTCCACCCGGGCAATTTCTGAAAAAAGGCGATAGACCTGGGGAAAGCCCTCCTCCTTCGCCACCTTGGCAAAGCCCGCGTAGTCGTGTTCCCACTCCTGGTACTCGTTGTGCTGGGCGGCGCGCAGCTGGCGCAGCAGGTCGGGGAAGAGGTCCACCGGATAGGTCCCGTCCACCTTGACAGTCTGACCGCACAGGCTCTCCAGCTGGTCATAAAAGACCTTTGCGTGAGCCTGCTCCTGCCCGGCGGTAAAGGTAAAGACCTGCTCCAGGACGTACATCCCCTGGCGCCGGGCCAATCCCGCGGCAAAGGTATAGCGGTTGCGGGCCTGGCTCTCTCCGGCAAAGGCCCGCATCAGGTTGAGCCGGGTCTCGCTGTTCTGAAAATCAACGGACATGCTGTTTCCTCCTAAATTTTGGATAGCAACAGTATGCGCCGTTTTCCCATCCGCTATACCGGAATTTGTTTCGTTTCCGGCAGAGACAGCCGCCCCCGGGCCACTGTGCGCTCCGGGGGCGGTTCCATATTCAGGACAGGCAGGGCGTGCCATTGAAATTTCGGTCAAACCAGCCCGGCAGCTCTCCGCCCGCGGCGGCCGTCTCCAAAAAAAGGAGCAGCTGCCGGGCGGCCGCCGGGGCCAGCCCCTCCGCCCTGCGGAGAATCTGTCGGCTGGACTCGTCGGAGCCGGGAGCGGGCGTGCGGCCCAGGACAATGCCATCCAGACGCCGGCAAGGCGGGATCTGCCGCAGCAGCCAGTTCACCCAATCCCCCCGCCGCCGGCCGCAGGTCAGGGAGAAAAGCCAGCTGTCCCGCCGCATGGCCCGATAGCCCTTGCGCAGCTGCCCGGGCCCGCTCTGCTCATAGGCGGTGGCCGCCGCCTCAAAGACCTCCCGTGTGTGGATCTCCGGCAGGTGTACCCGCCCCCGGACCTTTAGCCCCCGGCTTTCCATCAGACGGCGGTCCGCCTCAGCCTCCATGGCCAAGTGGGCCAGATGGGGCGCCTTCTGGGAATTGATGTATCCGTGGCACGCGCCATCCAGGGCGTAATGGCACAAAAATCCGGCGGCATAGCCCTCCGCCATCGGGATCCGCTCCCGGATTGCCAGGGCCAGGCGCTGAAAGGCCGGCCGGGCACTCTGGGCATGCATCCGCACCCCCTCCCGCCGGAAGCGGTTGGGGAGGGCCGGATGGTAGAAAAAGAGCGGATCGGGCCCCAGGCACCCCAAGACAAACGCCTCCCACTGCTCCCGGAGGGAGGCCGCCAGGGCGGGCGGCAGGGCATCCAGCACCTGCTCTCCAAAGGTAATATGGGTAAAATAATTGGGCATAGGCGTTCTTCTCCCATTTGTTTGAGCTGCTTTTGATGTAAGCATATCACGAAAACGCACCCGGGGAAAGAGGGAATTTCAGGTACCCTGCCGCGCCCGCCGGCATAGGATGGGCGGAACACGGCCCGCCGTCCGCCGCAAGGGCGGCAGCCGCTCCCGGCCCTGGGGGCGGCAGTGGAGGGGACATGACATACGAGTTTACCGCCGGTCCGGCACTCTGTTTTGCTCTGGCCTGTAATCTGGATACGCTGCTGCTCTCGGCGGGTTATGCCGTCCGGGGGCTGAGGGTCTCCCCGGCCCATGCGCTGGTGCTGGCAGCGGTGACCACCCTGGTCACCGCTTTTTCTCTGCTGCTGGGCGGAGCCGCCGCCGCCGTCCTTCCCTCCGGCGCCGCCCAGGCTCTCGGTGGATTGGCCCTGGTGGGGATTGGCTGCTGGTTCCTGCTGGACTGGCTGCGGGGCGTAGCCCAGGGCGAGGCCGCGCCAGAGCCTCCGGCCCTGGCGGGATGGGTGGCGCTGGCCGCCGCCCTGGCGGTGAACAACGCCGGAGCGGGGGTCGCCGCAGGAGCGGCAGGGCTCTCCGTCATTGCCGCCGCTGTGAGCAATTTTCTGGTCACCCTTCTCTCGCTGACCCTGGGCCGGCGGCTGGGCAGGCTTCCGGGCCGGTGGAAATCCCTGGCCCTCCCCCTGTCAGGTCTCCTGCTGGTGGCCCTGGGGGCCTGGGAGGTCCTCTGGTAAGACCGTTGCATACAGGGCAAAATCCTGTTACAATATTCTCCAAGAACAGTTGCAGGCCGCCGCTCCGCCGCGGCCTGGAGGGAGATGAGCGGCATGGGTTGGATCGAGCGGTTGGGCGGCCCAGAGGGGGTGATCGCCGGCATTTTGGCGGAGTTCCGAGCCCTATCTGCCCGGCCTCACAGCTCGGGGCACGAGGCAGAGGAGGGCGCCTATCTTCTGGCCCGGCTGGAGCGGCTGGGGCTCTCTCCCCGGCGGGACGGGGCGGGCAATGTGACCGCCCTGGTCCCAGCTACCCCTGGACGGGAGGGGCGGCCGGTGCTCATTCTTCAGGGTCACATGGACATGGTATGCACCCCTGCGGCGGGCAGCGGCTTTGATCCCCGCACGGACGCCCCCGTGCCGGTGGTGGAGGGCGGCTATCTCCGCAGCGACGGGCGCTCTTCTCTGGGGGCGGACAACAATTTGGGCAACGCCGTGGTTCTCTGGCTGCTGGAGCAGGGTGTGCCGCACGGGCCGCTGCGCCTGATCTTTACGGTCTCGGAGGAGACCGGCCTGTCCGGCGCGGCCCAGGTGGACCCGGCCTGGCTCTCCGGGGCCGATTTCCTGCTGAATACCGACGGCTTTCACCTGGGCGTGGCGGTCGCCAGCTCGTCGGGCGGCCGGCGGGAGACCTATGCCCGGCCCCTGGAGACCTGCTCCCCCCGGGGGCAGGAGGCCTTTGTCCTCTCCATCCTGGGGGGGCTGGGCGGCCACTCGGGGGACGATATCCACCGGGGGCGTATGAACGCCGCCCGGGAGCTGGGCGCCCTCCTCCGGGGCCTGCGCGAGGCGGTTCCCCTGGAACTGGCCGCACTGGAGGCGGGCAGCTCCTACAACGCGATCCCTGCCGGAGGCTGGGCCGCGGTGGTCCTTCCCGCCGGACGGGGGGCGGGTCTGGAGCGGGCCTGCGCCTCCTTCCAGGAGGACTTGCGGCGCTGGTATGGCGCCCAAGAGCCGCATATCCAGGTCTGCGCCCGGCGCACGCCCCTGCCGGAACAGGTTTGGAGCGAGCCCTGTGCCCGGGACTGCCTGGCGCTGATGGGCAGTCTGTTTGATGGCGTATACGCCATGCACCCCCGTTTTCCGGACGTGGTAGGGGCCTCGGCCAGCCTGGGCCGGGTCTGCGTGGAGGAGGCGCGCATTCTGGTGCAGTCTTTTGTACGCTGCGCCCAGCAGGAGGATGCCCTTCAGCTCTTCACCCAGCACGACCGCGCCGCTCAGAGCGCGGGATTTTCTCTCTCCCGCGTCCACTCCTATCCCGGCTGGCCGGGAGAAGCGGACAACCCTCTGCTGGACACGCTGTGCCGGGTCTACCGCCGGGAGACCGGCCGGGAAATGGCCGTCACGGCCGTCCATGTGGGGCTGGAGCCCTCGGTCCTTGGGGAGAAAAACCCAAAGCTCCACATGGCCAGCACCGGCCCCGACATTCTGGACGCCCATGCGGTGACGGAGCGGGCGCCCCTGGCCTCTCTGCCCGACTACGCGGCCCTGCTGGCGGGCACACTAGAAGCCCTTTGACCGATTCGCGGGGCCCCGGGCGCCCCGCTCCAGCCACAGGCGATGCAAAGGAGGATTTTTATGAAAAAACGTGTGGGCATCCTGACCTCGGGCGGCGACTGCCCGGGGCTCAACGCCACCCTGCGGGGGGTGGCCAAGGCCCTGTATCAGCGCATGGGGGACAATGTGCAGATCGTGGGCATTTCCAACGGCTACTACGGCCTCATCCACGGGGACTGGCGGGATATGGCCCCCAGTGAGTTTTCTGGTATTCTCACCGTGGGCGGCACCATTCTGGGCACCCGGCGCACTCCCTTTAAGCTCATGCGGGTGGTGGGGGAAGACAACCTGGACAAAGTGGAGGCCATGAAAAAAAACTACAAGGAGATGAAGCTGGACTGCCTGCTCTGCCTGGGGGGCAACGGCACCCACAAGACCGCCAACCTCCTCTCGGAGGAGGGATTGAACATTATCGGCCTGCCCAAGACCATTGACAACGACATTTACGGCACCGACGTGACCTTCGGTTTCCACTCGGCGGTAGACATCGCCACTGAGGCCATTGACCGGGTCCACACCACCGCCGGCAGCCACAGCCGCTGTATGGTGGTGGAGCTGATGGGCAACAAGGCCGGCTGGCTCACCCTCTATGCAGGCATTGCCGGTGGGGCGGACATCATCCTGATCCCTGAATTACCCTATACCATTGAGAATGTCTGTGCCGCCATTGAAAAGCGGGCCTCCAAAGGCAAGCGCTTCTCCATTCTGGCAGTGGCCGAGGGCGCTTACGATGTGAAAGAGGCACGCATGAAGAAAAAGGATCGTCTGGCCAAGCGGGCTGAGGAGGGCTATACCACCGCCACCAACCGCATTGCCAAAGATATCGAGCGTTTGACCGGCATTGAAACCCGTATCTGCGTGCCCGGACATATGCAGCGGGGCGGCAGCCCCTCTCCCTACGACCGGGTGCTGGCCACTCAATTCGGCTCTTACGCCGCCAAGATGGTAGAGGATGAGAACTACGGTATCACCATTGCCATGAAAAACAACCATGTGGGCGAAAATAAGCTCTCCGATATCGCGGGCAAAAGCCGCCTGGTCCCCGAGAGCCACGGCATGCTGGAGGTCGCCCGGCGCATGGGCATCTGCACCGGCTGAGTTCTGCGGCTGGACAGAAAGACACCCCCGCGTCCTTCGTGGACGCGGGGGTGTTTTTCATGTTTGGGAGTCTCTCCGGTTCAGGCCGAGGAATCAGTCTTCCTCTTCGCCCTTCTTGCGGCCGAAGGTGAAGTACAGTCCCGCGCCCACCATGGAGAAGGCCAGAGCCGTCAGACCCGCCGTGGTGGCAGGGTTCACAGGAGCAGCCGCCGTCTCAGTCAAAACCGCTCCGGTCTGGGGCAAATCACCCATTGGAGTCTGGCCCTCCGGAATACCGGTCTCCGGGTCGGGGTCGCCGCCGGGGTTGGGGCCCAAGGGCGTATTTTCGTCGGGAATATCCGTGCCAGTTCCGGGATCCGAGGGCTCCTCGCTGGGAGTCGGATCAGGGTCGGTGCCTCCGCCGGGATTGGGGCCCAGAGGCGTATCGTCGTCCTGGATATCAGTGCTGCTGTCATCCTCATCATCGGGTGGAGTAGTCCCCGGGTCACTGGGCTCAGTGGTCGGATCATCCGAGGGGTCCGGGCTGGGATCGGTAGAGGGATCCGGGTCGGGGTCGCTTCCATCCGCATAGGTATTCGTCACCGCCAGAGCCGTTGTGGCACCAGCCGCCACCGATACGCTGTCCAGCAGGCCGGTGCCGCTGGAGGTAAGGGTATAGGTCTTTCCATCCACCGTCAGCTCGTTGACCGTCTCGTCCAAGCGCAGGTTGTTGTAAGTACCTGCGTCCACTGTCATGGTAAAGCTGGCGGAGCCGTTGGCCAAATCGACCGCAGTAAAGGTATGGCTGCCCACCGTGTTAAACCCATCGCTGAGCGTCAAGGTCACAGTATAGTCTGCGGGCAGGACGATCTCTTCCGGCAGGACCACATTTTTCGTGATCTGAATAATGCCCTGGTCGGGCTCAGGCTGGTCGCCGCTGACTGTGTATGTGTTAGTTACATCCAGGTAGGCATACTGATTTGCGTTCACGGTGATGGTACGGGTGGTACCGAAGCCCTCAGAGGACATCTCGTAGTACACGCCATCGATCACCATCCGGGCAGGGCTGGTGCTCAAATCAATGCTCTCCGAGCTCACCGTCTCGTAGATCACGTAGTTGTGCTCGCCCGCGGGAACCGCCACGCTGAACCGCGCGGACCCGTCCGCCAGCTCAGCCGCCGTCAGAGCGCGGGACTCGCCCACCTTCACGCCGTTCTCCGTCACCGTCAGAGTCACCGTGTAGTCCTCCGGCAGCTCCACGCCCTCCGGCAGAACCACGTTTTTGGTCACCCACAGCAGGCCCTGGGCGGGCTGCACTTCCTCCG
>CALXCU010000165.1 GCA_944386885.1 uncultured Oscillospiraceae bacterium | reverse complement strand
GCCCCCCACGGTGCCCAGGCAGGAGCCATCGGGGTGAACCAGCATCCAGGTCCCCACGCCCCGGGGAGCCGAGCCGCTCTTCTTCACAATGGTGCACAGCACGCCCCGCTCCGCCGGCGGCGGCGGCACCCCCGGACCCTTCCGGGCCCGCTCCCGGATGCGCCCCCCCAGAATCGACACGGCGATCTCCGCCGGGGTCTGGGCCCCGATCTGGAGCCCCACCGGCGAATGAACCCCCGCCAGCACATTGGCCGGGTGGCCCAGCTCCCGCATACGGGCCATGACGGCGGCCACCTTGATGCGGCTTCCAATCATTCCCACATAAGCGTAATCCCCCCGGAGGATCTGATCCAGGCAGGCCCCGTCATAGGCGTGCCCCCGGGTGAGAATCACGTAGAAGTCATCGCTGCGGCTGCCCAGGGTCTCCAGGGCCTCCAAAAACGGCCTGCACAGCACTTGGCCTGCCATGGGAAAGCGGTCCTGATTGGCAAACTCCGGGCGGTCGTCGATCACCACAATGGAAAAGTCCAGCCGGGCGGCCATATAGGCCACCTCCAGGGACACATGCCCCCCGCCGCATAAGATCAGCCGTTCCATGACCTTTCCCCCTCTCGTTTCCCGCGCGCTCCGGGCTGGAAGGCCAGCAAGGCCTCCAGTACGCCGCCGCCCACCGCCCGCGCCTTGTCCGATACGGTAAAGCAGTGGCCGTAGGAACACCGGGGGTCGATGTCTCCCGCCTTCATCCCCGCCCGCACCCGCAGGCCGCCGGGGAGCATTCCCCGCACCATGCCGGACATTTGGGCATAGACTGGCTCCCCGTCCACCCGGGCCACTACGTCGCCTTGGGCTACGGTGTCTCCGATGCTGGCCACCGGCTCAAAGACACCATCCCGGCAGGCACGGATGAGGCGTTCGCTGGTGTAGCCCCCCACATCCCCGGGCACTCCGGTGTTTGGGATGGCGCTTCCCCGGGTGATGACCCGGCCCAGGTAGTGGCCCCGCTTCGTCTCAATCACAGCGTGGCAGTCTATCCCGGCGGTAAAGCCGGGTCCCAGCGCCACGACCACCGGCGCGTCATCCATCCGGGTGCCCAGGTTGCGCTTGGCCAGGACGGCGTCCACCTCCCCATCAAAGGGGAACCAGGTCCTCACCTGAGCCTTCGGGTCCACCCGCACGGGGACCTCTCCCCGCTCCAGGCAGGTACAGATCTCTGTTCGGGTGTTCACCCGGCGGGCAGCGACCCCCTCCACCCGGGCCGTTCCATCATAAATGCACTGGCAGAAGGCCACCGTCCGGCGCACGGCAGTGGGCTGGGCAATCTCCGTCATCACCACGTCCATCCCCGCCCGGTACAGCCGCAGGGCCACGCCGGTAGCCAGGTCTCCAGCTCCTTTGATCAAAACCAGCATCGCCCGCCCCGCTCCTTCTCGCTGTAATGCCCCACCCAGGTTGGGATCCCCTTTTCAATGAGCTCTCCGGCAATGCGCTCCCCCCGCTCTTGCAGCCGGGGCGTATCCGCCTTGTTGAGGAGACACCGGAAGCTCATGTACGGCTCCACATCCTTCCGCCCCCCGGCGGGGCTGGAGAGGATGGCCGCCATATCCGCCTCAGTGACGGGCTCGTCCAATCCTTTTTTTAAGAAAACGGCCACCCGCTCGGGCCGGTGGCAGGTCGCCCGGATGGGCTTGTCCAGGGCGTCCAGCCCCGCCACCGCCACGACCGCGCGGCTCTCCCGCGGAATGACCGGCTCGTGGTCCGCCGGGACCTTCAGGGGCTTGATGCGGGCCCCGTCCCCCTCGACGAGGACCACATCCGCCGCCGATGCGCATACTGCGATGCTCCCCGTTCCGCTCATCTTGTCGCTCCGGTCCATCACTCCCAGAGTCACGATCCCATGGGCGGCCAGGGCGGCCCGCAGAGCCTCCTCCCGCCCATCTCCGGTCAAGCAGATTCCCGGATGGGGCATGATGTGGGTTGTGGTGGTGACGATCACAGTCCGGCCCCTGTCCACGGCCTCCCGGGCCATGGCATACATGGTGGTGGTCTTTCCGCCTCCCCCGGTCAAAGTCACCACCCGGTCCCGATCCATATCCAGATGCAGCTTGTCCCAGAGCCCCATTTGCCTCCCCCTTTCTGTCCCGGTCCGGGAGTCCCTAACTTTTTGTCAGCTATCCTCTTTTTTTATTATACCACGCGCCACCCCAAAGGCCAACCCCCTTTTCTTCAAAACTCCCTTGCGCTGCGGGCAGGAATCGGGTATGCTGGTAGCGTCTTTCAGAAGGGAGCGCAGATCATGACTCATGAGGACTATATGCGCCAGGCGCTGGACCTGGCCCGGGAGGCCCTGGCCGAGGGCGAGGTGCCGGTTGGCTGCATCATCGTCTGGGAGGATGGCCGGGTGGTGGGCCGGGGACGCAACCGCCGGGAGAAGGGCCGCCGGGCACTGGCCCACGCGGAACTGGAGGCAATTGAGGCGGCCAACGCCGTGCTGGGCGGCTGGCGGCTCCATAAAGCCGCCCTCTATGTCACCCTGGAGCCCTGCCCTATGTGTGCCGGGGCGATTATCAACGCCCGCATTCCACAGGTCTGGTACGGCGCCGCCGATCCAAAGGCCGGCTGCTGCGGCTCGGTGCTGGATCTCTTTGCTCAGCCCTTCAACCATCATCCACAAGCCCACGGCGGCCTGCTGGAAGAGCAGTGCGCCGCCCTGCTCCAGGATTTTTTCCGCCTGCTGCGGGAGAAACGGCGAAACGGCTGATTTGTTCACAAATTATTCACATCTTGGGGAAGATTTAAAACTCTTGTAACAGCTTTGGACTTGTTTTGTAACAACTCTCGGGTATTATATCACTTGCAAGAGACAGTTTCTTTTCATTTCATTGTATCCTCTTTCCTAGCACAGAGCGGACGTCAGGAGCAGGCGTCCGCTCTGTGCTTTTCTTTTTTACGTTTTTACCGGATGCCGGAGAGGATAAGCCGCTCAGCCAGCGCGGCCAGAGTCCCCGCGTCCTCGGCAAAGCCCCGGGCCATCCATCCCCGCAGGAGGCCCACCGTCCCCGCCACCAGGAACTCCATACGGTAGCGCCCCTCCGGCGCCTCTCCCATGATGGGGTAGAGTCCCTTCCACACCCCCAGGCACCGCTCCCAGAGCAGGTCGCTCAGGCGCTGGAAGAGCCGCCACTCATTCCGGCTCTCCAGCAGGGCGGCACATAATCCGGCGTTTTTGGGGATTAAGGCAAAAACCTCCTCCAGCACGGGGCGGATGCCTTTTTTCAGCTCTTGCGCCGGGTAGCGGTCCACCACAGCGGCAAACTCGTCCAGCAGCTCCTGCTCCACCTGCTCCAGCATATCATAGATGTCCCGGTAGTGGGCATAAAACGTCCCCCGGTTTACGTCGGCCCGGTCGGCCAGCTCCCGCACGGTGATTTCCTCCAAGGGCTTCTCCCCCAGCAGAGCGGTGAACGCCTCCCGCAGCCGGGCCTTGGTGCGGCGCACCCGGCGGTCGCCGGCCGCTCTCCCAGTATCCATTTTTCAACACTTCCTTTTAAAATGTATGTTTTCCAACGGCAACAGAGCTGTTTGCCCATTGAAACCGGCTCCCATCTCCTACTATAATAAAGTTGGAGATCTTTTTCAACACCTGTTTCTTATCGGACACAGAGGGGAGTTGTCATGGCATACATCTCACTTCAGCATGTGGTCAAGCGCTATCAGATGGGCGAGGTGGTCATCACTGCGGTGGACGACATCAGCTTTGACATTGAAAAGGGCGAATTTGCCGTCATCGTAGGGCCCTCCGGGGCGGGCAAGACTACGGTTCTCAATATCCTGGGCGGCATGGATCAGTGCAATGGGGGATCCATCCTGGTGGATGGCCGGGAGATCAGCGCCTATACTTCCAAGCAGCTGACCACCTACCGCCGGTACGACATCGGCTTTGTCTTTCAGTTTTATAATCTGGTCCAGAATCTGACCGCCCTGGAGAATGTGGAACTGGCCGCTCAGATCTGCAAGCACCCCCTGAATCCCCGGGAGGTCCTGTGCCATGTGGGCCTGGGGGAGCGGCTGAACAATTTCCCCGCCCAGCTCTCCGGCGGCGAGCAGCAGCGGGTGGCCATTGCCCGGGCTCTGGCCAAAAATCCCCGTCTCCTTCTCTGCGACGAACCCACCGGCGCGCTGGACTATGTGACGGGCAAGTCCATCCTGAAGCTCCTCCAGGATACCTGCCGGGAGCAGGGCATGACGGTGGTCGTCATCACCCACAACACCGCCATCACTCCCATGGCCGACCGGGTCATCCACATCAAGAACGGCCGGGTGGACGCCTTGGAGCGCAACCCGGAACCCCGGCCGGTGGAGACCATCGAGTGGTAAGGGGGTGGGAACGGTATGAAAAACCGGCTCATTACCGATATGGTACGGGAGATCGCCCACACAAAGAGCCGTTTTGTCTCCCTGCTGGTGCTCTCAGCTCTGGCGGTGGCCTTTTTGGCGGGGCTGCGCACCACCGCCCCCGATATGGAATTCACCGCCGACGCTTATTATGACGCCCAGCGTCTGATGGACCTGCGGGTGGTGTCCACCCTGGGCCTTACCCAGGCGGATGTGGACGTCCTGGCGGCAGAGCCCGGGGTGGCCGCCGCCGAGGGGGCTTACACCATAGACGCCCTGGTGGCCGATTCGGACAGCAGTCTGGCGGTCAAGCTCCTCTCCCTCTCGGAGACGGGCATCAACCTTCCTGTCCTGCGGGAGGGCCGCCTGCCCGAGCAGGACGGGGAATGCCTGGTGGAGCCGGACCTGTTAGAGCTCACCGGGCTGAGCGTGGGGGATTCCATTACCTTTGACACCGGGGATGGGGACTACGCCGACGCCCTCACCCGGAAGACCTTTACCATTGTGGGCACCGCCGACTCCCCGCTCTACGTCTCGGTCCAGCGGGGGAGCTCCACCCTGGGTTCGGGTACCGCTTCGGCCTTTGTACTCCTGCCCGAGGGGGCCTTTGCCCTGGATACTTACACGGACGCCTACCTTCTGGCAGAGAACGCCGGGGAGCTGCTCTGCTATGAGGATGCCTATCAGGACCAGATCGACGCCCTTACCGACGCCCTGGAGCCTTTGGGCGAGGAGCGGGCCGGCCTGCGCTACGATGCGGTCATTGGCGAGGCCCAGGCGCAGCTGGCCGAGGCCGAGCAGGAGCTCTCGGACGCCCAGGCCGAGGCGGATCAAGAGCTCTCAGACGGCTGGGCAGAGCTCAGCGACGCCCGGGCGGAGCTGGACGACGGCTGGGCCGACTACTATGACGGCCTGGCGGAGTTGGAACAGGGCCGGGCCGACCTGGCCGAGGGCCGGGAGACCCTGGAGCGGGAGCACGCCGACGCCCTGGACGAGATTGCCCAGGGAGAGGCCGACCTGGCCGATGCCCTCCGGGAACTGGAGGACGGCGAGGCGGAGCTCGCTGACGGCCGGACCGAGTTGGATGACGGCTGGGCCGGATACCAGGATGGTGTGGAGCAGTATCTGGACGGCCTGCGGGACTACCAGGACGGCGTGGGACAGTACGAAGACGGCTATCAGGAGCTGCTGGAGGGAGAGGAGACCTACGCGCAGAGCGTAGAGACCCTGGAAGATGCCCAGGCGGAGTATGACCAGGGTATGGCCGAGTACCGCCAGGGTCTCCAGGAGCTGGCCGACGGCGGTCAGCAGCTCATGGACGCCAAGGAGGAGCTGGACGACGCCCTGGAGCAGCTCTTCGCAGGGCGGCAGGCCCTCTCCGCCGGAGAAGAGGAGCTGGCGGCGCAGCAGGGGTCCTATGATGCCCTTGACGCCCTCTTTCAGGGGGTGACCGGGGACTGGGCCGCCGCCGGGCTGTTGGGCGAGACCCCCACCGACACCGGCACAGCGGTGGGGACCGCTCTGGGAGCGCTGGCCCTCCAGGCCGCCCTGGACCCGGCCGGCGCCCTGGAAGAGGCCGAGGCCTTTTATACCGGTCATATTGCCCCCCTGGCCTCCCTCCTCTCCGCCCTGAGTCAGGCTGCTCAGGCCGCCGGAGAAGACGCCGGCGCCCTGGAAGAGATCCAGGCCGCTTTGCCCGGGGATGGCATGTCCCTACTCGCCTCCCTCACCGGGGCGGAAGCCATCACCGGGCAGGCCCAGAACCTCACCACCGCCTACTACGCCGCCGCAGCCGCCCTTCAGACCACCGCCGATGCCCTGGCCCAGGGTCAGGCAGCCCTGGACAGAGCCGCCTCTCAGCTCGCCTGGGGCGAGATGGAGTACCAGGACGGCCGGGCTCAGTATTTAGAGGCCAAGGCGGAGTATGAGGCCGGCATGGAAGAGGCCATCCAGGGCGGGCAGGACCTGGCCGCGGCCAGAGAGGAGCTGGATCAGGGCTGGGCAGAGCTGGCCCAGGGCCGCTCCGAGTTGGATGAGGGCTGGCGCGCCCTCTCCGAGGGGCTGCCGGAATTGGAGAATGGCCGGGATGAGCTCTCCGATGTCCGGCAGGAGCTCTTGGACGGCAAGGCCGAGCTGGAGAATGGCGAGGCCGGCTGGCTCCAGGGCCGCTCTGACTTGGACGACGGCTGGAGCGAATATGAGGATGGAAAGGCGGAGCTGGAGCAGGCTAAGGCCGATCTGCCCGGACAGATTGCCGATGCCGAGCAGGAGCTCTCAGAGGCGGAGCAAGAACTGGCCGATGGGGAGGCCGAGCTGGCCGACGCCCTTGTGGAGCTCCAGGACGGGGAAACGGAGTACGCCGACGGTCTCCGGGCGTACGAGGACGGCAAAGCGGAGGCGGAGGAAGCGCTCTCGGACGCCCGGCGGGAGCTCAACGACGCCCGGCGGGAGCTCAGCGAGATCGAGAGCTGCGAGTGGTACCTCCTGGGCCGGAACACCAACCTGGGCTATGTCTCCTTCCAGCAGGACGCCCAGCGCATGGGCAACCTGGCCTCGGTGTTCCCCATTATTTTCTTCCTGGTGGCCGCCCTGGTGTGCCTGACCACCATGACCCGTATGGTGGAAGAGCAGCGGGTGGAGATCGGCGGAAAAAAGGCCCTGGGCTACGGCACGGGGGCCATTGCCCTGAAATATGTGGGCTACGGCCTGGCCGCCTCTCTCACCGGCGGCGTGCTGGGCCTGGCCCTGGGGTGCACCCTGATCCCCTGGATCATCTTCAATGCCTGGAAGATCCTCTACACCGTGGGAGAGCTCATTCTGGTCCCCGACCCGGGAATCTATCTGCTTGCGGTGGGGGCGGCAGTTGGCTGCGTCACCGGCGCGGCAGCAGGGGCGGTGGCCTCCACGCTGGCGGCCTCCCCGGCCTCCCTCATGCGCCCAAAGGCCCCGCCCGCCGGGAAACGGGTGCTTCTGGAGCATATCGGCCCCCTGTGGCGGCGGCTCTCCTTCACTTATAAGGTCACCATCCGCAACCTCTTTCGCTACCAGCGCCGGTTCTGGATGACGGTAGCGGGTATTGGCGGATGCACCGCCCTCATCATCGCGGCCTTTGGCCTGCGGGGATCCATCTACGACGTATTAGACCGGCAGTATGACGCACTTTTTACCTACAGCCTGGAAGTCACCCTGGCCGACGACGTGACGGAGGACGAGTGGAGCGAACTGACCCGGGAGCTTACCGGCTCGGACACGGCGGAGGAGTGGATGGGCGTCCATCAGACCTCCCTCACCGCCGAGAGCGCGGTGCAGAGTGTAGATGCCACCCTTTTTGCGGTGTCCGACTGGGAGACGTTTTCCCATTTCATCCATCTCCAAGACCGGCATACCGGGGATCCGGTGGTCCCCGGTGCGGGAGGCGTGGTATTGACCGAAAAGCTGGCCTCCCTGCTGGGCGTCGAGCCCGGAGACACCATGGTGTTAGACGGGGAGAGCCGGATAGAGGTCCCCGTGCTGGACACGGTGGAGAACTACATACTCCACTACATCTATCTCTCTGCCGATACCTATGAAGCGCTCTTTGGAGAGGCGCCCGTTCAAAACACCATCTTGGTGCGCTGTACCGGAGGCCAGGCGGCCGAGGAAGCCCTCTCCTCCGCCCTTATTCCCCTCTCCGGGGTGACGGCGGCCACCCGCATTCAGGAGACCCGGAACACGTTCACCCAGAGTATGGAGAGCGTAGACTACGCGGTTATTTTGATCTTGGTCTGCGCCGCCGCACTCGCCTTTGTGGTACTCTACAACCTGACCAACATCAACATCACCGAGCGCCTGCGGGAGCTGGCCACCCTGAAAGTGCTGGGCTTTTACGACCGGGAGCTCTCGGCCTATGTCTATCGGGAAAATGTATTTCTCACCCTCTTCGGCATCCTGCTGGGGCTGGTTCTGGGCCGGTTCCTCCATCAGTGGCTCATCCTGACGGTGGAGATCGACATGCTCATGTTCGGCCGCACCCTCCACCCAACCTCCTACGGATATGCTGCGGCACTGACGGCAGTGTTCTCTTTGCTGAGCAACCTGGCCGCCCGGCGCAGCCTAAAGCGGATTGATATGGTGGAATCCCTGAAGGCAGTTGAGTAAGTAATTTTCCTTTACAGTCTGATTTCGAACAGAGGGGAGCCCTGTCGAGCGGAAGTATTTCCCAGTCGACCGGGTTCCCCTCCCTTTGCCCCTATTTGTGGTAAAATATGGTTGTGATTATTCCAAAGACAGGAGGCTCCGCCCATGGTACTCCAGCGCAGGAAAGGGCTCTTTGAGAGCACCCGGGTTCTTTTTCTCCCCGTCGATTCCATTACACCCAACCCCAACCAGCCCCGCCAGACCTTTTCCCAGGACGGACTGGAGGAGCTGGCCGCCAGCCTGCGGCTGTACGGCGTTTTGCAGCCCCTTTCGGTGCGGAAAACCGCCGGCGGATATGAGCTCATCTCCGGAGAGCGCCGCCTGCGGGCGGCGAAGCTGGCCGGGCTCACGGAGGTGCCCTGCATCCTGGTCCAGGCCGATGACCAGTCCTCCTCCCTGCTGGCGCTCATTGAGAATCTCCAGCGGCGGGACCTGGACTTTGTGGAGGAGGCCTCCGCCCTGGCCCGGCTCATCCACACGTTCCACCTCTCCCAAGAGGAGGCCGCCAAACGCATTGGCAAGTCTCAGTCGGCAGTGGCCAACAAACTGCGTCTTTTGCGCCTGCCGCCGGATGTCCTGGCTCTCCTGCGGGACAACCACTGCACCGAGCGCCACGCCCGGGCTCTGCTTCGTCTTTCCGACCCAGAGCAGCAGCGGCAGGCCGCCCAAGCCGTGGTGGACCAAAGCCTGACGGTCTCCCGCACCGAGGAATATGTAGAGCAGCTGCTCCATCCCCCGGCGCCCAAGAGCCATAAAAAGCCCTCTTTTATTCTGAAGGATGTGCGCCTCTTTTTGAACTCCGTGACTAGGGGCCTGTCCATGATGAAGAGCGCCGGGGTAGACGCTGCCTGTGACCGGCAGGACACCGACGACTCCATCCTGCTGACCATCCGCATCCCAAAGCAGAGTCGGGAGTGATGTTTCACGTGAAACAACACTTATTTTGCTGTTTGGCCGCTCTCCCTTCCCCGGGTGTTTCATGTGAAACACCCGGATTTTTTGTGTTTTGCCCCCGTCCTTCGGAAGATTTTCGAAATAGAGTTGAATTACGCCCTCTGCCGCATTATAATATTGTCTGTTGAATCCATCGCAAAGGCAGGGGTCCTCATGGCAAAAACCATCGCAATTGTCAATCAAAAGGGCGGTGTGGGCAAGACTACCACCTGTGTAAACCTGGCGGCTGCCCTTCACGCCCTGGGCCAGCGGGTCCTGGTCTGTGACTTTGACCCTCAGGCCAATACCACCTCCGGTTTTGGCGTGGACAAGGTCTCCTCTTCCCCCAATATCTACGATGTGCTTATTAACAGTGCAGACCTGGCCAAGGCCGTGTGCAACACCCCCTACGGTGATGTGGTCCCCTCCAACAAGGCCCTGGCCGGCGCCACCATCGAGATGATTGGCCTGGACCACCGGGAGTACCGCCTGCGGGATGCTTTGGATCAGATCTCGGACCAATATGATTTTATTTTCATTGACTGTCCCCCCTCTCTGGAGCTGCTCACCCTCAACGCCCTGTGCGCGGCAGACACCATTTTGGTCCCTGTCCAGTGCGAATATTATGCGCTGGAGGGGCTGTCCGACCTGCTCTCCACGGTGCGCATCGTCAAGCGCTCCCTAAACCCCCGCATTTCCATGGAAGGAGTGGTCCTGACCATGTACGACGGGCGGACCAACCTCTCCCTCCAGGTAGCCGAGGAGGTCAAGCGCCACTTTCCCGGCCAAGTCTATGCCACCGTCATTCCCCGCAACGTGCGTCTCTCCGAGGCGCCCAGCCACGGAAAGCCCGTGATGGCCTACGACAGTCTCTCCCGCGGGGCCGAAGCCTATGAAGCCCTGGCCCGGGAGGTCCTGGAGCAGAACGGCGCGCCCATCAGAAAGGACTGAGTCTATGGCATCCAACAAGGACCGGGGCCTGGGCCGCGGTCTCAGCGCCCTGCTGGGAGATGACGCCCTCCAGGCCCAGGAGGGCGGCTCCCTCTCTCTCCCCATCTCCGAGGTGCAGCCCGGTCTCAAGCAGCCCCGCAAGCGCTTTGACGAGGAAAGTCTGGCCGATCTGGCCGACTCAATCCGTACCCACGGCATTATTCAGCCCTTGACTGTGCGGCGGCTGTCCTCCGGCTACTACCAAATCATCGCCGGGGAGCGCCGCTGGAGGGCCGCCAAAATGGCCGGCCTCCGGGAAGTACCAGCTGTCATCATCGAGGCCGACGACCGCACGGTTATGGAGCTGGGCCTTATTGAAAATCTCCAGCGGGAGGACTTAAATCCCATCGAAGAGGCCGCCGGTTACCAAACGCTCATCGGAGAGTACAGCCTCACCCAGGAGGAGGTCTCCCAACGGGTGGGCAAGTCCCGCCCGGCGGTGGCCAACGCCCTGCGCCTTTTGGCCCTGCCCGATGCGGTGCGGCAGTTGCTGGAAGAGGGCAAGCTCTCCGCCGGACATGCCCGGGCTATCCTGGCCGCCCCCGCCGGGGAGCTGCAAAAGAAGCTGGCCCAAAAGGTGGTTCACGACGGTCTCTCAGTCCGGCAGACCGAGGCTCTGGCCAAGCGGCTGACCGCCCAGCAGGACCATGCCGCAGAGGAGCTCCGGCCTGGGGCCGCCCCCGACTATTCCATCTACCTGCGCTCGGCGGAGCAGGAGCTCTCCCACCGCTTCGGCCGGAAGGTCACCATTGTAAACGGTAAGAAAAAGGGTAAAATTGAACTGGAATACTACAATACGGAGGATTTGAATCTCCTGCTGGAGACGCTGGAGCACCTGCCCTCCGGTGAGAAGGGAGCCACACCGTGAGCCACGAAACTGAATCTGAACAGCGGGGCGCACTCCAGCACGAGGCAGAGCACGCCAGCCCCGGGAAAAAGAATTCTGTCCTGATCTACCTGGTCATCCTCTTTGCCGCCGCCTTCCTGTTGCTGCTGCTCTCCTATTTTATGCAGCAGCGGGCAAACCGGGATGCCTACAACGACCTTCAGCAGTCCTCCAACTCAGCGGTTCAGAGTTTGGACAATATGCTCCAGGAGAACGAAGATCTAAAGGCGCAGGTGACGGAGCTGGAAAGCCAGATTCAATCTCTCCAGGAGGAAGCCAGCACAGCCCAATCGGAGCAGCAAGAGACCCAGGATGCCCTGGAGGCTACCCAAGAGCAGCTGGATGCCCTGGGGCGGCTCAACCAGATCCGCGCCCTCTATAACGGCGGGCAGTATCGGCAAGCGCGGGAGCTTCTGGCCAGCTGGGGCGAACCGGACTCCGGCGAGACCTCCCGCATCTTGGGAGAGATCACCGCCACTCTTACGGATGAGGAAAAGGCGGTCTATGACCCTCAGTCCGCTTGGCAGACGCTGTTGGAGTGGCTGCTTTAAACGCTCGTTTCACGTGAAACATCCAGACTTATAAAATTTGAGATTTGAGGTGCAACACCATGTTGGATATCCGCTTTATTCGCGAGAACCCCGAAGCTGTAAAGGAGAACATTAAGAAGAAATTCCAGGACGAGAAGCTCCCCCTGGTGGACCGCGTGTTGGAGCTGGACGCCGAAAACCGCAAGACCATACAGGAGGCCCAGGACCTGCGCACTGCCCGCAACACCAAGAGCAAACAAGTCGGTGTCCTTATGGGCCAGTCCAAGAAGGATCCCTCCAAGCTGGCCGAGGCCGAGGCCCTGAAGGCTGAGGTCAAGGCCGACGCCGACCGCCTGGCCTATCTGGAGCAGCGGGAGGATGAGCTTGCCAAAGAGATCCACAAGATCATGCTGGTCATCCCGCAGATCATTGACCCCTCGGTGCCCATCGGACCCGACGACTCCGCCAACGTGGAGGTGCAGCGCTTTGGGGAACCCCTGGTGCCCGAGTTCCCCGTCCCCTACCATGTGGATATTATGGAGTCCTTTGATGGCATTGACCTGGACGCCGCCGGTCGGGTGTCCGGCTCCGGTTTCTATTACCTGCTGGGGGACATCGCCCGGCTCCACGAGGCGGTGCTGGCCTATGGCCGGGATTTCATGATTGATAAGGGCTTCACTTACTGCATCCCCCCCTTCATGATCCACGGCAACGTAGTGGAAGGCGTCATGAGCCAGACCGATATGGACGGCATGATGTACAAGATTGAGGGTGAGGACCTCTATCTCATCGGCACCAGCGAGCACTCCATGATCGGCCGCTTCATTGACCAGATCATTTCCGCCGAGAAGCTGCCCCAGACCCTCACCTCTTACTCCCCCTGCTTCCGCAAAGAGAAGGGTTCCCACGGTATTGAGGAGCGGGGCGTCTACCGCATCCACCAATTCGAGAAGCAGGAGATGATCGTGGTCTGCAAGCCCGAGGACTCCATGGCCTGGTATGAGAAGCTCTGGCGCTACTCGGTGGAGCTCTTCCGCAACTTTGATATCCCCGTGCGGCAGCTGGAGTGCTGCTCCGGCGACCTGGCCGACCTGAAGGTCAAGTCCTGCGATATCGAGGCCTGGTCCCCCCGGCAGCAGAAGTATTTTGAGGTCTGCTCCTGCTCCAACCTGGGCGACGCTCAGGCCCGCCGTCTGAAGATCCGCTACCGCGGTGAGGATGGCAAGACCTACCTGGCCCACACCCTGAACAATACCTGCGTGGCGCCCCCGCGGATGCTCATCGCCCTGCTGGAGAACAATCTCCAGGCCGACGGCACCGTGAAGATCCCCAAGGTCCTCCAGCCCTACATGGGCGGTAAGGAGCTCCTGGTCCCCACCAAGAAGTAAAAGCTCCCCGGCACAGCAACCATCCTCTGGGGCGGCGGCTTTCCGCCGCCCCTTTCGCAGGATGAAGCATTTCCTGCCAGCCGCTCCACTGAATAAGGAGATTCTATGTCTGCAAAAGAGAAAACTTCCGGCTTTTTTGCCGAGTTCCGCAAGTTCATCGCCCGGGGCAATGTGATGGACCTGGCGGTGGGCGTCATTATCGGCGGCGCATTTAAGGCCATCACCGACTCCCTGGTGAACGACATCTTCAATCCCATCCTGGGCATCTTTGCCGGGGGGAACGAGGCCCTGGCTGCCCTATCCATTCACCTGCCCGGGGGCGGGGACCTGATGGTGGGCAATTTTATTAACGCCGTCCTCAACTTTTTTATTATGGCCTTCGTGGTGTTCTGCATTGTAAAGGGCTTTAACCGCCTCTACAAAAAACAGGAGGAGGCCCCTGCCGCCCCACCTGCCCCTTCGGCAGAGGAGGCCCTCCTGACCGAAATCCGAGACTTGCTGAAGGAGCGAGAATCCCATGACGCAATTCCCTGATAAGGACCCCAAGGAGCCCGGCTCCTATACCCCCGCCTCTCCCGTAAAGCGGGCGCTGGCCTGGATGGGCGTCGTCTACATGGTCATCCTAGTCCTCCTCACCACCTATAATATGGCCACTGGGGAGCCTCTCCACGGCATCCCCGGCGTGCTCCTCTTCCCCGCCTGCGGGGGGCTGTCGGCAGTCGCTTTCCTCCGCTGGCGGGAACTGCGGCGCGCTCCCATGCTGGTGCTGGGCATCCTGGCCGCCCTGGCCTGCGCCGTCAGTCTGATTACCGGCCTGTTGGCTGTGGCCGCCGCACTGGGAGGTTAACACACATGGAAAAAGCCATTCGCGGCGGCCTGGCGGCGCTGGGCCTGTTGGAGCAGGTCCCGCCGGAAGCCCCGGCGCAGCTGGCTGAGTACGGCCGGCTGCTCTTAGAGAAAAACCAGGTTATGAACCTGACCGCGATTACCGATCCAGATCAAGTGGCCAAACTCCACATGCTGGACTGCGCCGCCCTTTTGACATGCGCCGATTTTCGGGACAAGCGGGTCATTGACGTGGGCACCGGGGCGGGTTTTCCCGGCCTGGTGCTGAAGATCCTGGTCCCATCGGCTCAGGTCGTCCTGCTGGACAGCCTGAACAAGCGCTTGGACTGGCTCGCCCAGGTGGCTGGCCAGCTGGGCTTATCCGGGGTAGAGACTCTCCATGCCCGGGCGGAAGAACAGTCGCTCCAGCCGGGTTGGCGGGACAGCTTTGACTTTGCCACCGCACGGGCAGTGGCCTCTTTGGAACTGCTGGGCGAGCTATGCCTTCCCTATGTCAAGGTGGGAGGTTCCTTTCTGGCCATGAAATCAGTGGACTGCGAGGAGGAGCTCTCCCGGGCCGCCGGCGGCCTGCGCCGCCTGGGCGGCGTGCTCCGTCCTTCTCTGGACTACGCCATCCCGGGCACCCAGGTCACCCATCGGGTGCTCCGGGTCGAGAAGGTCTCCCCCACTCCAAAAGGCTATCCCAGAAGATGGGCAAAAATACAAAAATCCCCTCTTGTGTAATATATTTTGCACCTTAGAATATTTGCTCTCAAAAATACTTCTACTTTGCACAAAAAAAGGCGATGAGACCATTGTATTTTTTTCAATTTCATGATAAAGTAATTTGGCAGCAGTAGGGAGGCCGCTATGTCGACTGCAATTGTCATCACCTCCGGCAAGGGGGGCACCGGCAAGACCTCGCTGACAGGCGGGGTGGCCTCCTGCCTGGCCGCCCTGGGGCGGCAAGTCCTGTGCGTAGACATGGACATCGGGCTGCGCAATCTGGACCTGACCTTGGGTATGAGCGACCGGGCCCTGATGGACTTTACCGATGTCCTCTCTGGGCGTACGACCTTGAAAAAGGCGGCAACGCCCCACCCGGTGATCCACGGGCTCTCCCTCCTCACGGCGCCCCTCACGGTGCCCCGTGACACCATTACCGAAGAGGCTCTGCGTGCGTTTCTCCTCCAAGCCAAAGAATCCTATGATTATGTCCTGATGGACTCTCCCGCCGGCCTGGGCGGCGGGTTCCGCATGTCGGTCTGCGGCGCGGATCGGGCCATTGTGGTCTCCACCACCGACGCCTCCGCCCTGCGGGATGCCCAGCGCACCGTGGGGGAGCTCACCCGCACCATGCGGCATATTCATCTGGTGGTCAACCGCATCCAGCCTAAACTGCTGCGGCAGCTGCACACCACCATTGATGACGCCATGGACACCGCCGGGCTGCCCCTGCTGGGCATCGTGCCGGAAGACCCCCAGGTCATGCTGGCCGCCAACCGGGGAGAGCCCCTGATCCTGATGGCCCGCTGGGGCGCAGCCCGGGCCTATTTGAACATCGCCCGCCGGTTGGAGGGAGAACGCGTCCCCCTAATGCGCCTGCATTGAAGATTTCTTCTACCCCTACGGCGATCTCTGATGAGAGAGGAGTTTTTTCCATGAATATCGCCTTAATGAGCCACGACCGGAAGAAAGAGCTCATGATCCAATTCTGCATTGCCTACTGCGGCATCCTATCCAAGCACACCCTCTGCGCCACCAACACCACAGGCAAGGGTGTGTCGGAGGCCACCGGCCTGCCCGTCCACCTCTTCCTGTCCCATGAGCACGGCGGCATTCAGCAAATCGGCGCCCGCATTGCCTACAATGAGATTGACATGGTTCTCTTTTTCACGGACCCCCAGTCGGAGGACATGGACAAAGACCTGCGGTACATCACCCGCCTTTGTGACACGTACAACATCCCCTTCGCCACCAACGTGGCTACCGCCGAGATGCTCATCCACGGCCTGGAGCGGGGCGACTTGGATTGGCGCGATATTATTAACCCCAAGACCAAGCCCTTTACCGCGTAAGCGTACCGGGTTTTTTTCCGAGATGAGTTGACTTTTTCGTCCGTTTGGGATAAGCTTTATAGGCTGAAACCGTGATGACGGAGCAAGTACCGCCCACACCGCTGGACAGAGAGGGGCGCCATTGGCTGGAAGCGCCTGCGGCAAGGAGGACGGGAGACGGCTCCACCAGCGGGCCCGGAGACGGGCGCGGTCCCCCTCCCGCACCAGAGGGGCAGAAAGGGCGGAGTCACCCTCCGCCGAACATGGGTGGCACCACGGAAGCAGGCGCTTTCGTCCCATATAGATGGGATGAAAGCGCTTTTTGCTTTCCTCCGCCAATTCCGAAGCAAAGGAGCGTCACTATGGACCGTATCAAACCCCGCACTCTGTCCGGTTTTATGGAGCTGCTGCCCCGGCGGCAGGTCCAGTTTGACCGGATGGTGGAGATCCTCCGCAAGACCTATGCCCTCTACGGCTTTACCCCGCTGGACACCCCAGCCATTGAAGCCAGCGAGGTCCTTTTGGCCAAGGGGGGCGGCGAAACCGAGAAGCAGATCTACCGCTTCACCAAGGGGGGTCCCGACCTGCCCCTGCGCTTTGACCTGACCGTTCCTCTGGCCAAATATGTGGCCCTCCACAGCGGAGAGCTCACCTTCCCCTTCCGCCGCTTCCAAATCGGCAAGGTCTACCGGGGCGAGCGGGCCCAGCGGGGCCGCTTTCGGGAGTTTTATCAGGCTGACATCGACGTCATCGGCGACGGCAACCTGGACATTGTCAACGAGGCGGAGATCCCCTCCATCATCTACCAGACCTTTACCGCCCTAGGCCTGAAGCGCTTTCAGATCCGGCTCAACAACCGTAAGATTTTAAATGGTCTCTTTGCGCTTCTGGGCCTGAAGGAGCACGCTGGGGACGTGATGCGGACCATCGACAAACTGGAGAAGATCGGCCCTGAGAAGGTCAAGGCCGCTCTGGGGGAGGATTTCGGCGTACCCGCTGCCACGGCGGAAGAGCTGCTCACCCTTCTCTCCACCGCCGAGCCCATGGCCGCCCTGGCCGGATACCGGGGCAGGAATGCACTTCTGGATCAGGGCGTGGAAGAGCTCTCCACCGTGGTCCAGTACCTCTCCGCCTTTGGCGTGCCCCAGGACCACTACAAAGTGGATCTGACCATCGCCCGGGGCCTGGACTACTACACCGGCACCGTCTACGAGACCGCCATGCTGGACCATCCGGAGATCGGCTCCATCTGCTCCGGCGGCCGGTACGACAACCTGGCCGAGTACTACACCAGCAAGCAGCTCCCCGGCGTGGGCATTTCCATTGGCCTGACCCGGCTCTTCTTTGTGCTCGAGGACCAAAAGTATCTCAACGAAGACCTGCTCACCGCCCCGGCGGACGTGCTGGTGCTGCCCATGACAGAGGACCTCTCCCCCGCCATCTCCCTGGCCACCCGGCTCCGTGCCGCGGGCATCCGCACCCAGCTCTATACCGAGCACAAGAAGTTTAAGCAAAAGATCGGCTATGCCGACAAGCTAGGCATCCCCTATGTAGTTTTCCTGGGAGAGGACGAGATCCAGTCCGGTCAAGCCGCCGTGAAAGACATGGCTACCGGTGAGCAGCTCACCCAGAGCGCGGAGGAGGCCATTGCCCGCATCCGCGCCGGCTTGGCCCAACGCAATGCCGGAGCCCCCATCCAAGACCGGCAATGAGCCCCTTTTGGAACGCATAATTCAAAACTTTTCGTCTATTTTAATTAATATATTACAAATTGGAGTTGAATTTAGATGGATCATGTACGCACTGCTTACCGCACCCACACCTGCGGAGAGCTCCGCCTGGAGCATGTGGGACAGACAGTCACCCTGGCCGGATTCCTAGAAAATATCCGTGAGGTGGGCCAGAACTTTGCCTTTGTGGTCCTCCGGGACTTTTACGGCACCACCCAGGTGGTTATTGAGACCGAGGACATGATGCGCCAGGTCAAGCCCCTTAACAAGGAGTCGGCGATCCAGGTTACCGGCCTGGTCCGGGAGCGGGACAGCAAGAATCCCAAGCTGCCCACCGGCGACATCGAGGTGGTGCCCACCGCCATCACCGTGCTGGGCCGCTGCCGCCATAATGAGCTGCCCTTCCCCATCAACCGCAGCCGGGAGGCCGACGAGTCCGCCCGCCTAAAGTACCGCTACCTGGACCTGCGCAACCCCGCGGTAAAGGAAAACATTATTCTCCGCTCCCAGGTGGTTGCCGCCCTGCGTGCGGCCATGACGGAGCAGGGCTTCCTGGAGATCACCACCCCCATCCTCACCGCCTCCTCCCCCGAGGGCGCCCGGGACTACCTGGTGCCCAGCCGGAAGCACCCCGGAAAGTTCTACGCCCTGCCCCAGGCTCCCCAGCAGTTCAAGCAGCTGTTGATGGCCTCCGGCTTCGACAAGTATTTTCAGATCGCCCCCTGTTTCCGGGATGAGGATGCCCGGGGCGACCGCTCCCCGGGCGAGTTCTACCAACTGGATATGGAGATGGCCTTTGCCAGCCAGGATGACGTGTTCGCTGTTCTGGAAGAAGTCCTCCCCCCCATCTTTGCCAAGTACGGCAAGTATGATACCGCTTCTGCCGCCCCCTTTAAGCGCATTGGCTTTGAGGAGGCCATGGAGACCTACGGCACCGACAAACCCGACCTGCGCATCGACCTGACGGTGAAGGACGCCACCGCCCTTCTGGCGGACTGCGGCTTCGGGCCCTTTGAAGGCAGCACCGTCAAGGCCGTTCCGGTCAGCGGCTTCACCGCCACCCGCAAACAGATCGACAAGCTCTGCGCCGATGTGGAGGTCCAGACAGGCAATAAGGCCTACTGGTTCCGCCTGGACGAGAAAGGCGAGCTGGTGGGCGGCATCTCCAAATTCCTCCAGGAGCGCAAGGATGCCGTCGTCGCCGCCCTGGGCCTGGAGCCCAACACCTTTGTGGGCCTCACCGCCGGCAAGAAGGGCGCCGCCCAAAAGACCGCCGGCGTCCTCCTCAAGCAGGCCGCCGCCCTGGCTCCCCAGCACTTTGACCAGGCGCGCTACGAGTTCTGCTGGATCGTGGATTTCCCCATGTATGAGATCGGCGAGGAGTCCGGTGAGCTGGAGTTCTGCCATAACCCCTTCTCCATGCCCAACGGCGGGCTTGAGATTCTGAAGCAGGCCGCCGCCGGCGAGGTGGACCCCCTGAGCATCACCGCCTACCAGTACGATCTGGTTTGCAACGGCGTGGAGCTCTCCTCCGGCGCCGTGCGGAACCACGACCCGGAGATCATGATTGAGGCCTTCCAGTTGGTCCGTCTGGGGGAGGAAGATGTAAAGGCCAAGTTCCCCGCCATGTACAACGCCTTTACCTACGGCGCGCCCCCCCACGCGGGCATCGCCCCTGGCGTAGACCGGATGGTCATGCTTCTCTCGGGGGAGGATTCCATCCGGGAGGTCATCCCCTTCCCCATGAACAAAAATGCCCAGGACCTGATGATGGGCGCCCCCAGCTTTGTGGACCCCAAGCAGCTGGAGGAGCTGAACATCATCTGCACCAAGAAAGAGGAGGAGAGCGCGGAGTAATCCCCTCTCTGCTTAAAAAAGCCGCCCACGGAATCGACTCCGCGGGCGGCTTTGCCATTTCCTTGCCAGAGCGGCAAATTTTATAGTTCCGCCGTGATCCACTCCTTGCGGATGCACCACAGTCCCGCCTGCACGCTGCCCACGCAGGAGGCGTCCCCCGCCCGGATGCGCGCGTGCCAGCGGAAGAGCCGGTCCCAGCTCTTCTGGATGCGCTCCTTCCACTCGGGGTAGAAGCTGGAGAGCATGACCTTCTGATTGTCCAGGCCCCGCAGCTCCAGCTCCCGGCGAAAGGCCCGCTCCTCCTCCGGCGTCTCGCCCAGGTAGCGCAGCTGGAGGAGACGGTTCCAGTCGAATACGTCGAAAAAGACCGCCTGGTCTCTGGGGACTTCCAGGGTGAGGATGTGCTCGGCGCTGGAGAGGTCGATGCTGCTCTTCTCGGCGAAGGCCCAATAGGGAAATTCAGCCTCCGGCGGCCGGGGGACATACGCCCTGGCCCGCTCCACAAACCAGCCGTAGACCGTCAGGAACAAAGGCGCGCTCTCGCCGTACTTCCGGCGGACATATTCCGCCCGGGAATAGCAAACCCCGTCCCGGGCAATGGCCTGGAGCACCGGCGTGCTCTGGGCCGCATAGAGGGTCACCGTGTCACGTTGACAATCCATTCCCGCTTCAACTCCCAAATAATTCCGTACTCATATTGGCACTCCGCCTCCACCGCCGGGTCAAAGAGCCGCTCCCAGCTGGAGACGATCTCCCGCTTGATCGCCGGATAAAACTGGCTCATATAGGCCGTGGCGTCGTTGGTACGGTAGTCGCTGAGCAGCTTCAGATGCCGCTCCCGGTCCTCCGGTGAGCTGGGGATATAGCTGTAATTGAGGATCATGCTCCATTTCCGCACATGGATGGGGGCCAGGATGGCCCGGTCGATCTCCAGCTCCAGAATGACCCGGCCCGCCTCCGGGAGCATGGTGGTCTCCTGCGCCAAGGACACCCAGACCGGATATTCCGCATCCGCCGGGCGCAGCGTCCGGTTGGGGGTGTGAGCCACCAACCAGTCGTAGGCCTCCAGAACAATGGAAGAGCAGTCCTCATTCTCCAGCTGTACATACCGCTTCTTGGCGGTATAGCGTCCCGTCTGCTCCAACTCTTTGAGAACCGTTTCGTGCTGCTTGGTCCACACGTGGATCGTTTCCATGTTTGCAGCCTCCCTTTCACACCCGCCTGGGCCGTTTCTTTTTTCCCATTATAATCCCCCTCCCGTCCCTTGTAAAGGACGGGGCCAATGGAGCCATCTCGTGGATTTCTCAAGAAAATATTTGAGGTTTCGTGGAAAAATCGTCTGAAAATTTGGAGATAGGGCTTGACTTCTTCCGCTTTGGAGTGTAAGATAACGCTTGTAACCATTTTGTAATCTTTATGACGTTTCTGTCATTTTTCCTTCGGCTGTTTCTGGCCGCCGGGAAACGATGACTAAGGGAGGCTTTTCCCATGGATGAAATCTTGCATCAGCCCCACGGCGAAGGCCGGCGCTCCCCCTTTGCCGGTGCTGCAGCCCAGGCGCTCGCCCTCCCCGGCCGGATGCGGGAGTCTGTGCTGAACCAGGCTGAGCGGTTCCTCCAGGACCATATTCCGCTCGTGCGCCGGGTGGGCGCCATTGGCGGCGCGTTCCGCTCCTTCAATCCGGCCCTGTTTCTGGCCATCGCCACCATTGCCGGCGTCACCGCCGTGGTGAGCAATGTATATGTTCCCAGCTACCGGGTATCCATTGACGGACAGCCCATTGGCGTGGTGGCCTCGCCCGAGGCATTTGAATCCGCCGTGGACCGGGTGGAGGCCCGGGCCACTGAGATTTTGGGTTATGACTATACCCTGGAGGGAGAGGTCACCTATGAGCTGGCTCTCACCGAGCGGGGAAGCATCCCCTCCGCCACGACGCTGGAGCCCGCTCTCTTTGACCGCATCGGTGATGTCATGAAGAGCTATGTGCTCCTGGTCAACGGCGAGGTGGTGGGCGCCGCCACCGAGCGGAGCGATTTGACTGCCATTCTGGACAGCATCGAGGCCTCTTACACCACGGAGAACACCACTTCCGCCCGCTTTACCGACAATGTGTCTATCGTGCGGGAGTACATCTCCTCCGATGTGGAGCAGGACCTCTCCGCCATTGAGTCTACCCTCACCTCCAACACCAACGGAGAGACTACATATGAGGTCCAGGCCGGCGACACCTTTATGGCCCTGGCTTTTGAAAATGACATGACCATGTCTGAGCTGGAGGCGCTCAACCCCGGCATTGATATCAACAAGCTCATGATCGGCCAGGTCCTCAATATCAAAGAGGAGATCCCCTTCCTGTCGGTGGAGACTGTGGATCATGTGACCTATACTGAGCCTATTTCCGCCCCTGTGCGTGAGGTGGAGGACAGCTCTAT
The DNA here is from genome assembly GCA_944386885.1 of uncultured Oscillospiraceae bacterium. GTDB lineage: Bacteria > Bacillota > Clostridia > Oscillospirales > Oscillospiraceae > Pseudoflavonifractor_A. Next base: position 38,897 of record CALXCU010000165.1, on the reverse strand, counting down.
GTATGAGGGGGATACCCGGGTCGTCAGTGAAGGCGCCGCAGGCACCCAGCAGGTCACCGCGGACGTGACCTATCTCAACGGCCATGAGACCGGCCGGGAGGTGGTGGAGACCACTGTCCTCACCCAGCCCACCGAGCGGGTCATTGCCGTGGGCACCAAGGAGAAGCCCTCCTGGATCGCTACCGGCTCTTTCCAGTGGCCCGTGTACGGCAACATCACCTCCTATTACGGCTACCGCTCCATCTTTGGTTCCTACAGCCTCCACCGCGGCTTGGACATCGCCTGCTCCTACGGCACCGGCATCTCGGCCGCCGACGGCGGCACCGTCACCTTTGCCGGCTGGAACGGCACCTATGGCTATCTGGTGACCATTGACCACGGCAACGGCTTTGTGACCTACTACGCCCACAATTCCAGTCTGCTGGTCTCCGCCGGGGACAAGGTCTACAAGGGGCAGACCATCGCCCGGGCAGGTTCCACCGGTCGCTCCACGGGTACCCACTGCCACTTTGAGGTCCACCTCAACGGCAGCTTGGTCAATCCCCTGAGCTATCTGCCCTGATTTCGTTTCACCCATCCAGGCGCCCTGCGGCTCTGCCGCGGGGCGCTTTTCCTTCCGGAGGTTTTTTATATGACTCAGACCCCCCTCTGCGACGCCCTGCGCGCCTTTGCGGCCACCAACCCACTGCGCATGCACATGCCCGGACACAAGGGAGTGGGCCTTCCCCTGCCTGAGCTCTCCGCCGCCGCCGCCCTGGACTTTACCGAGCTCCCCCCTACCGGAAATCTCTTTGAGGCCGACGGCCCCATCCGTGCCGCCGAAGACCTCTGGGCGCGCGCCTTTGGGATGGGCAGTTGCCTCTTCCTCACCGGGGGCTCTACCCAGGGCGTGCTTGCCGCCCTGACGCTCTCCTGCCATCCTGGCGACACCGTGCTCCTGGACCGCGGGAGCCACCGCTCAGCCTATAATGCCTTGGCCCTGCTGAATCTGGAGCCTGTCTACCTCTCCCGCCCCTGGCTGCCGGAAGAAGCGGTGGCCGGACCAATTTCCCCACAGGATGTGGATAAGTCCCTGTCGGAACACCCCGAAATTAAAACGGTCTGTATTACTTCCCCTACATATTACGGCATATTGTCGGATCTCCCCGCCATTTCCTCCGTCGTTCATGCACATGGGGCCCGTCTGGTTGTGGACGCCGCCCACGGAGCCCACCTTCCCTTTTTAGGGGACCGCTCCCTCTCGGCGGCCGACATCGCGGTGGTCTCCGCCCATAAAACCCTTCCCGCTCCGGGGCAGAGCGCCCTGCTTTTTTCCTCCCTCCCTCTGGAGGAGCTGTGCAGGGCCGCCTCTCTCTACGGCAGCTCTTCTCCCTCCTACCCCATGATGGCCGCACTGGACGCCGCCCGGGCCTGGATGGAGGAGGATGGCAAATCCGCTCTGGCGCGCACAGTGGATGCAGTGGCCGCCCTGCGCGCACGTTTCCCCGCTCTGCGGCCGGAACGGCTTCCGCTGGACCCCACCCGGCTGGTCCTCTCCTGCGCCGACGGATTTGCTCTGAAAGAAGCCCTGGAGGCAGCCGGTATCTATCCGGAAATGGCCGACGCGCGGCATGTCGTGTGCATCTGCACTGCCAGTGACACTCCCGGGCACTTTTGCCGCCTGGAGCAGGCCCTCTCCCGCCTGCTCCCGGCCGCTCCCGCGGGCGGGCTGTATCTTCCCCCTCCTCCGGATCCGGAGCAGGTTTGTTCTCCCCGGGCAGCCCGCTTTGCCCCCTGCGAAGTTCTCCCCGTCCGCGCTGCCCTGGGCCGGGTATCCGCCTGCCAGGTAGCCCCCTATCCCCCCGGCGTGCCTGTCCTCGCTCCCGGTGAGCGGGTCACAAAAAAAACTATCGCATATTTGAACCAAATAGGTTATAATATGGAGAAAGGCATGGAAGTGGCCTGCCTTTCGCTTGTGTGTGGTGTGCGCACACATGGTCTGGACTCTGAGGAGGGATTCCCTTATGAAACTGATCCTTGCAATCATCAACCATGACGACGCCAATGCGGTGACCCAGGCCCTCACCAAAAACGGCTTCTCCTCCACCAAGCTGGCCACCACCGGCGGTTTCCTGCGCGCGGGCAACGTGACCATCCTGGTGGGTGTGGACGAGGAGAAGGTCCAGGCCGTCATTGACATCATTAAGGAACAGTCCCACAGCCGCAAGCAGATGATCCCCACAACCAGCGAGATGAGCTACGGCTACTACCCCAGCATGCCTGTAGAGGTCGTGGTGGGAGGCGCCACCATCTTTGTGGTGGATATCGAGCGCTTTGAGCGGGTGTAACAGGCCGTGAATCTGAGCGCCTTGGCGGGCAATGCCCCCCTCAAACGGCAGCTGGACCAGCAGACTGCCCAGCGGGGACTGGCCCATGCGTACATTCTCTCCGGCCCCCCCGGCTCGGGTAAGCACGTCCTGGCTGGACTTCTCTCCGCCGCTCTGGTCTGCTCCGCCAGGGCGGAACTGGCTCCCTGCGGCCACTGTTCCGGATGTAAGAAGGCCTTTGGGGGCATCCATCCCGACATTGTCCGGGTGTGGGACGGAGAGCGGGACATCAATGTCTCCCAGGTGCGCGCCCTGCGCGCCGACGCCTATATCCGCCCCAACGAAGCCGCACGGAAGGTCTACCTGCTGGAGCAGGCCCAGGACATGAACGCCAGCGCCCAGAACGCGCTCTTAAAACTCCTGGAGGAGGGCCCGGCCTACGCCGCCTTCCTCTTTCTCACCGACAACGCCGCCGCCCTGCTGCCCACGGTGCGCTCCCGGTGTGAGACGCTCTCCCTCTCTCCTGTGACGCTGGAGGAGGCGCAGGCCTATCTGCTCTCCCGCTATCCCGCTCAAGACCGTCGGCAGGTGCTGGAGGCTGCCCGCCGGTGCGAGGGTCTGCTGGGCCGGGCGGTGGCCGAACTGGAGCAGCCCGGCTCCAGCGAGGAACTGGAGCGGCGCACCGCCTTAACTCTCATGGACGCCCTGGCCAGGGGGGACGAGCTCTCTTTGGCTCAGGGGTGCATCGCCCTGGAAAGCGACAAAAAGACCTGGGACCGGGAGCGGCTTTCCGCGCTGGTGGAGGAGTGTATCCTCCTGTGCCGGGACGCCCTGGTAGCGGGAGTCGGGGCAGAATGTGAAGCCGACCCCCAGCGCCGGGCGGAAGCCGTCCGCCTGGCCCAGTCCCTCTCTCCCCTGGCCTTGATGGAGGCCATCGCCCTATTTGAGCATTTGCGCACCGCCTGCGGCTTCTATGTCGGCGGCGGGCATCTGGCCGGGTGGCTTTGCGCGGGGTTGGCTTCCCTGCGCGGGAAATGACAAAAAATGAGGTACCCCTATGACCGAGATTATCGCCGTCCGCTTTAAGAGCGGAGGCAAACAGTACTATTTCGACCCCCAGGGCGTCCAGGTCGCGGCCGGACAGGGGGTCATCATTGAGACCTCCCGTGGCTTAGAGTACGGTGAGTGTGTCCAGGGCAACACCATGGTGGAGGACGACGCGGTGGTGCAGCCTCTGCGCCCCCTCATCCGCATTGCCAATGAGAAGGACCTGGAGACCGTCCGCCGCAACCGGGAGAAGGAGGAGCGGGCCTTCCGCATCTGTCAGGAGAAGATTCAGGAGCACGGTCTGGAGATGAAGCTGGTAGAGGTGGAGTACAACTTCGACGGCAACAAGATCCTCTTTTTCTTCACCGCCGACGGCCGGGTGGACTTCCGCGCCCTGGTGAAGGATCTGGCCGGCATATTCCACACCCGCATTGAATTGCGGCAGATTGGCGTCCGGGACGAGGCCAAAATGCTGGGCGGGCTGGGCATCTGCGGGATGCCCTTCTGCTGCGCCCGCTTCATGGATGACTTCCAGCCCGTATCCATTAAGATGGCCAAGACCCAGAACCTCTCCCTCAACCCCACCAAGATCTCCGGCACCTGCGGCCGCCTCATGTGCTGCCTCAAGTACGAGCAGGAGGCCTATGAGGACGCGGTCAAGCGCATGCCTAAGAATGAATCCTTTGTGGAAACTCCGGACGGAGTGGGCAATATCTCCCATGTGGACCTGCTGCGGGAGACGGTCACCGTCCGTCTGGACGATCAACCGGATACCCCCCGCTGTTACCACAACTGTGAGGTCTGCGTGGTGCGCAACGGCAAGGGCAAGCGGCCCGAGGGCTATGTGCCCCCGCCGCCAGAGGAGCTGGCCAAGCTGCGCAAAGTCACCCCGCCCCCGGAGAGCGAGGAGGACCGCCTCGCGGCGGCCCTGGCCAGCCTGGAGTACGGCTCTGAGGAAGAGGGAGAACACAGCCGCTCCCGCCGCCGCCGTTCCCGGGGCAAGCGCCCCCAGGAGGGACAAAGCCACTCCGTTGCCGGGGAGGGGTCCCAGCAGCGGGAATCCCGGCCTCCCCGCAATAAGGGCGGCGAGGGACAGAAAGGCCCCCGTCCGGCAGCCAACAAGCCCAAACCTGAGCGCTCCTTCCAGCCCACCCCCGCCCCGAAAGAGGGCGCGCCCGCCGGGGAAGAGGGCGGCGAGAAACGCCGCCGCCGTCCCCACCGCCGCTATCGGGGCAATAAACCCAAGGGAGAGGGCAGTGCGCCCCCCAAGCCCGAGCCGTGACTACAAAAAGGCCCCCGCCGGATAAACTCCGGCGGGGACCCGTTTTTTCTCTTGACAAGCGCAATGCGCCGCAATATATTTGTCACGCACATCTGAATTGAGCCCCTGCCTTTCTCGGGCGGTTCAGGCCCCATCGAGTCCCTATTTATCTTTGAGGAGGAATCCACATGACGGAAGAGGAAAAAATGCTCGCCGGCGAGCTCTACAATGCCGAGGACCCCGCTCTGGCCGCTCTGCGCCGCCGGTGCAAGGAGCTCTGCCACGCCTGTAATCAGCTCTCTCCTGTCCAGACGGAACAGCGCACTGCCCTTCTGCGGCAGATTCTGGGCCGCACTGGGGAGCAGTTCCACATTGAGCCCGCCTTCTGGTGTGACTATGGAAAAAATATCACCCTGGGCGAGCATTTTTATGCCAACCACGGCTGCGTCATTCTGGACTGTGCGCCGGTGGTTTTTGGCGATCACGTGTTTGTCGCTCCCAACTGCGGCTTTTACACTGCCGGACACCCTCTGGATTCCAAGACCAGAAATTCCGGGCTGGAGTATGCGCGCCCCATTACGGTGGGCAGCGACGTTTGGATCGGCGGAAACGTCACCGTTCTGCCCGGCGTCACCATCGGCAGCAATGTGGTCATCGGCGCAGGCAGCGTAGTCACCCGCGACATTCCCGACAACGTAGTGGCGGTGGGCAACCCCTGCCACCCGGTGAAGGACCTTCCCCCCAGGGAGACGCCCTGAGGTAGTTTCTCCTTCTGTTCCTCCCCCTAGCCGTCCCGGCGCTCCTCCCGCTTTATCCGCTGGAGGTAGCGCCTTTTCTTATGGGTATACCAGACGCAGTTAAACACATTGCCCAAAATGATGATGTTTCCGCATAGGTAGAGCCACACAAGCAGAATGATGACCGAGGCCAGAGAGCCATAGACCAGGGCATAGCGCGAGGACATGCCGATAAACCAGGAGAAGAGCATGGAGGAGCCCACCAGAGCGCCGGCGGCCAGAAAGGCCCCCGTCAGGATGGGAGGTCTCGGCTTCCCCCGGGGGGCGGCCATGCGGTAGACCAGCAGAATGAAGAAGAGCACCAGCCCGAAGAGCATCAGGAAACGCACCCACTGCCAGTTCCAAAGCAGCAGCAGAGCATCAAATTGTAAAAACCGGGCGGCCAACTCCAGCAGCCACTCCCCGGTGAGGACCACCAGGATGGACAGGTAAATGGTCGCCAGCAGCAGGACGGAGCACACCACGCTGGCGGCAATGCGCCGCAGGCCGCCCTCCCCCTGCCGGTCGTAGATGTCATCCATGACATTCATCAGGGCCCGGAAGGCCGCCGAGGCGGAAAAGAGCAGCATCACCACTCCGCCTAAAAGCATGGTGTCGGACTGGTTCCGGGTAATATAGCCCAGATACTCGGCCAGCACCCCCAGGCTGTCCCGGGGGATCACCGGAGAGAGGGCCTCCAGCAGGGCCCCCGAGTCCAGCTCCAGCCGGCCGACAAATGAGTTGATACAGATGAGGGCGGGGAAAAAACTCAGAATCAGGAAATAGGCCAGTTCTGCCGCCGCCCGGGAGACCCGCTTGCGGAAGTAGAGCTCCACAAGCTCCGCCAGAAAGCGCGCCGGCGGCCATTTGAGGATCTTCTCCATATCCACCCCCCTCTCTGCCCTATTATCCCCTTCTCCAGGCAAAAAGGCAATCAAAAAAGCGCGTCTTCCCTCTGCACATCCCACAAGAATGCAAAAAACCGCCTGCCAGGCAGGCGGTTCTTTCGACCATGTCTATCTCAAATTAGGCCAGCTTGTTGAGCTTGATGGTCATGGCGCTCTTCTTGTGCGCGGCGTTGTTCCGGTGCAGCAGACCATGGCCCACAGCCTTATCGACGGCCTTGACAGCCACCTTGTAAGCGCTATCGGCCTCGCTGCGGTTGCCTTCCGCCACCGCGGCTTCGAACTTTTTGATCTCGGTCTTGAGCGCGGATCTGGCGGCCTTATTCTGCATGGCCTTGGTCTGGTTGACCAGGACACGCTTCTTGGCAGACTTGATATTCGGCAAACCAAACACCTCCTCCGATGACGATTTGCATAGTCGCCCATGCATTTTTATATTTTAGCAGTCAAGCGGGAAAAATGCAACTGTTATTTTCAATTTTTACGGATTTTTTTCTGTGCCGGGGAACCTGCCGGCGCGGATTTGTGCAAAAAGGAGGAAATGTCATGCTTGTACGCAGGACCGACCTGGCCGACGAGGCCCATGCGCTCTGGAAAGAATCCGCCGGAGAGACGAGCGCCCTCTCTGGGGTACGGGCCCGGGAGGGGCGGCGCGAGGGCTTCCCGGTGACCCGGGTGGACATTCTGGATCAGCGGGGGGCCGAGGCGCTGGGCAAGCCGGAGGGGCACTATATCACCCTGGGCCTGGAGGGGCTCATGGAGCGGGAGGACGGCGCCTTTCCCCGGGCAGTCAGGGCCCTGGCCGGAGAGCTGAGCGGACTGCTCGCCTCCCTCCCACCCCTGGCGCCGGTGCTGGTGGCGGGGCTGGGCAACCGCTCCATCACCCCCGACGCGGTGGGGCCCAAGGTGGCCGGACTGACCCTGGCCACCCGGCACCTGATCCACAGCGCGCCGGAACACTTTGCCGCCTACCGTCCGGTATCCTCCCTGGCCCCAGGGGTGCTGGGCTCCACCGGCATCGAGAGCGCCGAGCTGCTCTCCGCCCTCTCCGGGGCGGTGCGGCCAGCCTGCGTCATCGCTGTGGACGCCCTGGCCGCCCGCTCCCTGCGCCGGGTATGCCGGACTGTGCAGCTCTCGGACACGGGCATCGTGCCCGGCTCCGGCGTGGGCAATCACCGGAAAGCCCTAAACCAGGAGACTCTGGGCGTACCGGTGGTGGCTGTGGGCGTGCCCACCGTAGTGGACGCGGCTACCCTCTGCGCCGACGTGCTGGAGGAGGCCGGCCAGGCCGCCCTCTCCCCCCAGGCCCTCCCAGACGCCGGGCGGCCGGTCATCGTCACCCCGCGGGAGATCGATCAGGACGTAGAAGATCTATCAAAGGCGGTGGCCTTCGGCATCAACCTGGCCCTCCATCCTCAGCTCTCGCTGGAGGACCTGGAGGTGCTGCTCAGTTGAATTTCTGCGCCCCGCCGGCCATTGTGGAGCGGCGGGGCGTTTTTTAAAAATAAACAAAACTTCTATCTTGACTTTCATTTTATTTATGTTATATTTAATTTATAAAAAGCTGTGAGGTGATTGTTTGGAGTTCGATCAAATTCCCCAGTGGTTTCTGGCCCTTGAGCCGGAAGAGGCCTCCTTTTTAAAAAACTTCGCGCTCTGTTCCGGCTCTTTGAAGGAGATCGCCCGGCAGTACGAAGTCTCCTACCCCACCGTGCGCCTGCGCCTGGATCGCCTGATCCAAAAAATTCAGGTCAACGACCGCCGGGAGGAGGAGCCCTTTGCAGCCTACATCAAGAGCCTGGCGGTCGACGGACGCCTGGACTTAGAGACCGCCAAGGACATTCTGGACCGCTACCGGCGGGAGGGAACGCCCACGCCGTCACATTAACACAGGAGGAATCAAATTATGTTCGTTGATCTCATCTCCCTGGTGGTGACCGTGGCGGTCATCGCCTTCCAGTACCAGTGCGGGCTGCGGAAAAAGGCCCGCTGGGCCGTCATCCTGCCCATCATATTCCTATTGCTCTTTTTGGTCCTGTCCTACATCGCCATGAATCTGGGCTTTCTGCTCTCGGGGCTCATGTGCGTGTTTGGGCTGGCGGTGGCCTATCTGATTGGGCGCACCCGGGCCCGGGCAAAGGCCAAGGCTGATCTGGACAAAATGAAGGCCAAGGACCTGTAACGCCTGTTTTCGCCTTGACGAACCGAAAAAAAGGTGTTAAAATACTTCACAAGTCAATACCCAGGCAATGACCGGGAGGAGTACGCAGGGCTGCGGATGCAGAGAGGGGCCGTTTGGGTGAAAGGTCCCCGAGGAGCTGTGCGGAAGGGCGCCCGGGAGCCGCGGCCCCAACGGGGACTTTCCCCCAGTAGGCGCCGCCGCCCGTCCCCCGTTACCGGGACAGCCGGCGTATCTCGTACGCCGGGCCGAGTGCGGAGCTTCCCGCTCCGAATTCAGGTGGTACCACGGACAATTTGTTCGCCCTGAGCCAGATGTGGCTCGGGGCGATTTTTTGCCTCCGGGCCTCTATCACACGCCGCCCTGCGGCAGATTGGAGTCGATTTTTATGAAGAACACCGAAAAGACCATGGACCAGATTGTCACCCTGTGCAAGGGCCGGGGCTTTATTTTCGCCGGCAGTGAGATCTACGGCGGCCTGGCCAACACCTGGGATTACGGCCCTCTGGGCGTGGAGCTGAAGAACAACGTAAAGAAGGCCTGGTGGAAGAAGTTCGTCCAGGAGAACCCCTACAACGTGGGCCTGGATGCGGCCATCCTCATGAATCCCCAGGTGTGGGTGGCCTCCGGCCATGTGGGCGGCTTTTCCGATCCGCTGATGGACTGCAAGGAGTGCAAGGAGCGTTTCCGCGCCGATAAGGTCATTGAGGATTGGTGCCAGGAGAACCACTTTGACCTGGGCCACAGCGTGGACGCCATGAGCCAGGCAGAGATGAAGGCTTTCATTGACGAGCACGCCCGCCCCTGCCCCACCTGCGGCAAGCACAACTGGACCGACATCCGGCAGTTTAACCTGATGTTCAAGACCTTCCAGGGGGTCACCGAGGACGCCAAGAACACCGTATATCTCCGCCCCGAGACCGCCCAGGGCATTTTCGTCAACTTCCAGAACGTCCAGCGCACCACCCGCCGGAAGCTGCCCTTCGGCGTGTGCCAGATCGGCAAGAGCTTCCGCAACGAGATCACCCCGGGCAACTTTACCTTCCGCACCCGGGAGTTCGAGCAGATGGAGCTGGAGTTCTTCTGCCAGCCGGGCACCGAGCTGGAGTGGTTCGCCTACTGGAAGGATTTCTGCAAACAGTGGCTCCTCTCCCTGGGCATGAAGGAGGAGAACCTGCGCCTGCGGGACCACGACCCGGAGGAGCTCAGCCACTACTCCAACGCCACCACCGACTTCGAGTTCGTCTTCCCCTTCGGCTGGGGTGAGCTGTGGGGTGTGGCCAGCCGCACCAACTTCGACCTCACCCAGCACCAGAACACCTCCGGCAAGGACATGACCTATTTCGATCAGGAGAAGAACGAGCACTATATTCCCTATGTGATCGAGCCCTCCCTGGGCGCGGACCGGGTGACTCTGGCCTTCCTGGTGGACGCCTATGACCAGGAGGTGGTGGGCCAGGATAAAAACGGCAAGGATGACGTGCGCACCGTGCTGCGCCTCCACCCCGCTCTGGCCCCCTTTAAGTGCGCTGTGCTCCCCCTCTCCAAGAAGCTGGCCGAGCCCGCCCAGAAGCTGGTAGAGGAGCTCTCCAAGGACTTTATGGTGGATTATGACGAGGCCGGCTCCATCGGCAAGCGCTACCGCCGCCAGGACGAGATCGGCACGCCCTACTGCATCACTTTGGACTTCCAGACCGTGGGCAGCGACACGGAAGAGGCCGACGGCTGCGTCACCATCCGCGACCGCGACACCATGGAACAGGTCCGCATCCCCATGGACCAAGTCCGGGATTATATCGCCCGGCGCGTGGCGTTCTGAGCCCTCTTCTCGCCCCGCGGGGCGACGAGTCCTCCCTAAAAATGAAGCAGCTCCGGCAGGGGCTGGACAGTCCCACTCGCGCCCATATGGGCAGATGACCCTTCTCCCCGCGCTCCAGCCCGGGCGGCCAGACGGCCGCCCGGGCTTTCATTTGTCACCCTTTTGTGGGGACTGGCCGGTTGTTTTCTGGTATGCTAGAGATAGAACCAGAGGCACTTGGAAAGGAGGCTTCCATGAAACGAAACAACTCTTGCATCCTGGCTCTCACGGCTCTGCTGCCGGCCCTGCTCACGCCGGCCAGCGCCAACTCCGCCCCCACCCACTGGGAGGGTTCTCCCGGCTCCGAAGTGCTGGCAGTGGAAGAGGACTGCCCCATCGCCGTTGCCCACGAGGACCTATCCTTCCAGGTTATAGGTCCCTCCTCCTATTCCCTGGCCGCCCGGGTGGAGGCCGTCTATCAGATGGAAAACCCCACCCCGGAGGCCCAGAGCGTCCAGATGGCCTTCTCCCTGGAGGAGGCGGTGCGGGACTTCGACCTCAACACGGTGACGGTCACTGCCGGCGGAGAGGTCCTGCCCTTCTCCCTCGTCTGGGACGGGGTTGCTCCGGAGCACCAGCCCACCCGTTTCGACCCAAATCGAATTGGCAAGCTTTATTCCTTTACACTCGCTGCCCCACCGGAGGACAGTGAGAATACCCTTACCCTCTCCGTCCCGGAGGGGTTGGCCTGGCTGGACTATGACGGCATCAACTCCTACAGCGGCGGGGAGGACGGCACCATTACCCTCTCCGCCCGCCGCAGCGCCGCCCATGTGCGCCTCTACGCCCTGGAAGGTGATCTCAATTATACGGTAAGCGGAGATTACGGTCTTTTAACATCTGAAACTCCCTTTTCCCAGTACTTTCAAGGCTACTTAGAGGACTGCTACGGCTGGTGTGACGCCTCTCTTACCGCCCTGAAGTACCAGCAGCTGGAGCAGGCGTGGCAAAATTCTCCCGTGGCCATCGCCGAGTGGGTGGAGGCCAACGACTACAGCCGCATCCCTCTCCAGCTGGTCTATACCGTAGATTTCCCCCCGGAGAGCGCCGTGGAGGTGGCAGTCTCCTATCAGACCGAGAGCGACGGCCTGCGAGAGGGCACCGCCGGATGGCAGCACACCTTTGAATACCTCCTCTCGCCCGCCCGGCACTGGGCCTCCTTTGGGACGCTGGATATCCATGTGGATGCCGGCGAGAGCGGCTATCCCTATGTGATCGCCTCTTCCCTCCCCCTGGAGCGGCAGGCAGACGGCACCTACGCCGCCCACAGCGAGAGTCTGCCGGAGGAGGACTTGTTCTTCACGCTCTATGACGCGCCGGAGCTCTCCCTCTCCGACCGGGTGACTGCCGCCCTGGGCATCACCACCTATACCCTGGCTTTCCTTCGCCTGCTGGCCGTGCCCGTCGGCATTCTGTTGGCCCTCCTCGCCGTATTTTTCCTCCGGCGGCGGAGGCAGAAGAAAGGACGCTGAACATGGCGGTAAAACTGCTCTCTCCAAAGCTCCCACCATCTCTGGAGCCGGTCCTGGATTTTCCCAACCGGGCCGCCGCCCTCCTTCAGCAGGAGCTCCCTCTCTCCGACGCCCTGATCGAGCATGTGGTCCTCACCGGGGCGGATCTATCCGGGCTGGTCCTGGAGGAAGTACACTTCCGGAGCTGCCGCCTGCTGGAGTGCGACTGTTCCCGCTGGGAGCTCACCGACGTGGTCTTTCAGGACTGCGACCTGTCTGGGAGCCGCTTCTTCGACGGGATCTGGAGCCGGGTGCTCTGTCTGGACTGCCGGGCCCTGGGGGCCGGGCTGAGCCAGTGCGGCCTCCAGCACGTCCAGTTCTTCAATTGCAAGCTCTCGGACGCCAACTGCGCGGGCCAGCGGATTCAGTACGCCCGCTGGAAAGACTGTGCCCTGAGCCGGGCCGACTTTTCTTCCTCCCGTTGGCGGCGCGTGACCTTGGAGGGCTGTGACCTGACCGGAGCCCGGCTCTTTCAGACCCCGCTGGCCGGGGTCGATCTGACCACCTGCCGCCTGGACGGCCTGGTGCTCTCCCAGGAAGGGGACGAGCTCCGGGGAGCCATTGTGGACCGCTGGCAGGCCTCCGAGCTGGCCAAGCGGCTGGGCCTTATCGTCCGAGATTAGCGCAAAACCCCGGGCGGGCCCTGTAAAGGGCCCGTCCGGGATATTTTTCACCCTTATTCCACATCTACGGGGATGACCACGCCGCCCACCGTGAGGCTCTCCACCTGGCCCAAATCCAAGATAGAGGAGAACACATTGCTCTTCTGACAGACCGTCTTGCCCTTCTGGGGATCCATGCTGCCGCCCGCGCTGCTCAGATCCAAGGTGCTTCCGTCCTTCATCTGAAGGGACAGGGGCAGAGATTCAAAATAGCGCCGAATCTGCTCCTTGTCGTGGGCATTCATCTGTCCGTTCTCGTCATGGGTGGCACTCCACTCCAGCTCATCCTGCACGGTGTAGGTCACCTGGAAGGAGAGCGGGGAGAGCAAGACCGCGTCCACCGTGGCCTCCATGCCGTTGAGGGTGAAGGTCTGCCCGGCAGGCAGGCTCACCGCGGCGTCCTCAAAGGCAAAGTCGAACTTCAGCCGCCAAGGTCCCTCCGCAAGGGTGGTCTTTTGTGCCATGCCGTCCCCTGTCCACATGTTCAGCTCCCGGAAGGTCGCCCGGGCGGTGCCCGGCCTCAGGGGGGAGTCGGCGCTCATCTGCTCCACATACTGCACCGCGTTGTCGCTGGGGTCGGCGTCAAAGAAGTATGTCCCGCCGTGCATCCCGCCCAGGTGCCAGATGCTGGCGCCTCCTTGGCTGAAGCTCAGGGGCAGCAGGCCGTTTTCGTTGGGCTCCAAATGCTCCGCCAAGGGTTCCCCGTCATCCCGCGCTATGGTATAGACAATGGCATAGCTGTAGGTGTCTCCCACAATGGCGTCGGCAGTGATGGTGATGCCATCGGCGCTGGCGCTGGCCCCAATGGGGTAGCCGATTTGATTGATGATCTCCGTCTGAGCGGGCTCCCCGCCGAACACGCTGGCAAAGACATCCCCCGCGCTCTGGAGTACCCCGGAGGCTCCAGCCCCCGCCCCCAGGGCCAGCACCAACGCCGCGGCCGCGGCCACAGATACGATCCTGCGCAGAGGAATCGTTCTCCGCCGGCGGGTTGTTCCGGTGGCCATCAGGTCCTCTACCATCTTTTCCTTCTGCTCCGGTGTAAAGCGGAGCGCATACATACTCTTTTGATAGTCGTTCATGCCATTCCCTCGCTTTCCAGCATGGTCTTCAGTCTGGCCCTTCCCCGGCTCAGCCGGGTCGCCACGGTGGCCGGGTTCTCCCCCAGCATATGGGCGATCTCCTTGGCGGTATAGCCCTCATAATAGTAGAGGTAGATCACCGCCCGGTATTTGGGGGGCAGCAGCCCCACCGCCGCAAGGAGGCTCCCCTCCTCCGGCTCCGGCGCGGGCACCTGCCCGGCCGCATCCATCTCCACAGTGGTCCTGCGCCAGTGGCTCTTGAGCACGTCCTTGCAGGCATTGGCCGCCGCACGGATGATCCAGGCCCGCTCGTGCTCCGGGGAGTCAAAGGTCCGCGGCTTTTCCAGCAGCTTTAAAAAGACCGTCTGGCAGATATCCTTGGCGTCCTCCGTACTCTTTAAATAGGAGTAACTCAGGCGCAGAATCAGGTCAGAATAGGTCTCCACCAACCGCACCGCCTCGGCCCGGTCCAACGTCCCTTCCGTACAAACCACATCCTTTTCTCGGGATTGAAAAGCGCTTTCATCTTAGATACGACTGGCATGGGCAAAATCTTTCACCTAGCTGAAAAAAAAGAATGAAGAGAAGAGGAGCGGGCGCCCCATAGGGCGCCCGCTCCTCCATAGATAGGCGTATCAGCAACACAGAGGGCTTTATTTTTAAGGCGCGGCGCTCTCCTCTGTGAGGATATCGGTGGCCGCTTCTACATCCCGCTCCGCCATTTTGTCCAGGTAATCCTGATAGAACGTCCCCGCATCCAGCTCCGAGAGAGTCCCCCGGCGTTCTACTTCCATGCTGCTCTGGTAATCCTCTGCCTGCGCGACCACATATGCCTGCAAGAGCTGGTCCTTCTGCTCGGGATACTCCTCTAGGCCCTCCTCCAGAGACCGCCCCAGAATGAGATAGAAGCCGTCGTCCGCCTCTACCACCCCGCTCAGTTCTCCCGGCTCCAGGGCGGCGGCCGCCTCCTCAAAAGCGTCCGGCATGGTCCCCGGCGTATAGAAATAGTCGCTATAGACCTGATTCCCGGTGCTCGCTTCGCTCTCCGCATCCCCGGCCTGGGCCAGTTGGTCCAAGAAAGCCCCCTTGTCCTCCGCCTGGCTGAGCTGCTCCAGCAGCTCCTGGGCGGCCTGCCGCCCGGCTTGGAGCTCCTCTTCACTTCCGTCCGCGTCCTTGGGGATCAGGATGAAATCCGTATACCGTAAATACTGGGAATAGTTTTCCTCCGGGAGATAGAGCTCACTCCCCGCTTCTCCGGCCAGCCGGATCAACCCATCCAGCAGGCTGGAGGTAGACATGACCCGCTTCAAGTTGTCCTCGCTCAAGCCGGTCTCATAGAGGTAGTCCTGGAATGCCTCCTCCCCGCCCAGAGAGTCCACCATCTCCAGGCGGTCGGCCTCAATGGCCGCCTGGTCCTCCTCACTCAGCTCCACGCCGTACTGCCCGGCCAAATTCTCAATGGCGGCGTAGAAAAAGATCGTGTCCTCCGTCATATCCTTGGCATACTGGGACAGGGTCAGCTCGGAATCGGGGAACTGGGCGTTCCAGTCCAATACGCCGTCCTCGGAAAAGAGCTCCTCATACATGCCGTAGTAATCGTGGTAGAGGTTGACCTGGTACTCCAACGCGCTGCAATTGAAGGCCGTCCAATAGCAGTAGAGCTGGGCGGGAATTTCGTTTCCGTCCAGCACCAGTACCGTCTCCTCCGGGTCCACGCCGGTAATTTCATAGTATACATTGTCCACCGCCGCAGCGTCATTCCTGGTATCGGGCTCGCCGCCGCAGGCTGTGAGCAGTAGGGCAAGCATCATCGTCAGTGCAATCGTCGTTCGTTTCATTTCATAGCTCCTTGTGGTCATGCCGCGCTCCTGCGCGGCGGACAGTCTCAGGCAGTCTTTGGGGGAAAAAGGCTCCGCGGCCCAGATAGAATACAACCGCTGCGGCAGCCAAGGTGCCCCAAGCCAACTCCTTTCGGTAGGTATCGGTATAATAGACACCTCCCTCGCCCGGCTCGGGCAGCGGGACGGGGTCAATTGGCAGGCCATAGGCCGTAGCCAGGCTCTTGATGTTGAGCAAATGGATCACCGGGGTCCCCTCGGCCAGGAAGAGCTGGACCAGGCCGGTGGAGTGGTCATTCTCCGGCAGATGGGACAGAATGCCCCCGTCGCTGTAGACAATCACCTTGCTGTTTCCAAAGGAGACGTCATTTCCGCCCACGTTAATGAAGCATTTGACGTCTCCAAATGCACGGTACATCTCATAGCGCTCCCGGATATTGTCCAACAGGCCGTCATGATAGAAGAATGTGTAGCCGTAACCGGTCAGCCGGTCCACGATCTCGTTTACCACTGCTTCCGGCATCTCGGCGCCCACATCTTCCCGCCCGCCGATGGAGAAATAGTCGCTTTTATGCTTCAACAGCCCCTTCTGGAGCAGATCGTACTCCATATCCAAGTAAGTCAGCTCTGGATCGTTGGCCCCGTGGGTGGAGGAGCCGAAGGAGGTCATCAGCATGGGCTCCAGCTCCATCACCTCCACGGCGCACATGACCGCAATGTTCAGCGCTGGAAAGGAGCCCGAGCAATTGACCGCCACCTTGTCCCCGGGTTGGAGTCCCAGCTCATGGAACATATCCACCACCATGGCCGCCATATTGGGATTGGTGGAGGTGCGCTTGGCCTCCAAATTGCCCAGGGTGGTGGTAATAAAGGAGTAGTCCTGCCCCACCACGCCGGTGTCATTGATATCATTGACACTGCTGATGGGAACGCCCCTCTCCTCTTTCAGCTGCCGGATCTCCTCTAAGCAAGCCTGGGTCATCTCTGCGGCGCGCAGCTTTTGACCGTAATCCGCCGCCGGGACCGTACTCTTTGTCGCGCCCAGCAGTCCCCACCCCAGGAGAAGCACCGCCAGGACCAAAGCCAGTACCATCATCTGTGTCTTTTTGATTGGTTGTCTTTTCATGTCAATATCAGCTGCACAGTCTTGATCAGCAGCACCACCACAGCCAGTGCGCACAGCGTCTTCCCGCACCCTTGTTTTTCGATCTGCCCGCCCAAAATTCCCGGGACCAGATAGCCGATGGTCATGGACAGATTGTAGAACATGTAAGAATCACCAAAGTAAAAATAGGTGAACAGGGCCTTTTCTAATAGGCCAATGATAATATATAAGGCGAACTTCCGCCGCCCATATAAGATGGTGACGCCGCCGATCAGCTTGACCACTCCCACGGCCACCAGGGCCGAAATCAGAGTGGCCAGGACCTTTACCGGTTCCTCCAGGTATAATGCGAAGTAAAAGGGAACCACAATCCCGCCGGGCACCAGCTGGGTCACTTCGGTAAAGATCAGGGTAATGACCAAGGAAAGCAGGGCCAGTTCGTTCATGCGCTTACCCCGCTTTCCAGAGCTGTAATCATCTCGTACGCCTCTCCCTTGATGTTGCCCAGGCCGACTACCGCCGGTGTGTCCGCGCGGGCCAGGGCCTCCTGCCAGCCTGCCGCCGTCTCCACATGGGTCAATCCCGCCCGCCGGAGCCGCAGCAGCGCCAGGCGCCGCCCCTCCCCGATGAGGATCAGCTTCCGGTAGGGGACCTGCGGAAAGAAGTAGCGCAGGAACAACAGCAGCCGGTCCAGCCGGTCTACACGGTGGTTGTAAATCAGCGTCAGCTCCTCCTCCCCGGGCAGATTCTCCCGCAGAAGCATCTGAGAGGACTCGGGATCATTGGCGGAAAAGAGGTTTAGGAACTTCTTCCCCGGCAGATCATAGCATTTGCATGCGCCAAAGTCCCTGCGGTAGCCTTCCGCCTCCCCCGGGAGAGGCCCCGGCGAAATCCCCAGCCGCGCGCCAATGGCCCAGGCGATGGCTTGGTTTTCGCTCCCCGCCCCGCCCTCCGGCGGGCAGAGAATTGCCTCAGTCCCCAGGGCTGTGCATTTCCCCTCAAAAAAAGGAAAAAAGTCCGGATCTCCTGTAAACAGGACTCCGCCCTGCGGAATGGTACTGCTCAGGCTCTCTGCAATCTCGTCCAGGGACTCCCCCATCTCAAAGATGTGGTCATAGCGCACGTTGGTAATGACATTCCAGTCCCCTTGCACCAGCTTCTCCTGGGAGACTTTCTGGAGGACGGGCGAGACGGCCATGCACTCCACAATCAGGATCTCAGTTCCCTCCCGGTAAGCCTTTTGGAGGACATGCCACTGCTCCATAATATTGGCCGCCCCGCGCCGCCGGATGGGATGCTCCACCCCGGCAGTGTCAATATACGCTGGGGCAGTCCCGGTGGTCTTGGTAAAGACCTTGTAACCACCCCGGCGCAGATGTGCGTCCAGCAGGCGGCAGGTAGCGGTCTTCCCGCGGATACCGTTGACATGGATCACATGCCGGAAAGAGCGCCGGGCCCGCCGGGCCGCATAGCCCTCATAAAACAGCCAAACCAGGTATCCCGCCGTCAGCAAAAGGGAAAAAACAAGCATACCGCCCTCCATGCCCCCATCCCTCGGAAAGCCCTTCGCCATAAGACGAAGGGCTTTCCGCATGTCTCTGGATGGGCCTGTTTCCGTATTAGTCGTAGTACACCCGGTCCGCAGGGGCGGTCTCAGGGTTGTGGTAGTAGCTGCCCAGGCCGTTTTCCATCATCTCTTCGTAGGTGGGGATGCCCTCGATGGTGATGGTCTGGTCCGGATTGACCGTATTGTTGACCTCAATAATCTTCGTGGCCACGGCGATGTGACGGGCCACGCGCTTCTCGATGGGCCAGCCATTCTCGTCGATGGGGGCATAGAGCAGGCCGCGCTCGCCGGCCATCATGACAAAGCGGTCCTTACCGCTCATGAGCAGCTGCTCATCGGTGATGCCGCGGATGCGGTCCAACATGGGCTCGGCCACTTCCACCAGATAGGAGGCCGCGTCGGAGTGGTCACCCACCTCCCGGTGGCTCAGGCCGTGGAGGGCAGTGGGCGAAAACTCCATGCCGACGGGCACGTCAAAAGTCTCAGAAGTCAGCATCATGGAGACCATGGCGGCCACCGACTGGCCTTTCTCATGGACCACGATGGTGTTCTCCACGGTGTACTCCAGCTCCGCCTCGTGCAGGTCCAGGGTCATGTCCACGCCCTCCTGCTCGATAAGCTGCATGACGGCGTAGTTGGTGCGCTCGGTCAGCAGGCCGTTGGCCTTGCCGGGCCAGTTCCGGTTGGTATTGCGGATGTCCACGTTGGCCAGGGTCTGTCCACTGGGATAGTGGATATAGACCTCCGGGTCAGGCCAGGAGTCCAGCTGATTGGCATGACGGTCTCCAAACCGCCAGACCTTGGTGCCCCAATCGGTCTGATAGGTGAAGAAACGGGGATAGGCCTCGCCCACACGGCTGTTGGTAGAGGCGCTGTTGTTCTCACGGTCAATAATGATGACCTTGCCCTGGGTAACCTTTAGGTTTTCCACCATCAGCTCGGCCGCCATGACGCCGGCAGGCTCTTCCGGATGGGTGCTGCCCCAAATCAGGTAGCAGCCGCCTTCCACGCCGCTATCAAAAATATAGACGTTGCAGTCGTTGACCGTGCCTTTGACCACATCGCTGTAGTCGCTGAGTTTTTTGACTTCAGTAATGTATTCGCTCACCACCACGGGCTCCTTGTAATTGCGGTGTTCCCAGAACAGGTAGCCAGCCACCGCCATACAAAACGTGATAATGATGATTCCAATCGCTTTTACGGTATCAACGTTCAGCTTGAGCTTATTCAACGCAATCCCTCCCCCTTATTTCAAGCGAAGCAGACGTAGAATGAAAGGGATCATGATAACACAGTACACCAGCGCTTCCTGTCGGTTTTTCGTCCTGGCAAATGCACGGATAATCGCAATCAGGAAGAAAAGCGCGGTGGCGTAGGTAAGGATTGTAAAAAGGGCGTTAATTATAACCAAAATATCCATACTTTACACCCCCAGCAGATCGCCCACTTGGTTGTTGAAAATCATGGCCAGCGTACAAAGCGCCAGAACAAACAGCATGGGCACCAGAGCTTCCTTCACAAAACCCTTATAATAGTTGCCCTTGTAGTCCAGCTGCATGGTAGCGGCACGGCCCACCACAGCGGTGGGAGGCAGGCAGTCGCCCACAGGCCACATTACCGACCAGGCGGAGAGCGCGATGATGGCGTTGAAACCCTTCATGTTGAAGAGCATGATCAGCGGCACACCCAGCAGAGGAGCCACGGCGTACTGTAGCACACCCTCGGATACGGGGAGGATAATCCACAGCGCGGCGAAGAGCAGCCAAATCGGCAGAACGACCACACCCAGAGAGATGAGGCCGCGGGCACCGGTCAGGGTCAGGATCTGGTTCAAAATGCCGACTACGACCATAATGCCCACCAGTTCCTTCAGGTTTTTCACGGTGGTGACGGCCACTTCCAGCACATTGACCTTCTTGGGGCTGCAAATCAGCACCGCGGCGCCGCTGAGCATAAAAATCATGGGCAGGCCGATGACAGGCCAGTAGGCGGGAATCACGCGGGCGCCCAGAATGAGCACCAGCATCACCACAAAGGGGACAAAAGCGCGCAGTGCGTTCCAGCCCTTGGGAACTTCGGGCAGGGTAGCGAGCACCTCGCTGACCTCAGAATCGCTCTTGGTACCCCGGGTCAGATAGAAGGTTGCAAACAGGGCGCCGCCAATGGACAAAATGGCCAGAGGCGCGGTAAAGCCTACATAGGGCATATTGGCGCCGGCGGCGGCCATCATAGTCCACAGATTGATGGGCGGGCAGGCAGCGCTCATGGCGGCCAACATAAATACCAGCGCTACACGGCGGTCTTCCTTAACACCCATAGTGGCCAGTACCGCACCCACCAGGCCGCCCACGGTCAGCACCGTAGTGGCGCCAGAGCCGGTGACGGCGCCGGGGACCATCATCACCACCAACAGGAGCAGCAGGCAGAGCACACGCTTCTTATAGAAGCGGCCCACGATCTGCCGGACCAGATAGCTGATGCCTCCAGCCTCTTTATACAGAGTCATGAAGAACGTAGCGGTCAGGAAGGTCATGCATACATCAAAGTAGTTGAAGGTACCCTCAACCAGATGCCGGATGATCTCCGTAAAGGGCAGGGGAGAACGCGGGTCTACTCCCATTGGGAGAATCAGATGCGTCAGCAGTGCGCCGATAGCCGTCGTCAACAGTGCAATTTCCGTACAGGCTTTCAGCTTCTTCGCCAAGGCAAAACAGAGGATGGCGACGATGATCACTGCCAAGGAGTGCTGAAACATAGTCACAAGATTACCTCCTCAGACCGGGCCGCGGGGTGGTATGCACGCCCGCGGCCCTGTTCAAAACTCACAGGATCATTATTCCGCGGCCATGTACTCGCTCATGCCGAGGGCATCCTTCGCAATAATGATGGGAATATCATTCTCAGCGGCATAATCGGAGAACAGGCCGTCGCTGTCGCTCTCCTCAACCACCATGATTACGTCGGCCAGAGGCAGAATGGCATCAATGGAGGCCTGGTCGTTGGCATCGGTACGGCGGGACATGCCCTCCACATGGGCACAGACGATGGTCAGGCCAGCCTCACGGGCGGCCTCAATAACGGCGGTGCAGCGGGCGATCTCGTCGTCCACATCGGTGCCCGCGGCGCCCATGCCCTTGCCGGAAGTTCCGGTAGTGACGATCAGGGTCTTGGCATCGCCGGGATCAAAGGTATCCGCAGACAACTCGTGATCGTCGGTGGAGGTGGCGCCAATCTGGCCGGCCACCATGTGCAGCATGACCGAGCCGGTGGACTGACCGCAGGTAGTCATGATAAAGGGCCCGTGGACCTTACCGTCAAACTCAGCGGGGGTAGCGGCGGTGCTGCCGCCTGTGCTGTCGTCGTCAGCGGGAGCAGTGCTCTCGTCGGCGCCGTCATCAGCAGGAGCAGTACTCTCCGTGGAAGGAGCGGTAGAAGGAGTGGTACTACCATCGGTGGAACCGCCGCTACAGGCGGCCAGGCCCAGCATCATCGCCAGGGCGAGAAGGGAGGCAATTAATTTCTTCTGGTTTTTCATGTTAAAATCTCCTCACGAAAGGGGGACCTCTTTGCCGTCTCGGGACAGTAAAGAGGCCGTACCCCAATTTTGAATTAACCTCTGGATTAGCTGATTAGCTCTTCTTTTTCTTCTGCAGGATAATGATTGCAGCGATGGCTACAATAATCACGCAGACCGAGCCGATCACGAGGGCAGTGGAATTGCTGGTGGTGGTGTTGACATCAGGCTCAGAAGGAGTGGTATCTGCAGGAGCCTGGGTCGGCTCAGTCTCAGGAGCATCAGTAGCCTCGGGCTCCTCAGTTTCCACGCTCACGCCCTTGTCGGCCAAGCTGGTGGCCCCGAAGCCGACCTCTTCCAGCCACTCGGTGGGGTATCCCAGGGTGGTGGAGGAGCCATCCTCCTCGATGCGCATACCGTCATAGTAAGTGCCTACCAGCTGCCAGGCAAATGCCCACCACTCGTCGTTGAGCTCTTCCAGGTTGGTATACACATAGTCGGTCAGGTATTCCTTCGCGGCGTCCACACCGGAGGTGTTGTAGAGCTCCAGAGCCTGGGCATCCACATCGGCCTGCTCGGCAAAATACTCGCCCTCGATCTCCGCCTTCTTCTCCCGGATGACAGGGTACATGGCGTCCCAGTTCAGCTGAGCATAGTTGCCGATGAAGTTAAAGGCCCACCAGGCGCAGTTCTGATCGAAGGACTTCCGGTCACCGCCGGACCACTCCTCAGGAACCGCGGTAGTACCGGCATAAATGGGGGTATAGACGGTGGTATCGGGGCAATCCTCGCCAAACCACAGCACGCTGCCGATCTCGCCGGGCATATCAGGACGGAGCTCCGCCACGAAGCTGTAGGTGCAGCGGAACTGGGCGATCTCGCGCTCCCAATCCTCATCGGCGGCGTTCTCCGGCTTCTGGTCGCCGGTGACCTGCCAGCGGTGGGGATTGCCGAAGGGGCCGGCGGCCAGACCCTCGGTCATGTCATACTCGGTGCCCTCCAGGTGGTCGCTGTAAATGTCCATGATGTCCTGGACGGAGACCAGCTCGTCAGGGACGATGGTAAAGTCATAGTGGCTCTGCCGGTCCAGCACCGGGAACTCCTGAGAGGGAGCCAGCAGGCTGAACACCCGCCACTCGCGGCGGCTGGCATAGAACTCATAGCCGTAGGGCTGGGGGTTAAAGATCTGAGTATAGTTGAAGTCCTCGCCTTCACTCCACCAACCCATCTGCTCGGGCAGGGCGGTAATGTCAGTGGACCACATATAATTTTCCGTATCGTTAAAGTCAATCACGCCCAGGCGGGAGCGGTTGGCACCGGTGTACACCTGGTCGTCGGGCACGCGCCGGGCCGCCCAGTGAGCGCCGGGGGCTTCGCTCCCGCTGGTCCACAGGGGACCACCGCCGCAGATCTCAAAGATCCACACTTCATTCTGGTCAGCCACCAGCAGGCACTCGCCGCCGTCGGCATAGCCGTACTCCTCAGCCAGCGCACCCATGATCTCAACAGCCTCACGAGCGGTGTCGGCACGCTGCAGGCCCAGCATCTCCAGGTTGGCAATGACAAACAGGCCCTCGGGGCTACTGATTTCACTGCGGCCGCTCCAAGTGAACTCGCTCATCACGACGCCCTTTTCATTCATAAAGGGATAGCCGATATTAAAATAAGTATAGGTCTCCTCCGCCTGAGGGATCTGTCCGACCAGAGTCACCTCACTCTTGGTTGCCGTACAGGGGTCCCGGTAAATATCCACCATTTCCCCAGCAGCATGGGTACCGCCCTCTACAATCTGAATGCGGTGATCATACCAACCGTCGCAGGTATGAGATACCAACACCGAACCGGTATCAGAGGCATCTTTACCGACAGCCAGGACCGTACAAGCGCTGGCGCTGATAGTGCTGGTCCCCAGCATAACGCCGGCAACCGCCAGACTCGCAGCTCTTTTCAAGACAGTTCTCATAGTCTCCTCCTCGATCGTTTCAATTTGTTAAAACGCTTTCTACAATGGACTTCCCTTTCTCACTCCTTTCTCGCCCCGCTGAAACCGACAGAGTAAGCTTCTGAAAATTTCTTGGCCTTCAGCCCCCTTTTGTATCTGCGGCTCAGCAAGATTTGCAATTTTTTTCGTAGTTCCGCAGTTCGATCCATTCAGAAAAGTCTATTCTGTTAAGACCCCATTCATTCATCCTGCATCGCTCTTTGGAACAAAACGAATTTTGACAATAATCCCCTTTCAGCTATTTTTGTTGATAACTACATAATAGAAACTATGTTATATCTTCTGTTTGTATATAATAGCACTTTTCGGGCAAAAGGTCTAGCCTCGCCACAATTTGTATATACAGTGCGAATATAACCTTTATTATTTCAGTTTTCCTTTTATAAATCTGAAATAAATCATACAGTTTTTCGAAAGGTTCAGAAATTTACTTCATTGCTGTGTAATAATCAGCATTATGCCCAATTATCCCACCTATTTTTTCTAAAAAATTGAATTAAAAGCAACTAATTCCTTAATAAATGTAAAACAGAAATAATTTTATCGCGAAAATAGATTGTTTTATGGTTATTATGCTATGATTTACTTTTTATTCCATTTTTCTATGGTAAATTTGTCCGCCCTTTTTGGAATAATATAGGTAATACTGACATTCAAATGTCCCAAAATATACGCTCGATGAAAATAGAGAGGCGGTATCATAAGGTCGTGTAAATAGGCGGCTACTGCAGATGGTAAATGGTAAATTCCGCGCCGAATTGATTCATGGCTTGAATCTTTGCGCTTAAATATCTTTTATAAAAGTCTCAGACTCCCGATTGGCCTTGGATCCTGGATAAAAAGCGCCGGAAAACGGTCTCGTCTTCCGGCGCTTACGTTCTATTTGTACTTCCTGCTCTCTGCCACCGCCAACTCATCGCAGCGGTTGTTATAGGGGTTTTCTGCATGACCCTTGACCCAGTGGAGGTTCACCGTGTGATACTCGCACAGCTCCAGCAGCCGCTCCCACAAATCGGGATTAAGGGCGGGCTTTTTATCAGCCTTAATCCAGCCCCGGGCGCGCCAGCTCTTGGCCCACCCCTTCTGGAGGGCGTCGATGACATACTTGGAGTCGGAGTAGAGCTCCACTTGGCAGGGCTCCTTCAGGGCCTCCAGGGCAGTTATGACCCCGGTGAGCTCCATGCGGTTGTTGGTCGTGTGCCCTTCGCCCCCAGAGAGCTCCTTCCGATGAGGGCCATACATCAAAATGGCCCCCCACCCGCCCGGGCCCGGGTTGCCTGAGCAGGCCCCGTCCGTATAGATGGTAACGGTCTTCATGCTCCTCCCTTTCCGACGGCTGCTTTATGCCTGGGGCCCCTCGTCTGCCTGGGAGACGTCCTCCTGGGCGCTCTCCTCCGCCCCGTCCGTCTCCTCATCCTCCCGTTCAGTGCGGGCGATGGAGATGACCTTCACGCCCTCGCTCAGGTTCATGACCTTTACGCCCTGGGCCGTGCGGGAATACACGTTGATCCCCGCGGCGTGCGTTCGGATGATGGTGCCGTCGTCCGAAATGATTAGGATGTCGTCCTCCTCACTGACCACCTTCACGCCGGCCACAGCTCCGGTCTTTTCGGTGACCTGATAGCCCTTCAGGCCATAGCCGCCCCGGTTCTGGGGGCCGTCGGCGCGGAAGTACTCATCCATGGGGGTGCGCTTGCCGTAGCCGTTTTCGGTAATCATCAAAACCTGATGGTCGTATTTGGCCCGGGCGGCGCCCACTACATAGTCGCCCTCCCGCAGCCGGATGCCCCGCACGCCGTAGGCGTCCCGGCCCATGCACCGCACGTCTGTCTCCAGGAAGCTGATGGACATACCCTGGCGGGTTACAATCAAGATGGCCTGTTTTCCGTCCGTCTCCCGCACGGCGATGAGCTCATCCCCCTCCTCCAGGGTAATGCAGCGGATACCCGCCTTCCGGGCGGTATTGATGGAGGAGAGCTGGATGCGCTTGACCGTGCCGTTGCGGGTGACCATGACCAGATAGCGGTCCTCAGGGAACTCCCGCAGATGGATCATGGCGGTGACCTTCTCTCCCGGCTCCACCGGCAGGACGTTGACAATATTCGTACCCTTTGCGGCCCGTCCGGCTTCGGGGATCTGATAGCCCTTCTTTCGGTGGACCCGGCCCTTATTGGTAAAGAAGAGGATATAGTCGTGGGTAGAGGCGGTAAAGACGGTCTCCACATAGTCCTCTTCCTTCAGGCTCTGAGCAGAGATGCCCTTGCCGCCCCGGCGCTGGGCCCGGTAGGTAGAGGCGGGCAGGCGCTTGATATAGCCCGCAGCAGTGAGGGTAAAGACACACTCCTCCTCCTCGATCAAGTCCTCGATGTCCAGGTCGTCCTCTACAAAGCCGATCTCGGTCTTGCGCTCGTCGCCGTACTTGTCCCGGATCTCGGTGAGCTCCTCCTTCAGGACGCCCCGGAGCATGGCCCCGTCGGAGAGCAGGCGCTCATAGTAGGCCACCTTCTCCATGAGATCCTGGTACTCGGCCTCCAGCTTCTCCCGGTTGAGGCCCTGCAGGGCGATCAGGCGCATGTCGCAGATGGCCTTGGCCTGGATCTCATCCAGGTCAAAGCGCTCCATGAGCCGCTCCTGGGCATTGTCATAGCTGGTGCGGATGATGCGCACCACCTCGTCAATGTTGTCCTGGGCGATGAGCAGGCCCTGCAAAATATGGGCCCGCTCCTGAGCCTTCTTCAGATCGTAGCGGGTGCGCCGGGTCAGTACTTCCTCCTGGAAGGTGATATACTCGTCCAGAATCTGGCGCAGGGTGAGGACCTTGGGCTGCTTCTGATTATTGACCAGGGCCAGCATAATAATGCCAAAGGTGGTCTGCATCTGGGTCTGGGCAAAGAGCCGGTTGAGGACCACCTGGGGGTTGGCGTCCTTCTTAAGCTCAATGACGATGCGCATGCCCTTCTTGCCGTCGGACTCATCCCGCAGGCCGGAGATGCCCTCCAGCCGCTTGTCGTGGACCTGCTCGGCAATGTTCTCCACCAGACGGGATTTGTTGACCTGATAGGGCAGCTCCGTGACTATAATGCGGGTGCGGTTGTTGCCAAACTCCTCCATCTCCGTGCGGGCGCGAACCCGGATATGCCCCTTGCCGGTGGCATAGGCCGCCCGAATGCCGCTGCGGCCCATGATGATCCCCCGGGTCGGAAAATCGGGGCCCTTGATGTGCTCCATCAGGTCGTCCAGGGTGGCCTCTGGGTTATCCAGCACACAGATCGCCGCGTCGATGACCTCCCGCAGGTTATGGGGCGGAATGTTGGTGGTCATACCCACAGCGATGCCGGAGGAGCCGTTGACCAACAGATTGGGGAAGCGGCTGGGGAGCACCCGGGGTTCCTTCAGGGATTCGTCGAAGTTGGGGTCCCAGTCCACTGTGTCCTTCTCAATATCCCGGAGCATCTCGTTGGCCATCCTGGACATGCGGGCCTCAGTGTAGCGGTAGGCGGCCGGGGGATCCCCGTCCACCGAGCCAAAGTTTCCGTGGCCGTCCACCAGGGGATAGCGCATAGAGAAGTCCTGAGCCAGGCGGACCAGGGCGTCATAGACGCTCTGGTCGCCATGGGGGTGGTATTTGCCCAGCACGTCGCCCACACAGGTAGCCGACTTCTTAAAAGGCTTGTCGCTGGTCAGGCCGCTCTCATACATGGAGTAGAGAATGCGCCGGTGGACCGGCTTCAGTCCGTCCCGTACGTCGGGCAGGGCGCGGCCCACAATGACGCTCATGGCATACTCAATGTAGGCCGTCTGCATCTCGTGCTCCAGGTTAATCTCCACGATCTTCTGATCGGGAAAGGAAATGTCCTGGATCTCCTTCTCATTCTTTGCCATTTCCATTCCCTCCTTAGTAGTCCAGATTCATGGCCTTGCCGGCGTTCTGCTCAATATACTCCCGCCGCGGCTCCACCTTTTCGCCCATGAGGAGGGTAAAGATCTCGTCGGCCTTCACCGCATCGGCCATGGTAATGCGCTTGAGCGTGCGGGTGCGGGGGTCCATGGTGGTCTCCCACAGCTCGTGGGGGTCCATCTCGCCCAGGCCCTTATAGCGGCTGATATCCACCTTGGCGTTGGGATTGTCCCCCCGCATCTCGGCGGAGATCCGGTCCCTCTCCGGATCGGAGAAGGCCACCCGGGTCGTCTTGCCCCGGACCAGCTTATAAAGGGGAGGCACCGCAGCGTAGACATATCCCCGGTCAATCAGGGGACGCATGAAGCGGAAAAAGAAGGTCAGCAGCAGCGTACGGATATGGGCGCCGTCTACGTCGGCATCGGCCATGATAATAACCTTGTGATAGCGCAGCTTATTCTCGTCAAAGTCCTCCCCCAGGCCGGCGCCCAGAGCGGTGATGACGGGAGTGAGCTTATCGTTGCCATAGACCTTGTCGGCCCGGGCCTTCTCCACGTTGAGCATCTTGCCCCACAGGGGGAGGATCGCCTGGAAACGGGAATCCCGGCCCTGCTTGGCGCTGCCTCCGGCCGAGTCGCCCTCCACGATGTAGAGCTCAGTGAGGGCGGCGTCCCGCTCATAGCAGTCGGCCAGCTTTCCAGGAAGGGTGGCCCCGTCCAGGGCATTTTTCCGCCGGATATTCTCCCGGGCGCGCCGGGCGGCCTCCCGGGCCCGGGAGGCCGTCATCGCCTTCTCCACGATGGTGCGGCCCACAGCTGGATTCTCCTCCAGATACTCCTCCAGCTTATCGCTCACCACGGCGTTGACCAGGGTGCGGATCTCCGCATTGCCCAGCTTGGCCTTGGTCTGGCCCTCAAACTGCGCCTCGGTGAGCTTGACCGAAATGACACAGGTAAGGCCCTCCCGGCAGTCGTCGCCGGAGACCTTATCATCCCCCTTCAGCAGGCCCGTCTTCTTGCCATAGGTATTCAGAGCGTTGGTGAGGGCCCGCTTAAAGCCCTCCTCATGCATGCCGCCCTCCGGCGTATGGACATTGTTGGCAAAGGAGACAATCACCTCGCTGTAGCCGTCATTATACTGCATGGCCACCTCAGCCATGGCGTCCTCACGGCTGCCGGACATATAAATGACATCGTCGTGGATGGGAGTCTTATTGCGGTTGATAAACTGCACAAATTCCCGGATGCCGCCCTCGTAGCACATGTCGTGCTCCTGCTCCATGCCGGGGCGCAGGTCCACCGTGCGGATGCGCAGGCCGGCATTGAGAAAGGCCTCCTCCCGCATACGGGTATGGAGGGTGTCGTAGTCAAACTCTACGGCATCGAACATCTCCGGGTCGGGCTTGAAGGTGACCGTGGTGCCGGTATAGGCCGTCTCCCCCACCACGGTCATTTCCTGGGTGATATGCCCCCGCGCAAATTTCATCTCATAAATTTTGCCGTTCTTATGGACCTGGACCTCCAGCCACTCGGAAAGGGCGTTGACCACGCTGGCGCCTACGCCATGGAGGCCGCCGGAGACCTTATACCCGCCGCCGCCAAACTTGCCGCCGGCATGCAGGACGGTAAAGACCACCTCCAGGGCGGGCCGGCCGGTCTGGGGCTGAATATCCACGGGGATGCCCCGGCCGTTGTCGGTCACCGTAATGGTGTTCCCCTGGTTAATCGTCACGGTAATATCCGTGCAGTATCCAGCCAGCGCCTCGTCAATGGAGTTGTCCACAATCTCGTAGACCAGGTGGTGCAGGCCCGATTCACTGGTGGAGCCGATGTACATGCCCGGGCGCTTGCGCACCGCCTCCAGGCCCTCCAGGACCTGGATCTCTGAGCCGGTATACTCGTGCTCCACCAGCGTGGAGTTCAATTCGTTGGATTCATGGAATTCAGACATAGATAAACCTCCGCAGATTTCTCTTGCGCTGCGCCTGGCGCCTGGGTGCGGGCAAGCAGCTCGTTCCCACGCGCCACACGCAGCGTGGATTCTCGTTTCGCCGCGGCGAACCCGGGAGGGGCGGGCAGGTCAGCTCCCACTATTCTCCCCATTTTTTGCTCAAAAATTCCCTTTTGCCGGGATTCCAGCCTCAGTCCTGGAGCTCGTCCTCCAGGTCATCTCCGCTCTCCGCCTGGGCGCCCACCATCTCCATGGTGCGCATGCGCCGGCGGTCCTTGGCCTGCTCCACCTCCCGGAAGAGGAGCTCCTTGACCTCACGGGGGCGCTTGATGTTGCGCAGTTCCAGATCCGGGGCGGTCTTGTCCGACGAGTGGACCCGCACCGTCCCCACGCCAAAGATCCGCTGCCCCAGGGACAGGCTCAGCTCCAGATCCCGCACGCGGTAGAGGAGCACCTCCTCACTGTGCAGGTTGAGAAATCCCTTTTCGCAAAAGACCCGGTCGTCCGTCAGGCGGTAACGGGTAAAGGACAGGGGCAGGCCGAAATAGCGCTTGCGGTCCTTCCAAAGGGTAGTCGATTCCATTATGCGGCCTCCTTAAAAATTCATTCAAATTGGTTGTTTTCCGCCCGGCGCAGCAGGGTGGCCGGGGAGAGCTGGGAAAGATAGACCATTGTCCCCAGTTCCGACTGGCACAGGACAAAGGATTTGGGCACATCCATGGACACGTCCACCAGTTCCCCCTCCCGCTCGGCCCGGGCCAGAAATGCCCGCGTGCGGTGGGAAGAGGTGGTGTTGTCCAGGTCAAAAATACCGATTACATTCCGAAAGGGGACCACCACTGACTGCCCCAAATGCAGGTACATCGTTTCTCTCCTCCTACTCCCGGATGATTTTGGGCTTCCAGCGCCGCCGCCACAGCCGCCAGCCCAGCGCCATTCCCACCAGCGCAAAAAGCGCCGGCACACCGGGAAGGAACAAAATCTGGCTCAGAGGGGAGACCTCCTGGTTCTGCCAGAGGCTCCACCGGCCTGCCGCCACACCGGCGGCCAGGGCAAGCACCAATACCGGCGGGGCCAGACGCAGCAGGCGCAGGGCGCGCCAATGCCGTCCCGTCTCCCGCATGGTCCGGCGGAAGGCGGTATATTCCGCCGCCGCTCCCAAGAGCAGAGGCAGCAGGGTCAGGAAAAGTGCGATCACCATATGTGTCTGTCTCCTCTGTTACTCGGCCAGGGTGCCAGCGCGGATGTGGAAGGTCTTTCCTTCTCCCAGCCCCTCCAGGCCGTCCTCCTCGCAGCAGGTAATGAAGACCTGTCCTCCCTCGATGCGCCGCAGAACAAAGTCCCGGCGCCGCCGGTCCAGTTCGGAGAGCACATCGTCCAGCAGCAGCACCGGCCACTCCCCCAGATCGTCCCGGTGGAGCTCCCGCTCAGCCAGCTTCAGGGAGAGGGCCGCCGTGCGGGTCTGCCCCTGGGAGGCGAACTGTTTGGCGCTGCGCCCGTCAATTTCCACCGCCAGGTCATCCTTGTGAGGTCCTGAGAGACACTGCCGGCTCTCCAGTTCCGCCCGGCGGTGGGATTCCTGGTGCTCCAGAAGCTGAGGATAGAGCTCCGCGCTGGGCCGGAGGGGGTCGGCAATGGAGCTCACCGTCCGGTAGACCAGGCTCATCTCCTCCCGCCCGCCGGAAAACTCGGCGTGGATGGCCCCCGCCCGCTGGGCCAGGTTCTGGATATAGAACGCCCGGTAATGGATCAGTACCGCACCGCACCGGGCCATGCGGTCGTTGAACTCGGGCAGCAAATCCAGCAAAGAGGGTTTTTCCTCCCAGTCCCGCAGGATGCGGGTCTTATGCTCCAGCAGGCGGTGGTATTCCGCCAACGCGGCGGCGTACCTGGGCCGAAGCTGGCACAGGGAGGCGTCCAGAAAACGGCGGCGCTCGGCGCTTCCCGCCCGGATGAGGAGCAGGTCCTCCGGACAGAAGAGGACTGTGCGCAGGATCTGGGAGAGCTCCCCCGCCGTCTTCAGACGCACGCCGTTGGCTGCCAGCCTCCTTCTCCGGCCGCGAAGCAGCTGGGCCTCCACCAAAAAATCCCGCCCCCGGCTCTCCAGTTCCGCCCGGATCCGGGCGTCCTCCCACTGAAACCCGATGAGCTCCCGGTCTCCCCGGGTCCGGTGCGTTCGGGCCCCGGAGAGATACTCCACCGCCTCCAGCAGGTTGGTCTTCCCCTGGGCGTTCTCGCCGTAGATGAGGTTGACCCCCGGGGCGAACTCCGCCCGAAAGGCGGCGTAATTGCGAAATCCCTCTAGTTCCAGCGTGCGGACGTTCATACCACTTTCAGCGCGTAGCCGGGCAGCTCTACCTGGTCGCCGGGGCGGAGCTTCTTGCCCCGCATGGTGCACGTCTCGCCGTTGACCTTCACCTGGCCGTCCTGGATGCGGTTCTTGGCCTCGCCGCCGGTGGACACCGCCCCGGCAAACTTCAAGAAGGCCTCCAATTTAATAAATTCTGTGGTTATGTGGATTTCCTGCATAAAGGATCCCCCTTTCTTGCACGGCTATGCAGATGAATCCCGTGCGCCGCAAGTTCTTACTCGCCCGCCTTCAGGCGCACGGGCAGCACCATATAGAGGAAATTCTCCTCCCCCTCAGCGGGCAGGATGACACAGGGGGAGACGCTGGTGGTGAGCTCTAAGCGTACCTTGTCCGCCGGGGCCGCCTTCAGGGCGTCCATCAGATAGCGGTTGTTAAAGCCGATTTCCAGGTCACTTCCGCTGCCCTGGATGGGGCACTCATCGTATGCGTCTCCAATGGCGGTTTTCGTGCTGATTTTTAAAACTTGGTCGCCAAAAATGCAGCGGAGCGGGCTCTTCAGTTTGTCGCTGATGATGAGGGACACCCGGTCGATGGCCGCAAGGAGGGCCCTGGTTTCTCCCAGGATCTGGATGGAGTTATTGCGGGGGATGGCCTGCCGCCAGGCTAGGAATTCTCCTTCCAGACGCCGGGAGACCAGGATGGTATTTCCAACTTTAAATTGAATGTGGCGGGCACCCTGGGCCACGGTTACGGGCTCTTCTGTGGGGGCGCAGATTTTTTCCACCTCGTTGAGGGCGGCCCCTGGGACGACGAAGGAGAATGCATCTTCTCCTGTTTTTTCCAGCACCTCCTCCCGACGGAGTGCCAGACGGTAACCGTCTACCGCTACCATAGTGAGCTGGTTTTTTTCCAGTTCAAAGAGGGAGCCGGTGTGGATCGGGCGGGTCTCATTGTCGCTGACGGCGAAAATGGTCTGGGAGATCATCGATTTGAGCTGTTCCTGCTGAATTTGGAAGGAATTTTGGTATTCGACCGTGGGCAGCTCGGGGAATTCCTCGGGGTCTGTGCCCAAGATATTGAATTCGCTCATGCCGCATTTGATGTTGACCATATAGTGTTCAGCGGAGAAGATGACGATATCGTCGGGGAGTTTGCGGATGATCTCTCCGAAAAGGCGGGCGCCCAGGATCAGGGTGCCGGGGGCGTTGATTTCGGCCGGTACGGTTGTGCGGATGCCGGTTTCAAGATTATAGCCTGTTAAGCGCAGTTCAGTATCGGCTTCCAGCAGGATTCCCTCGAGTGCGGGAATTGTGCTTTTGGGAGATACGGCGCGGGAGGTTGTATTGATGGCATTGAGCAACAGAGTTTTTTCGCAGGAGAATTTCATGTGTGTGGCCTCCGTTTGGGTGCTCCCAGCCTCCGATGGGGAGAAAAGGGGAGGATAAAATTTAGTAGTATTAGTCGTAGGGGAAAAAATTGTGGAAAAGTGAAGAAAGCCGTTGCGGCGCTAGGATTTGCGCGTCCACACCCATTGTGGACAGAATTCGTGTTTTTCCACGGGGCTTTGACAGAGAGGGTGGCAGAGGAACTATTTCCACTGTCTTTTCTCCACATTTCCCCAAAATTGAGTGGAAATGTGGAAGGTGGTCGTGCGCGGTTTTTCCTGCGTCCACATAGGGGGCGGTTTTGGTGGAGGATTTAGTCGTAGCGGGCGTTGATGTTGGCGTTGATATCTTTGATGATCTCGGAAATTTCGGGGTTGGTCTTTTTGAGTTTTTCGATCCGGTCGATGGAGTGCATGACCGTGGTGTGGTCCCGGTTATCAAATTCCTTGCCGATTTCTTTGAGCGAGAGGTTGGTCATCCGGCGGATTTGGTACATGGCGATTTGGCGGGCCAGGGCGGTGTCCTTGGTACGGCCTTGGCCCCGGAGGGCGTCGTTGTCGATGTTGTAGAATTTACAGACTTCTTCGATGATGACATCGGGGGAGGGCAGGAATTCCGCCTTGTCTTTGCACATGTCCTGGACGGCCCGGATGACGGTGTCCACGTCTACGCTCTCCCCCATCAGCTCCTGAAAGGCGAGGATTTTGTTTACAGTCCCTTCAATCTGCCGTACGTTGGAGGTAATATTGTCCGCGATGTATTGGAGGACTGGCTCGGGCAGGTTCATACCCCGGCGAATGGCTTTATTTTTGATGATGGCCACCCGGGTCTCGTAGTCCGGGGGCTGGATGTCGACTGGCAGGCCCCATTCGAAGCGGGTGCGTAGCCGGTCGTCCAGCCGGAGCATCTCTTTCGGGGGGCGGTCGGCAGTGAAGACGATCTGGCGGCCAGCCTCATAGAGGGTATTAAACGTGTGGAACATCTCCTCCTGGGTGGACTCCCGCCCGGCAATGAACTGTACGTCGTCCATGAGGAATACGTCGGCAGAGCGGTATTTTTCCCGAAATTCCTCGTTGCGGCCCTCCCGAATGGCCTGGATGAGCTCGTTGGTGAAGGTGTCTCCCTTCAGGTAGATGACCCGGTAGTCGGGGTGGTTGGCGTGGATGCGGTGGGCGATGGCGTAGAGCAGGTGGGTCTTGCCCAGGCCGGACTCCCCGTAGATAAAGAGGGGGTTATAGCTGTGGGCGGGGTTTTCGGCCACGGCAAGGGCGGCGGCATGGGCAAATTTGTTGGAGGAACCCACTACAAAGCGCTCGAATGTGTACTCCTCGGTGCCGGGCAGGAAGGTGCTGTCCTCCACCGGTGTGACCGTGGAGAAGGAGTCCAGCTCCCCCTCCCCCAGTACGACGACCTCAAAGTCGGCGGAAAAGAGCTCATGGAGCGCTTTTTGAATGGCGGGGACATAGCGGGAGACGATGATGTCCCGCTTGAAGTTGGAGGGGGTGTGGAGAACAAAGCGGTTGGCGTCCAGTGAAACGGCTTTGGCGTCGTCAAACCAGGTGTTGATGGTGGTGGCGGTCATATCCGCCTCCATGAGGGAGAGTACTTTGGTCCAGATGTCGGCTGGTGAATTCATAGATGATACCACCCCTTGGAAACATGGAAACGGGTAAACCATCCCCATGATAAATGTTGACATATAATTATATCAAAAAATCCACCGGGAGGCAACGAATTTTCGTCCTCCGGCGGGCGGAATGCACCTGTTAAGAGGAGCGTTAGGACAGGCAGATGGGCAGTTTTCCACTGGATTGGGACGGAATGTGGAAAAATAGGGGCGGAACCAGGATGTTTTCCCGTAAAAACACAAAGATATAGTTGACAGCGCTTTTCTCTTTGGGCTATAATACAGGATGCACCATGCCTCGGGCGGGTGATGTGGATTTGACGACCGCGGCCGGATGACCGGCCGTTGTGGCGGGCAGGGGTCACTCTGCCAGAATACGGACAGGAGGTGTACCGCAAATGGTTCGTACCTATCAGCCCAAGAAGCGCCAGCGCTCCAAAGTGCACGGGTTCCGCAAGCGTATGGCGACTGCCAACGGCCGCAAGGTGCTGGCTCGCCGCCGCGCCAAGGGCCGCGCCCGTCTCTCTCACTAAGTGAAGAAGGGCAAGCCCCCTGGAACGGGCTGCGTTCTGGGAGACAATGGCATAGCGTCATAAGAAGGGGCGGGGGAGTTCATCCCACCGCCCCTGCGAAGCATCTGGCCAAATGGGCCGGGCGGAAAGAAATGGAGTGAGGGTGTGAAGCATACGAGTTCCATCAAACAGAATCATGTCTTCCGCCGTCTTTACTCCAAGGGAAAGTCGGCGGTCTCGCCCTGTCTTGCAGTTTACTGCCGGAAGAACCGGGGCGGGGAGAACCGCCTGGGCCTGACAGTCGGGTCCAAAGTGGGCAAGGCGGTGGTGCGCAACCGTGTCCGCCGCCGTATTCGGGAGGCCTACCGCATTCATGAGCATATGCTGGCCCTGGGCTACGATATTGTGGTGGTAGCCCGGGTGAGGGCGGCCTTTGCCCCCTACCGGGAGATCGAGCGCAGCCTGCTGCGGTCCCTGGACCGGCTTGGGATTCTGAAAAAGGAGCGGCCATGAAGCGTATCCTGCTCGCCTTGATCCGGTTTTACCGGCAGTATATTTCTCCTCTGACTCCCCCCAGCTGCCGCTTTATCCCCACCTGCTCGGCCTATGCCCTGGAGGCAGTGGAAAAGTACGGCGCGTGGAAGGGGGGGCTGCTGGCCCTGCGCCGGCTGAGCAAATGCCATCCCTTTCACCGCCAGAAAAGCATTGAATATGACCCTGTGCCCTGACCGTGTTTCCCAGCCCACTGAAAACACGTTGGAGGCAAGTAAATGGATCTTTACAAACTGATACTCACCCCCTTTATCTGGGTCTTGAACGTCTTTTACTCCCTCACCGGCAGCTACGGCATGGCGTTGATCCTCTTTGCCGTGGTGGTCAAGGCCATCCTCTTTCCCTTCCAGCTCAAGGGCAAGCGGAGCATGATCCAGATGAACCTGCTCTCGGGCAGGATGCAGCAGCTGCAAAAGCAGTACGGCAAGGATCGGGACCGCTATAACCAGGAGGTTCAAAAGCTCTATGAGCGGGAAAAGGTGAACCCCATGAGCGGCTGCCTGTGGTCCTTCATTCCCCTGCTGATCCTCATGCCCCTGTACTCCATCATCCGGGAGCCGATCTACTATCTGATGGATGTGAGCCGGGACATGCTCCCGGCCATTGCCGACGCGGTAAACTGGGGCCAGGCCGCCTATGACGCCGGCTTTATCCGGGAGGCGGGCGCCGCCTTTGTGGACAGCGGCTATAACCAGCTCTACCTGGCTTCCTTCATTACACCGGAAAACCTGAGCGCGGTCCAGGCCGCCGTCGGGGATGCCGGTGCCAATATTTATGCCTTGAACTTCGACTTCCTGGGGATTTTTGATCTCTCCCGGGTGCCCAACCTTCAGTTCTGGACGGTGGAGGGCGGCTTTGCCCTGTTCCTGCTGCCGGTGATCTCCGCAGGGTCCAGCGTGCTCTTCAGCCTGATTTCCCAGAAAACCAACGCCATCAATAAGCAGAGCGCCCAGGCTGCCAATAACCCCAGCATGAAGAGCATGATGATCATCTCTCCCCTGATCTCCCTGTGGATTGGTTTCTCCATGCCTGCGGCCCTGTGCTTGTACTGGATTGTCCAGAACGTGCTGAGCATGTTCACTGAGTTTATCAGCGGAAAGCTTCTGAAAAAAGACTATGAAGAGGCCGCCGCTAAGCAGGCGGAGCAGGAGCGTTTGGAGAAGGAAGAGGAGAAAGAGCGCAAACGCAAGGCCGCGGAAGAGCGGGCCCGGCGCATGGAAGAGGCCAAGAACGCCAAGGGCAAGAAGAAAAAGGAGCTATTAAGCGCCATGGAGAAGGATTCCAAGGGCGACTCCGCCGTCATCGCCGTCAGCGGGATCGGGATGCGCTCCTATGCCCGGGGCCGGGCCTATGACCCCAACCGCTTCAGCCCCGACGGCCCCACCCCCTATCACGACCCCGACCGGGACTGGGATAACGCCAAGAAAGCCGAGCCTCAGCAGCCGGAGAAGAAGGGCCTGTTTGGCCGGAAGAAAAAAACCACAGAGGAGAGCTCTGCTGTGGAAAAGAATGAGGAAGCTGCGGTGACGCCCGAGGGTAAACGCAAGAGCCCCGCGGAAGAGACCGTGGTTCAGCCTGCGGAGCAGGTTCCCGCCCCGGAAGCGTCCACAGACGCAGAGGAGCATGTGGAAACTTCCACGCCTGAGACAGAAGAGAAGGAGTGATCAGCCATGCTGAAATGGATCGAAAGTACCGGCAAAAATGAGGAGGCCGCCATTGAGGCCGCGCTGGTCAAGTTAGGCCTGGACCGGGATGACGTCTCGGTGGAGATCCTGGAGCGGGCCAAATCGGGTTTTTTGGGGATCGGCAGCGCCCCGGCTAAGGTTAAGGTGACCTATGAAGTGCCCGACGAGCCGGAGAAGCCCGCAACTGCCCCGGCAGTACCCCAGTCTGCTGGCAGCGAGACGCAGGCCGCCGCCTGTTTTTCCACAGAACCGGAAAGACCTGTGGAAAACTCGGTGGAAAAAGTGGAAGAATCCACGCCAGCCCTGGCGGATGACCCGGTGGCCGGACGGATTGAGAAATTCCTCACCGGCCTTCTAGCGCATATGGATGCCCAGGCCACCCCCCGCATCGCCCTGGACGAGCGGGGCAATTACCAGGTGGAGCTGGTGGGTGAGCACTTGGGCGGCCTCATCGGACGGCGGGGAGAGACCCTGGACGCAATCCAGCAGCTCACGGTCTACGCGGTGAACCGGGGCCAGTCCAAGCGGGTGCGGATTCATGTGGATGCGGAGCACTACCGCGCCAAACGAGAGGAGTCCCTGGTGCGCCTGGCCCACAAGGTGGCTGGGAAGGTGGTCAAATACCGCCGTAATGTGACGCTGGAGCCTATGAACGCCTACGAGCGCCATGTGATCCATACTGCGCTTCAGGATTATCCCGATGTGACCACTTACTCCGTGGGCACAGAGCCCAATCGCCGCACGGTGGTGGCTTACAGCCGGGGCGAGCACCGCTGAGGATGCTTTTCCACAGAAGACCAAGCCGCGGGGGACTATTTGTCCCCCGCGGCTTTTTGTCGCTTTGCGCGGAAAAAGGGCTTGCAAAATGCGAACAGATGTTGTATAATTGGTATCGAACAAAAGTTCCTCAAATGGAAGGAGCAGAGGAAAGGAGATCCGCCCGATGGAGACCCGATATGTAAATATGAAAATCCGCGCGGGCCGGTTGGAGGGCGCACTCAGAGAACAGGCCAGCGGCGAAGCAAATTGTGCTGTGGAGCGGATGCCGGCCTGCTCCCCTGCCGGGAAACAGGGGAAGGTGCTGGATCTCCAGGATTACCGCCGCCGCCTGGCCGGGCGGGAAAAACGGGAGAGACCTATGGAGGAGGTCCGCGCCTCAAACCGCCCTGCAAGAGGGGAACGGCTGGTCCTGTTTTTGGACCTGACCGCCACGGCAGCGGTGGTCGCGGCGGCGGCAGGAATTTTAACGGCCTTTTTAGGAGCCTAGCCGGACAAAAAACCGCAGGGCGTCTCGCCGGAGAACCGGGGACGCCCTGTTTTTCTGCCCGGAGTCACATGCCCCGGTACTTGCGCCGGGTGGCAAT
>CALXCU010000164.1 GCA_944386885.1 uncultured Oscillospiraceae bacterium | reverse complement strand
CTTCTCGTCGTCCGTGCCGGCCCTCTTGTTGATGAAGGAGCCCTTCATGTGCCCCTCTTCGTCGTGGGACATGGGAACCCCGAAATTTTCCGGAAAGGTGTACATCAGCGAGAAGGTGATGTCCCGGTGGTTGAACTGCCGGAAGTAGGGGTCCAGCTTGATGTAGTGGAGGATGTCGTTCATCCAGCCCATGTTCCACTTCAAATTGAAGCCCAGGCCCCCCTCCAGGCCGCCCTGTCCCACCGGATGGGACACCCGGGGCCAGGCGGTGGACTCCTCGGCGATCATCATCACGTCGGGGTGGTTCTCAAAGATGTGGGTGTTCAGGGCCTGGAGGAAGTCCACGGCCTCCAGATTTTCGTGCCCGCCAAACATGTTGGGGCACCACTGGCCGTTCTGGCGGCCGTAGTCCAGGTAGAGCATGGAGGCCACCGCGTCCACCCGCAGGCCGTCCACATGATACTGCTCCAGCCAGAAGAGGGCGGAGGAGAAGAGGAAGGAGCGCACCTCGTAGCGCCCATAGTCGAAGACCCGGGTACCCCAGTCGGCGTGCTCGCCCTTGCGGGGGTCGGCGTACTCATAGCAGGGCTCCCCGTCGAATTCATACAGGCCGAAGGCGTCTTTGGGGAAGTGGGCGGGGACCCAGTCCAGGATCACGCCGATGCCCGCCTGGTGGAGCTGGTCCACCAGGTACATAAAGTCGTCGGGGGTGCCGAAGCGGCTGGTGGCGGCGAAGTAGCCGGTGCACTGATAGCCCCAGGAGGCGTCCAGGGGGTGCTCAGTGACGGGGAGAAGCTCCACATGGGTGAAACCCATCTCCTTCACATAGGGCACCAGATACCCGGCGATGTCCCGGTAGCTCAGGAAGGTGTCCTCCCCGGTGCGCCGCCAGGAGCCCAGGTGGACCTCGTAAATATTCAGCGGATTCTGGTAGATGGGATTTTTCTTCCGGGCGGCCATCCAGCCCTCATCCCCCCACTGGTAATCCCCCAGGTCGTAGATCTTGGAGGCGGTGCCGGGGCGGGTTTCGGCGTGAAAGGCGTAGGGGTCGGATTTGGCCAGCACCCGCCCGTCCCGGGCGGTGACGGCGTATTTATAGGAGTCATAGCGTTTCAGGCCGGGGACAAACCCCTCCCACACGCCGTTTGCGATGAGCTCCATGGGGTGACTGGTCTCATTCCAGTCGTTGAAGTCGCCCATCACGGCCACCGCCGTGGCGTGGGGAGCCCAGACACGAAAGACATATCCGGCGCTCCCGTCCCGGGTCTCCGGGTGGGAGCCCAGGTAGTCCTGCGCACGAATGGCGTTGCCGCTGGAGAACGCTTCGAGAGCGCTTTCCGATGCCGTCGCTTTGGGAGTCATAGGCAATCTCTCCTTACTGGTAAAAACAACCAAAAATTCAAGGGCACGGATGATTTCTGTTGTAATAGATGCCATAGCCGTTCCGTGGAAAACCGGCTATTTTGTATAAATTATACAACAGAAATAGACCCCCGTCAAGAGTGCTTCTTTTCTCCGGAAGAGGGGGGAGAAAATGGGAAAAACACGCTCGAAAAGTTGCATATCAGCATGGAAACAGGGAAAAACCGGGAGAACGCGGAAAATGCGTTCTCCCGGCGGCCGGGCTATCCGGCCAGGAAAAGGGCGCGCAGGAAGCGAGAGAAGATCCCGCCCACCGACAGGCGTGCCACACCCTGCCGGGCGGTCAGGGGGAGGGACTGCTGCTCCTGGCCGTCTACGAGGACCACCAGCTCGCCCAATGTCTGGCCGGGCTCCACGGGGGCCTCCACGTCGGAGGCGAGGCGGACCTGTGTGGTGACCGAGTCCACCTGGTCCCGTTCCACCAGGATGCGGGGGGAGCCGGAGAGCTGGGGCTGGACCTGGCTCTGCTCGCCCAGGAGGACCGTCACCGGCGGCAGGGCCTGCCCGGGCTGGATATCCAGGAGGGTGTAATTGGCAAAACCGAAGTCCAGCAGGGACCGGGCGGTCTCAAAGCGCCGGTCGGAGGTGTCGGCCTTGAGCACCACGGCGATGAGGGACATGCCGTCCCGCTCCGCGGTGGCCGAGAGGCAGTACCCCGCCGTGTCGGTGGAGCCGGTCTTCAGGCCGGTGCAGCCCTCGTAAAAGCGCACCAGGCGGTTGGTGTTGCTCAGCTGGAACTGCCCGCCCCGAATAGAGTCCATCCAGATGGTGGTGTAGTTCCGAATGTCCGGGTGGCGCATCAGGGCCCGGGACATCACCGCAATGTCGTAGGCGCTGGTCAGATGGCCCGCCGCGGGCAGGCCGGTGCAGTTGACAAAGTGGGTGTCGGCCATGCCCAGTTCGGCGGCCCGCTGGTTCATCCGCTCCACAAAGGCCGCCTCGCTGCCGGCCAGGCGCTCGGCCAGGGCCACGGCGGCGTCGTTGCCCGAGACCACCGCCACCGCCTTGATGAGCTCGTCCACCGTCATCTGTTCATTTTCCTTCAGATAGACCTGGGAGCCGCCCATGCCTGCGGCGTTGGCGGAGACGGTGACCAGCTCGTCCAGAGTCAGGCGCCCCGCGTCCAGCGCCTCCATCACCAGCAGCAGAGTCATCACCTTGGTCACGCTGGCGGGCTCCAGCTTGTCGTGGGCGTTCTGTTCAAAGAGCACCTGCCCCGTCTCCTGTTCCATCAGCACCGCGGCCTGGGCCTCCACCGCCGGCGCTCCGGTTACCGCGCCGGCCGGGGCGGCCAGCAGAAAAGCGGCCAGCAGGGCCGCGCAGCATCGTTTCATGGCGCATCCTCCCATCGGATTTCAGGTTCTGTCTGAGAGGATATGGAGAGAAGCGGCGTTCTATACGGCGGGGAAACATTTTCCGCGCCGCCGGGAAAGGGCTCCCAAGCATAAGTGGGACTGTTCAAACAGAGAATTTTGGTGTATGATAAGAACCGCTGATTTGCGCGGCCCGTCCGCGCGGAAGGAATGCGGCGGCGCGTCCGCCCGCAGAACAAGTTTGGAGCGTAGCTATGACCGATCTCTTTGAAAAATCCATTCAGACCCTGGAGCTGCCCCGGGTGCTGGAGCGCCTGGCCGAGCAGGCGGTGACGGCGGAGGGCAAGGAGCGCTGCCTGGCCCTGCGGCCCCTCGCCGACGCCGACGATGTGGAGCGGCTCCTGGAGCAGACCACCGCGGCGGCGGGCATGATGACCCTGAGCGGAACGCCCTCTTTTTCCGGCGTGAAGCCGGTGGGCGCCTCTCTCCAGCGGGCCCAGATGGGGGGCGCGCTGAACACCCGGGAGCTGCTGGACATCGCGGCGGTCCTGCGGGCGGCCCGCTCGGCCAGGGAGTATGCCGACGGCCGTTCCGGCGGGGCCAAGACATGCATCGACCATCTCTTCGCCTCCCTGACCGCCAACCGCTACCTGGAGGAGAAGATCACCGGCTCCATCGTGGGGGAGGAGGAGATCGCCGACTCGGCCAGCCCGGAGCTGGCCTCCATCCGCCGCCACATCCGGGCTACCGCCAGCAAGGTGCGGGATATTTTGCAGAAGCTCATCTCCTCCAACCAGTCCAAATACCTCCAGGAGGCCATCATCACCCAGCGCAACGACCGCTATGTGGTCCCGGTCAAATCCGAGCACAAGAACGACGTGCCCGGCCTGGTCCACGATGTGTCCTCTTCGGGCTCCACCTTTTTCATCGAGCCCATGGGGGTGGTGAAGGCCAACAACGAGCTACGGGAGCTCCAGGCCCGGGAGGAGAAGGAGATCGAGCGCATCCTGGCCGAGCTCTCCGCCGAGTGCGCCCAGTACCGGGAGGACATTGCCCAGAACTACGACCTGCTCATCCTGCTGGACGTGATCTTCGCCCGGGCCAAGCTCTCCTACCGGATGAAGGCCAGCGCCCCCAAGATCGTCAAACGGGGACTCGCTCTCCGCCGGGCCCGGCATCCCCTGCTGGACCCGGCCAAGGCGGTGGCCAACGACCTGATGCTGGGGGAGGGATTCGACACCCTGGTCATCACCGGCCCCAACACCGGCGGCAAGACGGTGACCCTCAAGACCCTGGGCCTGCTCGCGCTGATGGTCCAGTGCGGGCTCCACATCCCCGTGGACGCCGGCAGCCAGATCCAGATCTTTTCCCGGGTCCTCTCCGACATCGGCGACGAGCAGTCCATCGCCCAGAACCTATCCACCTTCTCCTCCCATATGGTCACCATTGTGGGTATTTTGAAAGAGGCCGACGAGGAGAGCCTCATCCTCTTCGACGAGCTGGGGGCGGGCACCGACCCGGTGGAGGGCGCTGCCCTGGCCGCGGCCATCATTGAGAGCACCCGGGCGCTGGGGGCCCTGGTGGCCGCCACCACCCACTATGCCGAGCTCAAGGTCTACGCCATGACCACCAAGGGGGTGGAGAACGCCTCCTGCGAGTTCAATGTGGACTCTCTGGCCCCCACCTACCGGCTGCTCATCGGCATCCCGGGCAAGTCCAACGCCTTCGCCATCTCGGAGCGGCTGGGCCTGCCCAAGGAGATCATCCAGAAGGCGGCCGCCCGCCTGGATGCGGAGAACATCCGCTTTGAGGACGTGCTCACCCAGCTGGAGGAGCAGCGCCAGGAGATGGAGCGGGAGAAAGAGCAGGCCGCCAAGTTCCGCCGGGAGATGGAGGACTCGGCCAAGGTGGCCCGGGAGTACCGGGAGAAGCTGGAGAAGGAGCGGGCCAAGGCGGTGGAGAAGGCCCAGGCGGAGGCCCGGCGCATCCTGGACGAGGCCCGGAGCACCGCCGACCAGGTCTTCCAAGAGCTCAACGACATGCGCAGGCAGCAGCGCAAAGAGGAGGACTGGCAGCGGGTCAACGAGGCCCGCGCCGGCCTGCGCCACCGGCTCAACGAGGCGGAGGACAAGCTGGGCGCCCGGCCGGATGAGCCCACGCCGCCCCCCACCCGGCCCGCCCGGGCGGGCGACACGGTGGAGCTGGTGAAAATGGGCACCCGGGCCACTGTGCTGAGCGTGAACAAGGACGGCTCCCTCCAGCTCCAGGCGGGCATTTTGAAGATCACCGCCAAACAGGAGGAGGTCCGCGTGGTGGAGGGGGACGACGGGGGGCGCAAAGAGGCCCGGAAGATCGCCAGCCGGGCTGAGCACAAGCTGCGCAGCCTGGGCGCCTCCCCGGAGGTGGACCTGCGGGGCATGACGGTGGACGAGGCCATCGGCTCGCTGGACATCTTCCTGGACAACGCCCTCATGGGCCGTCTGGAGGAGGTCACCGTCATCCACGGCAAGGGCACCGGCGCGGTGCGCAAGGCGGTGCGGGAGCACCTCAAGCGCAGCCGCTATGTGAAGTCCTTCCGCCCCGGCCGCTACGGCGAGGGCGAGGACGGCGTGACCATTGTGCAGCTCAAGTGACAAAATCGCCTCACGCTTTCCCGTAAGGAGCGCATGGGGGCGCAGCGCGGGAAAAGCGGAACGAAAATAAGGGGTAAAGAGGACAAAATCAGGGCATTTAATTCCATATCCGAAACACTTCGGGCAGAACAGGGAGAAAACGTCCCTTCCCCGGCGGCGGATTTTGTGCAAAATAGGATTGACGATTTGGGACAAATTTGGTATTCTTATATGTGAAATTATGCAAGTGCATACTAGGGGAGGAAATGCTACTATGTATATGAAAGAGGCAATGGTGAACAACCAGGTCGGTCTGCACGCCCGTCCGGCGACTTTTTTCATCCAGAAGGCCAACGAGTATAAGAGCTCGATCTGGGTGGAGAAGGACGAGCGCAGAGTGAATGCCAAGAGTCTGCTCGGTGTGCTCTCCCTTGGCATCGTG
This sequence comes from uncultured Oscillospiraceae bacterium, assembly GCA_944386885.1. GTDB lineage: Bacteria > Bacillota > Clostridia > Oscillospirales > Oscillospiraceae > Pseudoflavonifractor_A. The sequence continues at coordinate 519 of CALXCU010000164.1, read as the reverse complement.
AAGGGCACGAGCATCAACCTAATTGCCGACGGCCCCGACGAGAAAGAGGCGGTCGAGGGCCTCATTGAGCTCATCAGCTCCAACTTTGCGGAGTAACCCGGCCCGCGCACGAAAAAAGCGCCGCGTCAGCGGCGCTTTTTTTGACATCCAGGGCCTCCGGCCTCGGGCGCGGACCCCTGATTTTCCGGAAGGAGGGCAGCCCCATGACCTTTGACGAACTGAAAGAAAAAGCCCACGCCCTCCCCCTGAAGCCCGGCGTGTACATCATGCAGGACGCCAAAAACCAGGTGATCTATGTGGGTAAGGCCAAGGCGCTGAAAAACCGGGTCAGCCAGTACTTTGCCCACCTGGCCTCCCACACGGAAAAGACCCGGGCCATGGTCAGCCAGATCGACCACTTCGACGTGATCGTGGCCGACTCGGAGTTCGAGGCCCTGGTGCTGGAGAACTCCCTCATCAAGCGCCACAAGCCCCGCTACAATATCCTTCTCAAGGACGACAAGGGCTACCCCTATATCC
>CALXCU010000163.1 GCA_944386885.1 uncultured Oscillospiraceae bacterium | reverse complement strand
CTTAGGAGGGGTGCGCTCTATCCAATTGAGCTACTGGCGCATGGGCCATTTCCGGCCTTCGTTCGATAACAGCAGGAAATGGCATATGGTATTTTACCGCAAAGCCGCTTCAGTGTCAACGCTATTGGCCAGGGCGGACACTCTTCTTTTAAAAAGCCCCCTATTTAGGCAGAATTCCAGTTGCGCTGTCCGCTCGAGTCGTCTATAATATGAGGTTGAGAATTCGGCCATTTTATCATTTTATTTGATTCAAGAGGTGCTATTCGTGCAGAACAACCATCTTCGCAACGTCGCCATCATCGCCCACGTCGACCACGGCAAGACCACCCTGGTGGACGAGATGCTCAAGCAGGGCGGCATCTATCGGGAAAACCAGGCCACGGTGGACCGTGTTATGGACTCCGGAGACCTGGAGCGGGAGCGGGGCATCACCATCCTGGCCAAAAACACCGCCGTCCACTACAAGGACGTGAAGATCAACATCGTGGACACCCCGGGCCACGCCGATTTCGGCGGCGAGGTGGAGCGTATTCTGAAAATGGTCAACGGCGTCATCCTGCTGGTGGACGCCGCCGAGGGTCCTATGCCCCAGACCCGCTTTGTCCTCTCCAAGGCCCTGGAGCTGGGCCACAAGGTCATCGTGGTCATCAACAAGATCGACCGCCCCGACCAGCGCATCCACGAGGTGGTGGACGAGGTGCTGGAGCTGTTGCTGGACCTGAATGCCACCGACGAGCAGTTCGAATCCCCCACCCTCTTCTGCTCCGGGCGCAACGGCACCGCCTCCTACTCCCCCGACGTGCCCGGCACCGATCTGACCCCCCTGTTTGAGACCATCCTCAATTATATCCCCGCCCCCGAGGCTGACGTGGACCAGCCCTTCCAGATGCTGGTCTCCTCCATCGATTACAACGAGTTCGTGGGCCGCATCGCCATCGGGCGCATCGAGCGGGGCGCCATCAGGCAGAACCAGGAGATCGCCGTGTGCAACTACCACTCCCCGGACGAGCCCCCCAAGAAGGCCAAGGCCGTCTCCCTCTATACCTTTGACGGCCTGTCCCGGGTGCCGGTGACCGAGGCCGCCGCCGGCGAAATCATCGCCATGAGCGGCATCGGCGACATCACCATTGGCGACACCATCTGCGCCCCGGACGCCGTGGAGCCCATTGAGTTTGTCAAGATCTCCGCCCCCACTTTGGAGATGACCTTCTCGGTAAACGACTCCCCCTTCGCCGGGAAGGAGGGCAAGTTCGTCACCTCCCGCCAGCTGCGGGAGCGTCTGTTCCGGGAGACCCTGAAGGACGTGTCCCTGCGGGTGTCCGAGGTGGAGAACTCCACCGACTCCTTCAACGTGGCCGGCCGGGGCGAGATGAGCCTGTCCATCCTCATTGAGACCATGCGCCGGGAGGGCTACGAGTTCCAGGTCTCCCCGCCCCGGGTGCTCTATCAGGAGATCGACGGGAAGAAGTGCGAGCCCATCGAGCGCCTGGTGTGCGACGTGCCCGCCGACGCGGTGGGCTCCGTCATGGAGAAGCTGGGCGCCCGGAAGGGCGAGCTGGTGCAGATGAACCCGGTGGGCGCGCGGATGAAGCTGGAATTCCTGGTGCCCTCCCGGGGCCTGTTCGGCTACCGCAACGAGTTCTTGACCGACACCAAGGGCGAGGGCATCATGGCCTCCGTCTTTGACTCCTACGCCCCCTATAAGGGCGACATCAACCGCCGCGCCACCGGCTCTTTGGTGGCCTTTGAGACGGGCGAGGCGGTGACCTACGGCCTCTTCAACGCCCAGGAGCGGGGCGCCCTGTTCATCGGGCCCGGCACCCCCGTCTACGCCGGCATGGTAGTGGGCGAGACGCCCAAGCAGGAGGACATCTCGGTCAACGTGTGCAAGAAAAAGCAGCTGACCAATATGCGGGCCTCCGGCTCGGACGAGGCCCTGCGCCTGACGCCCCCCCGGCAGATGAGCCTGGAGCAGTGTCTGGAATTCCTCAGCGACGACGAGCTGCTGGAGGTCACGCCCAAGAACCTGCGCCTCCGGAAGCGCATCCTCAGCCACGCCGACCGGATGAAGGCCCTGAAGGGCGGCAAATAATGCTCTCCCTGGCCGTCCCCGGCTGGGGAGAGATACGGGTGGCCCACCTGGTGCTGGACTACAACGGCACTCTGGCCGCCGACGGGGCCCTTCTCTCTGGGGTAGCCCCCCGGCTGGAGGCCCTGCATGGGCGCGGGATCTCCCTGCACATTGTCACCGCCGACACCAATGGCACTGCCGCCGCCCAGTGCGCCGCCCTTCCGGTGGAGCTGCTGGTGCGGGAGGGGGGCGCCGTGGCCCGGGAGAAGGCCGCTCTGGTGGAATTCCTGGGCCCCGGCGAGACAGCCGCCGTGGGCAACGGCCGCAACGACGTGGACATGCTCCGCGCCGCGGGGCTCTCCCTGGCCGTCATCGGGGACGAGGGGGCCTTTTCCGGCGCCCTGCTCGCCGCCCACCTGGTCTGCCGGAATATCTGCGAGGCTCTCGACCTGTTGCTTCTGCCTCACCGCCTGAAAGCCTCCCTGCGGGGCTGACCATACCGAGTAAGGAGACGCTATGCAATCGAAACATCCACGCCCCGACCTGGTCTGGACCGCCGAGACCGACGACGTTCTGCTCCCCTTCCTGCTCTCCCATGTGAAGGGCAAGTCCCGCAATAATGTGAAGTCCATGCTCGCCCGGGGGCAGGTGCTGGTGGACGGCCGCCCCGCGTCGCGCTTTGACCACCCGGTTCCCGTGGGGGCCCGGGTGACCGTGAAAGCCCATGTGGAGGAGCAGCCCCCTGCCCTCCCCTTTCCCATCCTCTATGAGGACCGGGACATCCTGGTCATCGACAAGCCCGCCGGCCTGCTGACCATTGCCAACGAGAAGGAGAAGGTCCGCACCGCCTACCACATGCTCACCGACTATGTGCGGGAGCAGAACAAATTTGCCCGGGTCTTTGTGGTCCACCGCCTGGACCGGGATACCTCCGGGGTCGTGCTCTTTGCCAAAAATGAGGAGACCAAGCGGGCCTTCCAGGAGGACTGGGACCAGCGGGTGCTCCGGCGAGGCTACCGCGCCCTGGTGGAGGGCGTTCCCCAGCCCCCCGAAGGAGAGGTGCGCTCCTTCCTGCGGGAGACCAAGACCCACCTGGTCTACTCCGGCGCCCCCGGCCGGGACGCCAAGGAGGCCGTCACCCGCTACCGCACCCTGGCTGCCGGGGGCGGGTATGCCCTGCTGGAGATCGATCTGAAGACCGGCCGGAAAAATCAGATCCGGGTCCACATGTCCGATCTGGGCCACCCCATCGCCGGGGACCGGCAGTATGGGGCCAAAACCCGGCCCTTGGGGCGGCTTTGCCTGCACGCCCACCGGCTGGAGCTCATTGACCCCCGCTCCGGCGGGAAGCGGGTCTTTGCCGCCCGGGAGCCGGCGGCCTTCCGCCGCCTTTGCAGGGGCGGAGAATCTTCCTGACCTTTCGAAGACGAGCAAGCCGCCCGGCGCTTCACGCGCCGGGCGGCCTGATTTTTATTCGTTTCTCAGTTGAATCCATAGACCCCTGCAATAGAGGTAAAGGTCAGCAATTCCGGGTCTAAAAGCAAGAGCCGGCGGACAAAGAGATATCCAATTCCCAGGAACACTACCGAAATTCCCAGATGAATCAACCCATTTTCCAGCAGCTTTGCAATGCTCAGAATAAAATAGGCAATCCCCAGCAGTGGGAAGAAGACGAACACCCAGTCCATGACGCCTGAGAACATATTCTCGCTCAGCACCAGGTAGGGAATTGCATACAGTCCCATAGCCAGACCCACGGGTAGCATCGTCCCAACTGTAGCGATAATTCCCAAAACCCGGTGCTGCATCTTCGTTCCGCGGCCATACAGTGCTAGGCCCAGCACCACGGTCAAAAGAAGGTACCCTCCCGCGCTGTGAACTGATCCAGTAAAAACGGACAGTGACAAAAGACCCCCTGATGTAGGAAAATAAACTACATCAGGGGGTCTAGCCATGGAGAAACGGAACTACACACACGTTCAAGTATTGCTGCCTGAAATC
>CALXCU010000162.1 GCA_944386885.1 uncultured Oscillospiraceae bacterium | reverse complement strand
CAGCTGGTATGCCGACGGGGTCTATTGGGCCCGCCTGGAAGGGGTGGTCGGCGGATATAACGGAAACCGTTTCGGCCCCAACGATCCAGTGACCCGGGAGCAGCTGGCTATCATCCTCTGGCGGGATGCCGGACGTCCGGCAGCGGAGTCTGATCAGCAGCCCTTTGCGGATCAGGCGGCTATCGCCAGTTATGCAGTGGAGGCAGTCGCCTGGGCACGGGAGAATGGCATTGTGAACGGTCGGGACGGAAATCGCTTTGATCCCGATGGTCAGGCGACCCGTGCAGAAACCGCCACAATTCTCTACCGTTATCTGACCCGTGGGCAGGAAAATGTGGAGGAACCTGATACGCCTCCCACATCGAACACCAATATTTTGGTGGCCTACTTCTCCCAGAGCGGCACCACCGAGGGTGTTGCGGAGCAGATTGCAGAACTCACGGGTGGAGATCTGTTTGAACTCGTTCCGGAAACACCCTATCCGGATAACTATGGGGAACTGAGCGATCTCGCTGGAGAAGAACTGGAAGCCGATGCCCGTCCCGCGCTCTCCAGCCACGTGGAGAATATGGAGCAGTATGATGTAGTCTATCTGGGATTCCCCATTTGGTATGGTACAACTCCGATGGTGATCCGTACCTTCCTGGAAGAATGCGACCTGACCGGGATGACGATCGTTCCCTTCTCCACCAGCAGCTCCGGTGGGATTGAAACCGCCGTGGACGCTATCCGCACTCTTTGCCCAGGTTCTACGGTAACAGACGGGCTGGGCATCACCAGCGCCACGCTGGATCATGCAGAAACTTTGGCCGCTGAACGGATCTCTGATCTTGACCTTTCTGAAGAAGACAGCGGTCAGCAGACACCGCCTGATGAGGAAGAACAACCGGAGGATCAAGCCATGCCGAATCTGAGCATCTCCGTGGGTGGCCAGACCTTTACTGCCACCCTGCAGGACAATCCCACCACCCGCGCTCTGCTGGAGCGGCTCCCTATGACCGTGACCATGGGCGAGCTGAACGGGAATGAAAAATACTTTTACATGGATGAAAGCCTGCCCATCAACGCCCAGCGGCCCGGACAGATCCATGCCGGCGATCTGATGCTCTACGGCTCTGACTGCCTAGTGCTGTTCTATGAGAGCTTCTCCAGTTCTTATTCCTACACCACCTTGGGCCAAATCACTGACCCTGACGGTTTGGCCTCTGCCCTGGGCAGAGGCAGCGTGGAAGTTACCTTCCAGGCTGAGTCATAAAGGGATCAACAGGCCACCCTCTCTCTGTTTGATTCATAAAACGATCTGCAGAAAAACATCCCGTCCCAAGCCTCTGTTCAGGCCGGGCTGGGATGTTTTCCTTTCGTCAGGAGGTATCCTTATGAAAAAACAAGACGCAAATTTTCTGTTACAGTCCTATCCGCCCTGCTTTCCCTTTCTCTTGCCGCGTGCGGCGCGCAGCGTCGGAAACCGGAACAGTCCCGACACAGCCGGAAAACCTTGAAGAAGGCGGCAGCACCGTGCCGCCTGAAAACCAGGACGGCGCACCGGAGGTCTTTATGACTACGGATCTCACCGCCGTTGGCCTGATGGCCATCTACGAGGCACTGAAGGCATCCCCAACCGGAACTTTGCGGTCAAGCTCTCCACCGGGGAACCGGGGAGCAACTATCTGCGTACCGACCTCATCGGCCCTCTGGTGCAATCTCTGGATGATCCAACCATCATAGAATGCAACACAGCCTACGGCGGTTCTCGCGCCAATACAGCTATACACTACCAGGTGGCGGAGGACCACGGCTACACGGACATCGCCGATATGGATATCATGGACGAGGAAGGCTCCATGACCCTGCCGGTGGAGGGCGGCACCAACCTGACTGAAAACTATGTGGGCGGCCGCTTTACCGACTATGACTATTTTGTGGTGCTCCCCCACTTCAAAGGCCACAGCATGGCCGGGTTTGGCGGCGCCATCAAGAATATCTCCATCGGGATCGCCTCCGCCGAAGGGAAATCCCTCATCCACTCCGGCAGTACCGGAGGCAGTATGTGGGGCGAAAGCCAGGACGCCTTTCTGGAGTCCATGGCCGAGGCAGGAAAGTCGGTGGTTGATTGATCGTCACAGAGAGGCGCGAATTGTACCAACAAATGATAGAAAGCCTGCGCAACACCTTCCTGGAAATCGATCATGCGGCCACCTATGTCCAGGCAGTGAATCGATGCTCCCGGTTTCACTATTTCTTTAGGGCTCTTGAAGGTCGACACATTGATTGCGCTTTCCTCGGAGAATTTTGATCGATATGTAACCGATAGGCTCAGGAACCCATTTGAAGAGGCAATCATCTTTTGCCAAGTAATTTCTTAAGCATATGATAGCATTTGATATATAAAACTGCAAGGGCAGGAATTTTCATCCCCGCCCCTGTTTGCTAAAGCACATTCGCAATAAAAATGATAAATCCGAACACATTACCTACTTGGATAATGTAGTTCGGATTATCATTGTTTGGAAGGGACGGTTAAAATCGAGATCTCCTCGTGATAAGACAAAAGCGCCGCGAAGCGGCGGCCCCAAACCGGAGCCCAGCGACAACGGGTCCGGTTTGGAAGCGAGGAGCAGCAGAATGAGCGCGCGATGAGTTTTGCAATGAAATGAAAAAACTCGTCGCAAGCGATATGACGCTTGCGACGAGTTGGTACGGCTGAAGGGATTCGAACCCCCGACCTTTTGGTTCGTAGCCAAACACTCTATCCAGCTGAGCTACAGCCGCATACCGTACAGCGACCTCTCGCTGACAGCTCACTTATGATAGCACATATAGCAAAGAAATGCAAGCACTTTTTTCGAAAAGAGGGAAAATTTTCGCGGAGTGCGTCGAAGGCACTCCCGGAGGAGCTCTTGCCAAGCGGGGGAAAATACCGTATAATGGGAGCATCCGATACGCCTGAGGGCGGGGAGCCCCGGGGCGAGAAAGGCGGTCGAGTGCATGAGCCGGTTCGGGTTTATACACGACAAGATAGAGATCAAATTCCTGGTGCTCTATATTATGGCCCGGGTGGTCTCGCCCATTGATTTTCCCACGTTGACGGAGCTGACGATGTGCGACGAGGGGGTAGACTACTTCGACTTTGCCGAGGCGGTGGCCGAGCTGGTGGAGACTGGGCACCTGAAGCTGGAGGACGACCACTACTCCATCACGGACAAGGGCCGCCACAATGGCGAGGCGTGGGAGAGCAGCCTGCCCTATTCCGTCAAGCACAAATGTAATTCCAACCTGGCCAAGCTCAACGGAGTCTTGCGGCGCAACGCCCAGGTGCGGGCGGAGGTCCTCCCCCGGGAGGACGGCAGCCTGACGGCCCGGATGACCCTGGATGACGAGGGGGGCAACATCATGACCATTGAGCTCCTCTGCGTCAACGAGGACCAGGCCGCCCGCCTCTCCGAGGGGTTCAAGGCCAAGCCCGAGCGGGTGTATAACGAGGTCCTGGCCGCCCTGCTGGACAAAGAGGACAGTAAGGACGAGGAATAAAAAACGGTCCGTCGGGGCCGGGATATGAGGTGTTGGAACATGTTGGATCAAAAGATGGCGCAGCTGCTCAACGAGCAGGTCAACAAGGAGTTTTATTCGGCCTACCTGTACCTGGATTTTTCCTCCTATTTTGAGGACGAGGGCCTGGACGGCTTCGCCAACTGGTACAAGGTGCAGGCACAGGAGGAGCGGGATCACGCCATGCTCTTCTTCCAGTATCTGCAAAATAACGGCGTCCGCCCGGCGTTGGAGGCGGTGGACAAGCCTGCGCCCACCCCGGATACCCGCATGGGGGTGATCCAGGCCGGGCTGGAGCATGAGCGGTATGTGACCGGACTCATTCACACCTTGTACGATGTGGCCTATGGCCTCAAGGACTTCCGGACCATGCAGTTCCTGGACTGGTTCGTGAAGGAGCAGGGCGAAGAGGAGAAGAACGCCGAGGACCTGGTGAAGAAGCTGGGGCTCTATGGGGAGGACGCCAAGGGGCTGTACATGCTCAACAGCGAGCTGGCGGCGCGGACCTATACGGCGCCCAGCCTGGTCCTGTAAGAGGAACACGGGGCGCGCGGGGCGCGGGCAGAGATGTCCGCGCCCTGTTCCCGCTTGACAGTGGGGTAGAAATATAGTATATTAGCGTGGTAAAGTGATAAAGTGAGAGGGGAGAACCCAATGCTATACCGCATCAATACCCCTGAGGGGACCCGGGACCGGCTCTTTGCCGAGTGCCGGGACCGGCGGAGCGTCCAGACGGCGCTCTCCGACCTCTTCCGCCGCCGGAGCTATGCCGAGGTGAGCACGCCGGAGGTGGAGTTTTACGACCTTTTCCTCCAGTCGGGCAACCCGATTCCGCAGGAGGCCATGCTCAAGATCATCGACCGCAGCGGCAAGATCATGGTCATGCGCCCGGACTGCACCACCCCCATCGCCCGGGTGGCGGCCACCAAACTCAAGGCCCTGCCCCTGCCCCAGCGGCTCTACTATGCCCAGCCGGTCTTCCGCTCCTGGGATCAGCACCGGGGCGGGCGCAGCGAGACGGCCCAGTGCGGCATCGAGCTCATCGGCGCGGCGGGGAAGAGGGCTGACTTGGAAGTCATCGCCATGGCGGTGGATGCCCTGCGCGCCTGCGGCCTGGCCCGCTTCCACATCGAGCTGGGCCACGCCGGTTTTTTCCGCTCTCTGGCCGCCCGGATGGACATGACCGAGGAGCAGGTGGAGGAGATGCGCCGGCTCATTGAGGGCAAGAATTTCGCCGCCCTGAAGGACTTCCTGGAGCCCTGGCGGGGGGAGGCCCCCTGCGGGGCTCTGCTGCGGCTCTCCCGGCTCTTTGGCGGCGTGGAAGTGCTGGACGAGGCCCAGGCCCTGGCCGGGGAAAACGAGGCGGTCTCCTACCTGCGGGAGCTCTACGAGGACCTGCGGGGGGCGGGATACGGAAAGTACCTGCGCTTTGACCTGGGCCTGGTGCACCAGATCGACTATTACACCGGCGTGGTCTTCCGGGGCTATGTGGAGGGGGCGGGAGACGCCGTTCTCTCTGGCGGCCGGTACGACGGCCTGGTGGCCTCCTTTGGGCGCAGCGCGCCGGCCACCGGCTTCGCCGTAGACGTGGACGCGGTGGCCCGCTGCCGCCCCAGCGCGGAGCTGCCGGGGGTGCGGACCCTCATCCATTTCGCCCCCCGGGAGCTGGACCGGGCCCTCACCGCCGTGGACGGCCGGCCGGAGGGGAGCGCTGAGCTCTCCCCCTGCGAGAGCCTGGAGGAGACGGTGGCCCTGGCCCGGGAGAAGGGAGCCCGGCAGGTGCTGGTGCTGGAGAGCGACGGAGAGAGGACGGTGGAGGTATGAGCCAGAATCTGCGCATCGCCCTGACCAAGGGGCGCCTGCAGGATAAGAGCGTGGAGCTCTTCGAGGCCATGGGCTTGGACTGCTCTCCCATCAAGGACCCCGGCCGGCGGCTGGTCCACGCCCTGCCCAACTACCCGCTGGAGGCGGTGCTGGCCAAGGCGCCCGATGTCATCACTTATGTGGAGCACGGGGTGTGCGACCTGGGCATTGTGGGCAAGGACACCATCCTGGAGCACGGGGGCTCCTTCTACGAGGTGCTGGACCTGGGCTT
>CALXCU010000161.1 GCA_944386885.1 uncultured Oscillospiraceae bacterium | reverse complement strand
GATTTCAGGCAGCAATACTTGAACGTGTGTGTAGTTCCGTTTCTCCATGGCTAGACCCCCTGATGTAGTTTATTTTCCTACATCAGGGGGTCTTTTGTCACTGTCCGTTTTTACTGGATCAGTTCACGGCCCGGAGGTGTCTTCTTTTCGATTCAGCTCTTCTCTTCAAAGCTGACGCCGCAGCTGCGGCAGTTAACGGTGATACGGCCCTTCCCCCGGGGAACCCGCAGGTACTGCCCGCAGTTGGGGCAGCGGAAATAGCGGTGCTCCCGGTCGGTGAGGATTGTGCGGCGCATTTTCAGCCACCGGATGGCCGGTCCGGCCAGGGCCAGAAAGCGGGCATTCTCCGCCCGGCGGCGATCATACCGCCGGGAGAACATCCGAAAGAAGGACCAGGCCAGCACCAACAGCGCCACCCACGACAGGATGCCCAGATGGGGCAGCCCAGAGAGCAGCAAAAGCACCACATACACGATCAGCAGGAACCAGGAGAGCTGATCGCCGCCATATCGCCCGTACATCATTCTTCTCAGCCAATTCATGAAACGTCTTCGTCTCCTTTTGTTGCAGAGGATCCCGACACCGGACGGCGGTGGGAAATGGCCGGAGGAGCTCCGGCCAACTTGTTCTTATGGTAAATACTATAACGCCTGCCCGTGAACTCGTCAAGAAAGGAAACGTAAACAAAGTGTGAACGATTGCCTTGCACAGCGGGGAAAATCGGGATATACTGAAACCAAAAAATGACCAGGAGGGGGACCTATGGGCCGCATTGACAAGGAGAACTACTATTTGGACATCGCTGAGACCGTACTCGAGCGCTCTACCTGCCTGCGCCGCTGGTATGGAGCCATTATTGTCAAGCACGATGAGATCATCGCCACCGGCTATAACGGAGCGCCCCGGGGGCGGAAAAACTGCGGCGATGTGGGCTACTGTTCCCGGGAGGCCCTGAATATCCCCTCCGGGGAGCGCTATGAGCTCTGCCGCTCGGTCCACGCTGAAGCCAACGCCATTATCTCCGCCGCCCGCAGCGACATCATCGGCGGCACACTCTACCTGGCGGGCCGGGACGCCAAGTCCGGCGCACTCCTGTCCGACGCCACCTCCTGTTCCATGTGCCGCCGGCTGATCATCAACGCTGGGGTGTCCCGGGTGGTTATTCGCCGCACCCCTCTGGAATACACGGTGGTCCATGTGGAGGATTGGGTCCGGGAGGACGACTCCCTTCCCGCGCAGGCCGTTCCAGTTTGATGCCCAGCGGAACGCCCGCCCGGAACGGTATTCCGGGCGGGCGGTTTTGTGCGAGGCGCACTTCAGGTGTCGGCGCTCTTATCTTTGGGCAGAATTTGGTTGAGTAGAATGGCCATAATCGTGGTCACCACCATGGGAGAGCTGCCAAAGGCCAAGGACAGGGTGGCGGGCAGGTTGGCCAGTGCCTCCGGAGCTTGGGAGATCCCCACGCCCAGCGCCACCGACAGCCCCACAATGGCCCAGCCACGGGCGGTGATGCCGCCGCCGTCGGTGATCAGCAGCTTGATTCCCGTCATGGCAATGCTGGCGAACACCGTGATGGTGGCGCCGCCCAGTACGCACTGGGGAATGGTGGTCAGCAGGGCGGAAAACTTGGGGATCAGGCCGGCGAGCAGGAGCAGCACGGCGGTCAGGCCAAAGATCTTCCGGTTTACCACCTTGGTGGTGGCCACAATGCCCACATTTTGCGAGTAAGTGGCGGTGGGCAGGCCGCCGAAGAGGCTGGCCACCGCGTTGGTCACGCCGTAGCAGACAATGCCGCCCTGAAGCTCCTGGTCGGTGGGCTCCCGGTCCAGGCCGCCGGTGGTAGTGGCCGTGAAGTCGCCGATGGCCTGGATGGAATTGATGGCAAAGAGGATACCGATGCTTAGGCAGGCACCCGCTTCAAACTCGATTCCAAAGGGGAGAACCTGAGGGGCAGCCACCCAGCCGGCGTCGGCCACGTCGGTAAAGCTGACCATGCCGAAGCAGGCAGCCACGGCGTAGCCCGCCGCCATGCCCACCAGAATGGAGGCCAGCTTGAGAATGCCCTTGGCGTAGTGGTTCAGGAGGATCACGACCGCCAGGGTGATGAATGCCACCAGCCAGTTCTGCCAGGAGCCGTAGACCAGAGCCTCGGTCTTGCCCTGGGTCTCCACGACGAGCGCATAGGTGTTGGCCGTGCCGCCGGCCATGTAGTTTACCGCCGTGCGGTAGAGGGAGAGTCCTACCGTAAAGACCACCGTGCCGGTAACCAGGGGCGGAAAGAGCTTGCGGATGGGCTTGATAAACAGGCCGATGAGAAAGGCCACCACCCCGCCCACCACCATGGCCCCCGCAATGCGGGCCACGCCGTGGGCCGGGTCCTGATCCACGATCCCCTGCATGGTGGAGACGTAGGCAAAGCTGATGCCCATAATGACCGGCAGGCCGGAACCAAAGCGGAAGCCTTTCCCGCCTATGGCAAAGACCTGCAGCAGCGTGGAGAGGGCCGATACCACCAGCGCCGCCTGAATGAGGACCACTTTGTCGGCTGCGGACATACCCGCGGCGTTGGCCACGATGATCGAGGGCGTAACACAGCCCACAATCATAGCTACTAGATGCTGTAAGGCCAGGGAAAACAAGGCGCCCAGGGGCGGGGTGCCGGTGAGGGTAAAGAGCGCTTCGCTGGGGCGGGTTTGCGTTTTCATCCGGATCTCCTTCTTTCTCAAAAAGCGGCGGGGCAGGGCGCGACCCGGCAGGCGCAACCCAGGTTCACCAGACGCCGCCTGAAATCAACCGGTAATGAGGGTGCCGGTTCTGCCTGCCACGCCGTCCTTCGCCTTCTCCAGCAGGGTGATGAGGGCAGTGCGGCCCGGCTTGGACTGGGCAAAGCGGAGGGCAGCCTGAACCTTGGGGAGCATGGAGCCGGGGGCAAACTCACCGGCGTCGATATAGGCCTGGGCCTCCTCCGGGGTCAGGCGGTCCAGCCACTTCACGTCGGGCCTGCCAAAGTGGATGGCCACCTTTTCCACGGCAGTGAGGATAATCAGGCAGTCGGCATCCATCTGCTGGGCCAATACGCAGGAGGCAAAATCCTTGTCCACCACCGCGGCGGCCCCCTTCAAGTGATGCCCTTCCGTCTGGAATACGGGGATGCCGCCTCCGCCGCAGGCCACCACCACATGGCCCGTGTCGGCCAGGGCCCGGATGGTGTCGATTTCTGCGATGGCCTGGGGCATAGGGGAGGCCACCACCCGGCGGTAACCCCGCCCAGCATCCTCCACCACCTGGTAACCCCGCTCCGCTACCAGCTTGTCGGCCTCCTCCTTGCTCAAAAAGGAGCCGATGGGTTTGGCCGGGTGCTGGAAGGCCGGGTCCTCCGGATCCACAATGACCTGGGTCAGGACGGTGGCCACTCCCTTCTGAATTCCCCGGTCCAGCAGCTCCTCCCGCAGGGCGTTTTGCAGGTCGTAGCCGATGTATCCCTGGCTCATGGCCACGCACACCGACAGGGGGCAGGGCACATATTTCTCCGGCTCTGCCCGGGTGAGCAGAGCCATGGCCTGCTGGATCATGCCCACCTGGGGGCCGTTGCCATGGGCGATGACCACCTCGTGCCCCTCCTGAATCAGATCGGCAATGGCTTTGGCGGTCTCCTTCACCGCCGCCATCTGTTCGGGCAGATTCTTGCCCAGGGCATTTCCGCCGAGAGCAATTACGATTCGTTTACCCATATTTATAAAATACCTCCTGTTTTATAGCCGAAAGCACAGGCCCGCCCGCAGATACTGGAGAGGCCGTATATGCGGGCGGGCCGGGAAGAAAGGGGCGTGAACTTACTTCTGGAACCAACGGGAGGTGCCCCGCTCTTCCAGGGCCTTCAGGGTGGCCTGAGGATCCTTCACCTTGGCCAGGAAGATCATGGCCGCGATGATATAGGGCTTGAAGCTGGCCTCCTTGTACAGGGGATCGCGGTAACGGTCAAACACAGAGGCCTCCACCTCGCCGTCCACGCAGGAGACCCCATTGATGTCGGCGGGCAGGCAGTGGAGATACAGGGCCTTGCCGTCCTTGGTGGTCTTCATCAGCTCCTCGGTGCAGCACCAGTCCTTGTGCTGGGCATTCTGGGCCAGCAGCTCCTTTTCCAGGGCCTTGATGCCCTCGCTGTCGCCCTGGGCGTACAGGTCGGTGCGCTTCTCCATGGCGGCGAAGGGAGCCCAGCTCTTGGGATAGACAATGTCGGCGCCCTGGAAGGCCTCAGCCATAGAGTGGGTTTTGGTAAACGTCCCGCCGGTCTTGGCGGCATTGGCGGCGGCCACCGCCTCCACCTCTGGCATGACCTCGTAGCCCTCGGGGTGGGCCAGCACCACATCCATGCCGAAACGGGTCATCAGGCCGATAACGCCCTGCGGCACGGAGAGGGGCTTGCCATAGCTGGGGGAGTAGGCCCAGGTCATGGCGATCTTCTTGCCCTTCAGGTTCTCCACGCCGCCGAAGTGGTGGATAATGTGGAGCATATCGGCCATGCACTGAGTGGGGTGGTCGATATCGCACTGGAGGTTGACCAGGGTGGGCTTCTGCTCCAGCACGCCGTCCCGATTGCCCTGGGTTACCGCGTCCACCACCTCGTGCATGTACTTGTTGCCCTTGCCGATGTACATGTCGTCCCGGATGCCGATGACGTCGGCCATGAAGGAGATCATATTGGCGGTCTCCCGGACGGTCTCGCCGTGGGCAATCTGGCTCTTGCCCTCGTCCAGATCCTGGACCTCCAGGCCCAGCAGGTTGCAGGCCGAGGCAAAGGAAAACCGGGTGCGGGTGGAGTTGTCCCGGAACAGGGAGATGCCCAGCCCGGAGTCAAAGATCTTGGTGGAGATGTTGCGCTCCCGCAGAGAGCGCAGGGCGTCGGCCACGGCAAAGACGGCGGCGAGTTCATCGTCGCTCTTCTCCCAGGTCAGGAAGAAGTCTCCCTCGTACATGTCCTTAAAATCCAGCGTATTGAGCTTGTCAATGTATTTCTGAAGGTTCTGATCCATCACGGCAGTCTCCTTTTCTTTTTTTCATCATCCCGCGCTGTCACATTTGCGTCGGGTCCATCCGCCCATGCCCGGCGGCTCAGCGCTTCTTACAGAATGTCGTTATCCGTCTTGCCGGCCCGGAACTGGGAGACGTCGGTGGTCTTGTTCTCCTCCTTGTATAGGCCGGGCACCGCGGCATACAGGGCTGCGCAGGTGACCAGGTCCTGCTTCCAGGTAATCTCGTTGGGGGCATGGGCCTGGCTCTCAGCGCCGGGGCCGAAGCCCACACAGGGGATCCCATAACGGCCCTGGATCGCCACGCCATTGGTGGAGAAGGTCCACTTGTCGGTGAGGGGACGGCCGGTGCGCAGGTGCATGGCGTCCCGCTTGGGCTCGGCGTCGGCATGGCCAATGCGCTCGCTCCCCCAGAGGGCGTGGTGGGCATCCACCAGGGCCTGGACATGGGCGGCGCTCTCCTTATTGATCCAGGTGGGGAAGTAGCACTCCGTCTCATAGACCTCCCCGGTCCAGGAAGGCCGGTCATACATATACATGGACACCTTCACGTCGCCGCCGTATTTCTTTACGCTGGGCAGGTCGCGGATCTCCTGGAGGCAGGAGTCCCAGGTCTCGCCGGCGGTCATGCGCCGGTCGATGGAGATGGCGCAGGAGTCGGCCACGGCGCAGCGGCTGGGGGAGGTGTAGAAGATCTGGGAGGTGGTGCAGGTGCCCCGGCCCAGGAAACGGGCATCTTCATAGTGCTCGGGGTTGTACTTGGGGTCGAGCATCTTGACCAGGCCCTTGATCTCCACGCTCTCATCGGCGGGGTTCTCATTGAGGGCGCGCACATCCTGAAGGATGTCGGCCATCTTATAGATGGCGTTGTCCCCCCGCTCGGGGGCGGAGCCGTGGCAGGACACGCCGTGGACGTCCACCCGGATCTCCATGCGGCCCCGGTGGCCCCGGTAGATGCCGCCGTCGGTGGGCTCGGTGGA
>CALXCU010000160.1 GCA_944386885.1 uncultured Oscillospiraceae bacterium | reverse complement strand
ACAGGCGGAGATCGGCCTGTACTACCAGCAGGACGTGATCATCGCCCGAGCCAACCAGGATGTGCCGGTGAAGTCCATCGGCGCGGTGGTCCAGGGCCCCCTGAACATCGTCCTCTCCCTGGCGGAGAAGAACATCACCTCCCCGGAGGACCTGGTGGGCAAGACCATCGGCTACGCGGGCACCGAGCTCTCCGAGGCCCTGATTCGCTCGATCATGGCCTATGTGGGAGCCGACTCCAGCGATGTGACTATGATCGACGTGGGCTTTGATCTGATGAGCTCCATGACTACCGGCAACGTGGACGCCACCATCGGCTGCCTCGTCAATCACGAGGTGCCCCAGATGGAGGAGGAGGGCTTTGCGGTCAACTACTTCGATTTGGACGACTACGGCGTGCCCACCTACTATGAAGGGGTCTTCCTGGCCAGCGACGAGACCATTGAGAACGACGCGGAGATGCTCAAGGCTTTTCTGCGGGCCGCCGCCAGAGGCTTTGAACATGTGAAGAAGCACCCAGCCGGGGCCCTCCAGACCCTCCTGGACAACCAGAATGAGGAGAATTTCCCCCTCTCTGAGACGGTGGAGACGAAAAGCCTGGACACCCTCCTCCCCATGATGGAGACGGAGGAGGCGCCCTTCCTCTCTCAGAGCGCAGCATGCTGGCAGGAGAACGTGGACTGGCTCCTGGAACAGGGACTCATTGACGAGGCCCCCGCTCTGGACGAGCTCTATGTGGAACTCGATCCCTGAGCGAAAATCATATTTATAATAAAGAATCCCGCCCCCGCCGGTTTCTCGGCGGGGGCGGGATTTTCCGATTTGGAGAGGAAGCTTACGCCTGAGCGGTGAATACGCTCTGGGCCTGCAGCAGCAGGACAGCCAGTTCGGCCCGGGAGGCGGAAGCCTTGGGAGAGAGGGTGGTGCCGTCGCCGGTACCGGAGACGATGCCGCTCTCCACCGCCCAAGCCATGGCGCCGGCGGCAAAGTCAGAGACCTGGGAGGCGTCGGTATAGGCGGACAGGTCGCCGGCGGCGGTCACATCCAGCCCCAAACTCTGAGCATAGCTGTAGAGCATGGTGACGGCCTGCTCGCGGGTGAGGGCGGAAGTGGGGGCGAAGAGGTTGCCGCCCACGCCGGCGGTAATGCCGTTGAGCCGGGCCCAGTACACCGCATTGCCATACCAGGAGCTGGCGTCCACGTCGGCAAAGGGATAGCCCAGATTCTCGTCCTCCAGGCTGGGCGAACCGGCCAGGCGGTAGAGGACCGTGACCATCATGGAGCGGTCGGTGGTCATCAGCGGGCTGAAGGTGGTGGAAGAGGTGCCGCTCATCAGGCCCTGGGCGCTGACGGCCTTGACGGCGTCGGCATACCAGGCGGAGCTGGCCACGTCCGCATAGCCGGTGGCGTCGGCCACAGCGTTAAAGGCGGCATTGGAGATGAAGTTGAATTCATCCCGCTGATGGACTTTGTTGGTCAGGGTGTTGGCAAAGAGGACCACGTCCAAGGCGGCGCCGTCCGCGCCCACGCCCTGGTAGGAGATGGCCTGGATGGAGTCATCCAGGAAGTCCTCGTAGTGCTCGCCGGTGCTGGGGAGGAAGCCCTCCAGCAGGCCCTTGGAGCTGTCCAGCTGGATGAGCACCTGGGCGCCCTCGGGGATGGCGGCGAAGTAGCCTGCGCCGTAGCCATAGAGGATGTCGTCGCCCTCAGCCACATAGCTGGCGGTGATGGGGCTCTCGGTGGGATAGGTCACATAGGACAGGGCGTCCATGGCGGAGTCGCCGGCGGTCTCCCGGACCAGCTGGCCCTCCTCGAAGAGGTCCACGGCCGAGCGCATGGCGTTGGAGCCGTAGCCGATGTAGGGAGTGCCCGCCTTGACGGCGGCGAGAGCCTGCTCGTCCAGGGCGGCCGCGCCGATGATGAGGTCGGCCTCGGCGGCGTTGTCGGTAGTAGTGAAGCCCAGCAGTTCCATGGCCTGGCGGTCGTAGTTGTACTGATAGGAGCCGCTGACCAGGGTGGACTTATAGAAGCCGCTGGTGTTGTCCGCGGGCTTGCCGGAGATGTAGATCACAGGGGCCTTGGGGATAGGCTTGGCGGCGGGAGCGCCGGTCCCGGCCACGCCGATGCCGGTGAGAAGGTAGTCCTCGCACACGCTCTGCCAGTCGGCATAAGAAATGAGGAAGCTACCGTTGTACGCGCCCTCGGTGATGAGGGAGACGCTCTTGCCCGCCTGGAGCAGGGCGTTGACCGCGGCGGTGGAGTCCTCGGAGGCGTTCATCAGGATGACCTGGGCGCCGGTCTCGCCGGAGAAGGCGGAGGAGACGCTCCAGTCGTCGGCCACAGAGCAGGCGGCGGCGATGGTCTCATAGGCCGCAGGCTCGGCACAGATGACCATGTCAAAGCCCCGGGTGTAGTTGAAGGCGGTGATGCCCTCGGAATAGAGGACGGGCCACTCGGTGATAACGGTGCCGTCATAGAGGACGCCGTTGGCCACGCTGCGCTTGGCCTGGTACATGGAGACCACTGCGGTTCCGGCGGGGTACTCTACACCGTCATAGGTGAAGGCCTCGCCGGCGACCATAATGTCCACGCCGTTGCGGGTCAGGTAGGTGAGCATCTCGTCGGCGGCCTGGAGGTTAGACTGATTGGCCCCGTCCAGGGGGATGATGTAGCACTCGGGGTAGAAGTTGCCGTTCTGGCCCTCGCCGTCGTACTCGGGGCGGAAGAGGTCGGCCTCGGCGCCTTCCACGTCGTACTGATCGGTGAGCCACTGACCCACCAGCTCGTAGGCATCGGAGTTGGCGTTGGTCACGCCGCGTTCAAAGATCTTGGTCTGGTTGAGGAGGTAGCTCTCCTTGTTCTGCGCGATGTAGTTGGACTGACCCAGCTGGCCGTAGGCCACGCCCTGGACCATGTAGTCGTCATAGGCGGGCACTTCCACCGTGTAGGACACCGTGCCGTGGAGCATGGCGTACTGGGGGGTGTAGCTGGTGGACATATCGTCCCAGGGGTCCAGCCACTGGGTCTGATCCGCTCCGTCGGCGGTCTGCTCGCCGGTGTAGGTCAGGTAGTCCCGCTGGGGGATGACATAGCTGTTGTGGCCGTCGTTGTTGGCCACGGCGGCAATGCCCAGGGCCTCGCCGCCGGCCATCAGGTGCTCGGCCAGCAGGTCGTACTCAAAGTTGGGCTCGTGGGGGGGATCGCAGGGCTCGCACTGGAACTGCTCTACCCGGCCGTGGAACTCGGCGAAGCTGACGGGGTTCCACTCGGCGATGAGCTGGGTCATGTTCTGGGTCTCTGCCTGGGTCTGGAAGGAGTTGTCCCGGCTCAGGTCGAAGCCGCCGGAGGAGGTGCGGGTCAAATAGGTGCGGCCCTCCACATTTTCCTCGGGGACGATGATGAAGAACACGTCGTCCAGGAGCTCGTCTACGTCCACGGTCTCCGTCTCGATGGTGTAGTACTTCTCCAGGTCCACGGGCACCGACGCGTCGGCGGTGGTGCCGTCGGCGTTCTCACCCTTCAGGTAGCCCAGGTAGGTGGCGGTGTCCGCCACCAGGTCGGGCACGGCCACGGAGCCGGCCTCGCCCACGGGGCCCATCTGCTCGGCCAGCTCGGCCTCGCCCTCAGCAGTGAAGCCGGTGAGCCGGTCATAGTCGATGCTGCCGCTCTCGCTGGCGGCGGCCTCCACCAGCATCCAGGCGAAGGTGAGCACGCCGTCGGTGGCGGCAACCTCGTTGGCGTGGACGTTGGAGTACATGACGGGCACCTGGTAGTCGCCCAGGGAGCCGTTTTCGATCTTGGCAATGAGGGAGGTGGGATCGCTCTCGGCCTCAGCCTTGATTTCCTGCCACTTGTCCAGCACCGCCTCGTTCTTGGCGATGATCAGGTAGGGCATATCCAGGCTCTCCATGCCGTTGTCGCCCTGGCTCTGGCCCATAGAGAACTTCTCCACATAGAGGTCGGTGTTCTCAGCGGCATAGGAGACGATTTCGTCGATGTTCTCATAGATCTCTTCCATGGTGTGGAAGTTGTCATAGGGGGCGATCTTCACGTCCACGGAGCCCAGATCCTCCCCATCCAGGGAGGCGGTGAGCGCATAGATGCCGCACACATCCAGGTAGGCGCCGCCGTTGGAGTGGGGAGCGCTGGCGTCGGGATAGCTCTCGCCGGTGGCGCGGTCGGTGGCATAGAAGTAGATGCCGTTGGAGAACGTCACAGTCAGGTAGACCTGGCCGTCCTCGGACTCAGCGCTGGTGGCGATGTCGGTGAAAAGGGGGGTTTCCCCATCCGTACACAGCCAGGAATCCAGCGCGCCGCCCTCGCTGTGGTTGGGGAAGAGTTCCGGGTCCACATAGGGCTGGCTCTCGTCGTAGTCCAGACTCCAGACCACGTTCTCGGCAGCGGCCTGAGCCTCCTCCAGGGTCATGTCCACGGGGACTTTGGCCTGGAAGGTGCGCGCGGCCGTCAGGCTGACGGCGTTGTCACCGCCGTCGCCAGAGGTGTTCTCAAAGGTAGGTGCGGGCTCGGAGGAGGTTTCCTCCGCTGCAAAGACCGGCGTTACGCCCAAAGACAGGCACAGCGCCAGGGAGAGCAGCAGAGCAAGCCACCGCTGAGCGGGATGGACAGTCTGTTTCATGTTCGTTCTCCTCTCGATCTTGGTGGGTGGTTGCCAGAATAATTATTCCTACATCACAAAGAAGATGAATAATTATTTGCTAAAAAGATAGCACTATGCAGCACGGTTGTCAAGGGGGGCGGACTCAGAAATTTAAAAAAATGGATACGCCGCAAGTGCTTGCGGCGCATCCGTCCAAAAGGCCGGGTCAATCTGGCGTCGAAACTCCGGCCGTGATCTGAGTGATATCGTAGGGCGTGGTCTGATAGACGTAGTAATTGAGCCAATTGGTATAGAGTAGCTGTCCGGCTGAGCGCCAGCGGACCACCGGGACCCGGTTGGGGTCATTGTCCGGAAAGTAGTGGGCGGGCACCTGGATGTCCAGCCCTTTTTTCACATCCCGCCAGTACTCCAGGGCCAGCGTATCCGGATCGTATTCCGGGTGCCCCATGATAAAAAACTGGCGGCTGTCTTCTGTTTTGACGGCGTAAACCCCCGCCTCAGAGGAGTTGGCGATGAGCTCCAGACCGGGGGCGCTGCGAATATCCTGCTCCCAAACCTCGGTATAGCGGGAGTGGGGGGCGTAGAACACGTCGTCAAAACCCCGGAAGAGGGGGGAGCTGGGCTTGAGGACCCGGTGCTCGTAGACACCGAAGAGCTTTTTCGGCAGGGTATGCTTGGCAATACCGTGGTGGAAGTAGAGCCCCGCCTGGGCGCCCCAGCAGATATGAAGGGTGGAGTGGACATGCGTGCGGCTCCAGGTCATGATCTCGCACAGTTCAGCCCAGTAGTCCACCTCCTGGAATTCCATATTCTCCACGGGCGCGCCGGTGATGATCATGCCGTCAAAGGTGCGCTCCTTTACCTGGTCAAAGGTCGTATAAAAAGAAGAGAGGTGCTCCTCATCAGTATGGCGGGAGACATAGCTGCTGGTTTGCAGCAGCTCTACCTGAATTTGAAGGGGAGTATTTGAGAGCTTGCGGAGAATTTGGGTCTCCGTTACGATTTTGGTGGGCATCAGGTTGAGGATCAGTACATTGAGGGGACGGATATCCTGGTGCATAGCGCGGTACTCCGTCATAACAAAGATGTTCTCTCCCTCCAGCACCGCGCGGGCAGGCAGAGAATCTGGGATTCGAATCGGCATGGGAAATCCCTCCTTGTGTAAATAGTGAAAACAGAATATGATATCAAAAATAGTATCACATTTCTGTGGACACTGCAACCAAGGACGGTCTGCGGAGGCTGAGCGAAAAAAAGAGGGAAAGAGGGCGAAAAAGGGGTTGACAAAGTTGGGGAGTGCTGGTATGATATCTGAGCGCCTGAGGGGCACGCAAAAACTGGAAACTGGAAGCGGGGAGACCGGGCGGAAGCGGGACGGACCCTGTGGAGGAGACCGGAAAAAAGTGCTTGACAAAAGAGCTCGGGTGTGCTAAACTGAATGAGTTCGCCTGAGGCGGCGGAACGGGTTCAAAAAGTACTGGAAATTGGGG
>CALXCU010000159.1 GCA_944386885.1 uncultured Oscillospiraceae bacterium | reverse complement strand
ACTCCGCCGTGGGGAAGTAGACGGAGCAGGCCTGCAGGATGGACACGTTGGCAAACTGCTCCTCCACCCACACCGCCGGGGAGAACGTCCCGTCCCCGCCGGACAGGACGTTCCCCAGGAAGCCGATATGGTCGCTCCCCTGGAGGGGGAACAGCTTGAAGGTGCCGTCCAGCACCCACCGGTTGGGCTCCAGGGTGGCGTAGGGCGCCATCTCCAGGCCCTTGTCGTGGACCTGCTCCGGCACGCACACGCTCTCCGCGCCGGAGCTGTCCACCGTGCCGTAGACAATGTCCGGGTCGATGATGTCGATGGCCGCCCGCAGCAGGATCCGCCGGGCGTCGCCGGTGATGGCCGCCTGATAGGCGCCGCTGCTCTGGATCACGATCCTGTCACCTCCCTGTGTCCGACTTGGACACGCCGCTAATCATGGGGCTGCACCTCCCGCAGCGTAAAGGCCACGTTGTGCCAGTAGGGCTTCCCGCCCCGGCTGAAGGCAAAGGCGGGCTGTGGGAAGCTCTCGGTCAGGAAGGTGGACACCACCAGGCTGTCTCCCCTGTCCGGCAGGTAGGCCGCCGTGAAGGCCTGGCCGGAGCGGAGCACCGCGTTGACCTGCCGCATGAGCTCGTTGCCCATGTAGTCGTACTCGTACTCCACCATCTGTACCTGCCCGCGGACCTCCAGCACCAGCCGGCCGGAGATCATTTCTACCCGCTCCCCCAGCAGCACGGGATAGCACTTGTATTTGTCATGGCTGGTCTCGGGCAGATAGATGCTGTTGGCCAGAATCAGCTGGCTCATACGCCGCTCACCACCTCCGGATTGGATTTTTCCACCGCCCGCAGGTCGGGCAGGATAGCCCGGGAGAACTCCCGGCCGTTGATGATGATGGGGATCTCCACCCGGTAATTGCCGCCCCCGGCCACCGCCGTCTGCACGCCGTTGACCATGCCCGCCGCGATGCTGCCGAGCTGGTCTGCGGCGTTGGGGATGGCCGCCGTCATGTTCCCGGCCACCGCCTGCAGACGCTCGGTAAAGCCGTCCACTTCCGGAAATGTAAACTGACGGTTGGTGATGCCTTGGATTGACCGGTCAATCTCCCGCTGGATGGCCGGCATCTTGGCGGAGAACCCCTCGCCAAGGCCCAGCGCCATATTACCGCCCATCTCTGCAAAGACCTTGGAAGGGCTATGGATACCAAGCAGATCTTTGACTCCGTCAACGATACCCGTAAAAAATCCGGTGACTTTCTCCGTGATCCAGCTCGCCATATCCTGGATACCCTGCCAGATCCCTTTGACGATACTCTTACCTACCTCCACGATGCTTTCCATCAACGCGCCGATGCCATCCACGATCGCCTGGATAATCTGTGGCAGCATGGCCACAATCTCCGGGATGGCGCTGATCAGGCCCTTGATGAGTCCACCGATGATGTCCACGCCAGCGCCGGCAATGGCCGGGAGATTTTCGGCCACAAAGCCCACGAATGCTTGGATGATCCGGGGTAGGTTTTTGAGCATATCCGGGATACCGGAGATCAGACCCTGGACAAACTTTCCCAGCATCTCGCCGCCCTGTGCAATCATTTCAGGGCCGTTTTCCGCCAGGAAATTCAGCGTTGCGGCGACTGCCTGGCCGATGGCATCGACCGCCTTCGGGGCATTCGCCGCGATGCCCTGGCCCAGCTGGGTGAGCATCTCCTGCCCGGCCTCCATCATGGCCGGAGCATTCGCCTTGACATCATCCACAAAGCCGCTCACCAGCTCCCCGGCCTGCTGCACCGCGCCGGAGAGGCCATCCTCCTGGAATGCCTGCGCTACAGACAGCACGCCGCCGAGCAGATCCGCGAAGCCCTGCTTTGCACTGGCCACTACCGGGGACAGGATCTTCCCGAAGCCCGCCATGGTATCGCTCAGGCTGGCGGTGGCCTGGTTGGCCGCCACGATGTCCGCGTTGTTCTGCTGCCACGCCTGCCCGGCCTGTACAAGGCCCTGGCTGGCCAGCTGTTGGAGCACCAGGTTTGCCCGCTCCGCCGGGGTGGCTGCCGCCTCCAGCTTGGCGTTGAACGCGTCCTCGCTGACACCCGCCCAGTTGAGTACATCTGCAAAGGTGCCGGTTACCTGGCCCACCTGGATGGTCTCATTGATGGCCTCGGACAGGCTGTCGATGGGGATGGAATCCCCGTAGGTCGCCCATGCGCCAATCGTGGCATGGGTGATCTCCATGAGTTGCTCCTGTTCCAGCCCGATGGCCTGTAGATTGGCCGTGGTGGTGGCCGCCGTCTGGTCGTCCCCCAGTACGCCGTACAGGGTGCGGTAGGCGGCCGCCGTGGCCTCGGCACTGTAGCCCGCCCGCTGGCTGGAAACCTCCAGGGATGCCATGATCCGCCGGTATTCACTGGTGTTCTCCACCAGATCCTTCACTCCGCCGATCAGGGATTGTATTACCCCTGCAATGCCGCCCCCAAGGAACGCCGACTTGAGCATGTCGCCGAATCCGCTTGACTTGCCCCCGGCGTCCTCCAGGGCATCCGCCGCATCCTCCGTGGCGTCACCCAGGTCATCCATTTCCCTCTCCGTCTGGGAGAGCTGGGAGCGCATCCGGTTTAGATCGGCGGTGGCGTTGTTCACCGCCTGAGCCCACTTCAGGGTTCTGGTGTCATTCTCGCCATATTTCTGGGCGGAGGCGTCCAGGCCCTTCTGGAGCTGCTGGAGCTTTTTCTCCTGGGCGTCAATCTGCTTGTTGAGGACGCCGGTCTGGGCGGCCAGCTTCTCCTCGCTGCTGTCCCCGGCGTCAAAGGCGGAGGTCACCGCCTTCATCTCCGACCCCAGCGTCTTGAGCTGCTGGTTGATGTTCTGCAGGGATTTCCGGAACTCGGCCTCCCCGTCCATGCCGATTTTCGGCCCAATATCATAGCTTCCCGGCATATCCTCACCTCACATCCGGGATGATGTCCTCATCGGTCAGAACGTGCTTCCGGCGGGCCCCCTCGGTCTTGATCTGCTCGATGGCCACGTAGTCCAGCAGCTCCCCGAAGGGGATGTCCAATGCCTGGTCATAGGTCAGGCCCACCCGCATGCCGTACCACAGGAACCACTCAGGGGTCAGCGCTCCCCCTGAGCGGCCCCGGCGTTTTTTGGGGCCTCCGCCTCCACGTTAGCCCGCTGGCCGTTGGAGATGGTCTCCATGATCTTCCCGCGCAGGCCGGCGAAGTCCGACATGTCGCAGCAGTCGTACAGCCCGTCCGCGTCCAGCGGCTCCGGGTTGTCCATGCCGTTCATTCTGGCGTAGCGGGCCCCGGCTTCCAGCATCTGGGAGAGCAGCCACATGGACTCGTCCAGGGCCTTCACGGTGTCCTCCGTGGAGAGGGCGGCGCCGATGTGCTCGATGCCGCCATATCTCTCCGTGCAGTTTCGGACGACCCGGGTGGAGAAGCACAGCAGGCGGTCTTTCCCCGCCAGATGGATGGTCGCCGTCCTCATCAGCCGCCCACCCCCGCCGTGATGTTCAGCCGGTCCTTGATGTAGGCCTCGGCCTGGGCCTCGGTGGTGAAGGTGGCCTCCCGCTTCCACATGTGGGTGGCGCTGTCGTCCCGCATGACGGTGGCGGAGAGCTCGGGCACCTGCCACTCGATGCTCTCCCCCTGGGTGGTGGCCGAGTCGGAGGGGATGGAGAACATGATCTTGGTCAGCACCACGCCCCGCCACATAGTGACGCCGCCCCGGACCTTCTTGATGATGAAGCCCACGCCCAGATAGGGGGTCTGCTGGGTCTCGTCGTAGATGAGCTCCTTCACATCCTCGTCGGTGATGCCCTCAATGGTGTCCAGCGCCTCCTCCTTCAGGCCCAGGATGGCCTTGCTCACCTCCTGGCTCAGATCGTCGGTGGAGAGGGTCAGGGTGCCGCCGGTGAACTGCCGGTCGGTCTCGGCGATGCCGTTGTCCGCATAGAGGTTGTTGTCCTCGCTGGTCTCGATTTCGATATTGGCCTCTGTGGCCTTGCCCAGCACGCCGCCGCTGGTGTAGGAGACCGCGCTCCCGGTGGCGCTGTAGGTGGCATAATAGGGTTTGCTCAGGCCGATGATTGCCATAGCGTGCTCCTTTCAGAGGGTCGGCGCAGAGGCGCAGGGTTTGGCGCAGAGGCTCATTTCTCCATAATCTTCCGAATGGATTCATCCACGGAATGCTTCATAAACTCCAGGGCCCGCTTGCGGGTGGCCGCCATCGCCCGCTTGACAAAGGCGTTGGCCTTCATCCAGGAGGTGCCCCGCTCGATGGACCGGGCCACCATCTGGTTGGGCTGGCCGTTGGGCCAGCGTTTGGTCTTGATGCCGTTGTATCCGTCGAATCCGATTTTGACGTCGTAATAGCCGCTCTTCTCCTCCATGGAGGAGATGCCCAGGGCATCCAGCAGCCCCTCCTTCTGTCCGGCCTTTGGCCCTCGGGTTGGCTCGGAGGCGGTGCCGTAGCCCTCATCGGTGGGCACGGCCTTCAGCTGGCTGCGGATCTCGTCCGCCACAATGCCGGCGGCGCCGTATATGGCCGCCCCGCAGATTTCATCTTTCAGTGCCGCCTCCAGTTTGGCAATTTTGCCCAGGTACTCGTCCCCGTTCTTGAAGCTAATCGTGGCCATCAGCACACCACCTCCCAGTCCCAGCTCCAGTGGTAAAACCCCGTGTCCTCCTCGTACTCCACCAGCACCAGGGACCAGGAGATCCCGAAGCCGGACAGGGACTCGCCCAGGGCGTCGCCCCAGGGGTCGAACTCGATTTTGGTGTACAGGTCGGTGACACCGGTCATGGCCCGCTCTCCGCGGCCGTTGCCGGCCGCCAGGTCGTTGGAGCCGTCCTCCTGCCACACGAAGTAGCGGTCGGACTGGAGCCGCCGGGCGTGGCTCACCGCTTCGGTGACGGCGGTGTGGGCCGCGATGATGGTCTCCTGCCAGCTCATGGGCATCCCTCCCCGGTGTCCAACTTGGACACATCGTATTGCTGCGTCACCCTGGCCAGGGTCAGGTCCATGGAGGCCGGCCAGACGTCCGGCACGGACTGGACCATGTCGATCCGGTACTGCCGGCCGTCCTCCGTCACCGCCACGTCCTGGCTGCTGACGCAG